>JACKAK010000005.1 GCA_020635115.1 Halobacteriovoraceae bacterium | reverse complement strand
GAAGTAAAGGTTTATGTTTTGCATTGGCCTCAGAGGGATCGTAATTTCCCTCGAGTTCGCCTTGTTCAGGATCAGTAAATTGCCCGGGATCCATGACATAAAACTTTAATTCCTTTACTAAAAATTCAGGATCTAGGTTTCCATACAATGTATCAAAATCCTCATTTTTTTCTTTTTCTTTTTCTAAGTTTTTCTTCAAAATTGTGAGGATTTCATTTTCAACAAAAAGGATACTGTCTTTTGTTTTATCACCTTCTGTTTCATCTTCTTCATTGGCGGGTAAATCTTTTTCTTCATCTTTATTTTTTTTGTTATCTTCCTTTTTTTTATAGTGAGAAAAACGCATATGATTAGGATTGAGATGTCCTGTTATCGGTGAAATATTTAAAGTGATTTTTCCATTCACCATCAAAATCTCATTAAAATCTCCTAAAGCTGTTTTCATTATTTCATTAGTCACAACACTATCATCAATTGGAAATTGAAAGGGATTATAGAGAATTTTTTCAATGTCTTCAGCTTTGACAAAAGACTTTATGGACTCATTTTCTTCAAGTAGATTTCTGGCCTGTTGATAGAGAGTTAACATACTCATCGCAAAGTGTAGACCTGATCTGGCATTTAGTCTTGCTTGAGTTTTGTGTATGATGTTGTCAGCTTTAATGAAATTAAGTTCAGCGAAAAAAGTAAAGTTGACCAACAAAAATGTTAAAATAGTGATTGAAGATAAGACGATGGGAATTGCAACACCTTTTTTGCTCACTGAAAACCTCCCTCAGAATCAAAAGAGGAATCTTTATTTGAGTTTGTTTGGTTTTTCTTTTTTGCTTTTTCAAGTTTTGATTCTCTTTCTTTTTGATCTTTTTGAGCATCAAATAATGGCCAGTTCGTCATGAATATTCGTTCAGTTTTTGTTTCAAAATTGTCTAGACTCACAGTGGACATTTCAAGTCTTATAGCTCTTAACATTTTATTTTTTCGGGTTATTTGTTTAAGATTATCAACAAACTTTCTTCTTTTTTCATCCCAAAAAGTGATCTTGAAATCCCTAATATGTCTTAACATTACATTTTGCTTTACTTCTTCCCATTGGAGTTCTTCGCGATAAGGGTTATCGGCCACGTATTGTCTTACCAGTTCAAAAGGAGCGTCTTCTCGTGGTTTGTAGCGTGGAAGTAAATCATCAATATTTCCTTCAGGTTTATATTCTCTGAGAGAATACTTAACCCATGCGAAATGTGATTGTTTTTGATCGGCAACTTTTCTTTTATTTCCGGACATAAAAAAAGAAATCTCTTGAGGATTTTCTGAATAAATTTCAGGAACTAACCCTCCTGTCGTCGTTAACTGTGGAAAAGTATCTGTTGGCACATAATCTTTAACATTATCTGAGTCATCTTCATCTTCATCACTTTTTCTTTTCTTTATAACAGGCACGGAATAGTAGAGGGGAGTGTAAATTTGTGAAAAATCTAATCGTATTCTTTCCATGGCCGCTTCTATTGAGAGAAAATCTTCATCTTCAATGATAAATGTATCAGCATTTTTTGTACTTGCATCTACGACAATATAGACACTAATAAGTAGGCCCGACATGATAAGTAGAGCAATCAGTACTTCTATTAAAGAAGTACCATGATTAAATTTTGAGTTTAACTTGTGCCTTTTCATCATAAACCCAGGTTGTAAGATCTTGAAAGTATCCTGTATTTTTATTTGTCACTGTTATTTTTAATTGCCAAAGTTGCTTTTTTAAGTTTTCTACAATTGGCTTTTCTAATCTTTGTAGTGCTTGCTTTGTGGCATTTTCTTCTGCACTTTCTTTTTCTTCAGCTCCAAGCAACATGGAAATAACTGGTTTTACATCGAACTCTTTCCATTCAATGACATATTCATAATCAGGAAAATCATCGAAAACTTTAGCGGCCTCGGGGGCGAGTGTTATAGATGTTGAAAATTTGGGGGGATCAAGCATTGTTTCGTTAAGTGCTTTTAGACATAACTCTTTAAGTATCAGGTCTTCACGAATAGTATTAGAGGAAAGTACGTTTGCACTATGGCGTGAACTAAATGCGGCAATAAAAAAAGCAAAGATAGCAGTCGCTACGAGAACTTCGAGTAAGGTGAAACCTTTATTGCTTAATTTGATTGCCATTTTTTCACCAAATCGATGGCCATACTTTCATGGATTTCATATATCTCACGAGCATCTACATCTTCCTCACTAATTGTTTTATATTCCCTTTTAAAATCATTTGTAAAAGCGGGTATCTCTAGTGAAATCACCTCATCCTCTGAACCAAAGATAACTATTGCGCCGTCTTTTTCACCATTGGGATAAATATAGATCGCAGGATCGAAGTCAGTAACAAATTCATCTTGAATTGATGTTCCAACCCCTATGATTCTTAAAGTTTCAGGGATTTCAAAATTTTCTTTTTGAAATTCAACCAGGGGGCGAAACTTTGAGTTCACTTCCTTTTGTCTTTTGTTTTCTATTTCTTTTCGATCTTCATCACTTAGATCATAGAGACTTTTAAGTTGAATTGATTTTACTGGAATGACAAAATTATCATCTGGGCCAAACTCAAGGGCAAATTGTTGAGGCTGTGTATTTAAATAAAAGTGTAATCTTACAATTACATTCCTGAGGGCCGCTTGATCTTGCGCGTACCGAATGGCACGCTCAACAGTTCTTAAGGTATCTTCTGCATGTTCTCTGGAAAAATTTAAACTTGAAATTGTTAAGGCCGTTATAAGCGAAACAATTGTTACAACGACCAAAATTTCTAAAAGCGAAAAACCTTTATGCCCCGATGAAATATGTTTTTTCGAAAAAATCATACTACTCACCAAGGCCAATCACTTATTTTTTTGTTTCTTTGAGATATATATCAGCGTCCTTGTCTTCTCCACCTTCGGTTTGATCTTGCCCATAACTATAGATGTTGAAAGTCTTGCCATCAGATTCGTACTGATACTCACCACCCCATGGATCTTCTGGAATAGACTCAACTTCTAGATATCCACCTGGTTTATATTTTTTACAATCTCTTCCTACTGAAGGTTTAGAAATAAGTGCATCTAAACCTTGTTCGGTAGATGGATAAAAATAACAATTTCTATAAAATTCTTTCAGTCGATCAGAGAGATTATTCATCTGAATTTTTGCGGCCTTTGCCTGTCCTTCATAGAGATAGTCTAATACTCTACCACCAACAAAAGTACCAATAATTGCAATTAAGGTAATAACAATGAGGATTTCAATGAGTGAAAAGCCTTTTGCACTACTGGCGGCCTTTGGAAAAATTCGGTTAAAGTTTCGCATATTTACTCCTGTCTTATTAACTACAATCACTAATGTATATCATATTGGCAATTTCGTCACGTCTGGTAAATGTAAAATGGGTGCAATTTTGTTGTTATTTAATTTTACCCTATTCTAATGAAAACCTATCGCATATTGTTTAGTTCCATAATAGGCATAACGACAGATAAAACAATAAAACCAACTGCTGCACCTAAACCAATCATCATGATTGGTTCGATTATAGATGTCAGCCCATCTAGTTTATTATTTACCTGATCATTGTAGTTTTCAGCAATGATTGTTAACATTTCTTCAACTTCACCAGACTGTTCACCAAGTTTCATCATATGAGTGACCATTGTTGGAAACAACTGGCCTTCTGCCAGAGCAGTACTCATCAAACCACCTTGAGAAACATTGTCTCTGGCACTATCAACAAGTTCTTGCATATGAATATTGCCCACCAAGTTTTTTACAATCCTTAAGGCGGCCATAATGGGAACGCCCGAGTTAAGTAGGGTTGAAAGAGTCGAACAGAATCTGCTGATATTAATCATGATGGTTAAGTCTTTTACGATTGGCATAATAAGCAGTACATGATGCCAATTTCTCTTTCCCTTCTGTGAATTGATGTACTTTCTAAATAAGAAGATACTTGAAAGGATGGCCAGTATGATCAATAACCAATATTGTCTCAGCACATCAGAAATCCAAATACAAACTTCAGTCATCCACGGAAGATTTATTTTGCGACTCGTAAATAGTTTTGTAATTTGGGGCATGATAAAAAGAAATATTCCAAGCATGATAATTCCTGTAAAACTAAAAATGATGATAGGGTAGGTCATAGCTCCTTTGATCTTATTTTTAAGTTTCACTTGGGACTCTGTAAATTCAGCAAGTCTAATGAGAACAATATCAAGTGTCCCTGAAGATTCACCGGCCTCAACCATGTTGACAAAGACGTGGTCAAATACTTTAGGATAATCGGCCATCGCTTTTGCAAGAGAACTACCTTCGTTAACTTTCTTCTTGATATCTGAAAGTGCCAAACGCAAATGTGGATTTTCTGTTTGGTCCACTAGGGCCTGGAGAGATTCAACAATCTGAATTCTGGCCTTGATAAGTGTGGCCAACTGTCTTGTCATCATCGAGAGATCAGCAACTGAAACGCCACTACCAAATGAAAAAGTTGACTTCTCTTTCATTCGGTCACTTTTTTGCTCTTTAATGTTTAAGAGCATAAATCCTTGGGCCTTAAGGATTAATTTTGCTTGTGCTGTAGAATCAGCATTAATGTTTGCGACAACTT
The DNA here is from genome assembly GCA_020635115.1 of Halobacteriovoraceae bacterium. Taxonomy (NCBI): domain Bacteria; kingdom Pseudomonadati; phylum Bdellovibrionota; class Bacteriovoracia; order Bacteriovoracales; family Halobacteriovoraceae; species Halobacteriovoraceae bacterium. Next base: position 336,655 of record JACKAK010000005.1, on the reverse strand, counting down.
CTTTACCTAATTTATTGATTGCAGTGTATTTATATATTGCCATAGTTGTTCCTAGTGATTTAATTCCTCTTCATCGTTAATAGCACGAACAACTTCTTCAATACTTGTCACTCCTTGAAGTATTTTTTCCAATGCATTCTGCCTAAGAGTTTTCATACCACTTCGTTGAGCTGTTTTTTTAATAAGGTTGGAGTCAGCTTTTTTCAATATTAGAGGACGAATTTCATCTGTGATCATGAGAAGTTCAGCGACATTTGTTCTGCCTGCATAACCTCTAAAGTTACATTTTGAGCAGCCTTTAGCTTTATAAATCACTTTATCTTTTGGCAGGGTAGAAATTTCTAAAAGTGCCAGTTCTTCCTTCGTAGGGTGATAGGGCTCTTTGCAATCATTGCAAAGTGTCTGAATAAGCCTTTGTGCTAAAACTCCTATGAGTGATGAGGCTATAAGAAAAGGTTGAACTCCCATATCAATAAGTCTGTTGGGAGCAGAGGCCGAGTCATTGGTGTGTAATGTCGAAAGAACAAAATGACCAGTTAACGACGCTTGAATGGCCATCTCTGCAGTTTCAAAGTCTCTCGTTTCCCCAACCATAATAATGTCGGGGTTCTGCCTCAAAATTGACCTTAGTGCTTTGGCAAAGGTTAGATCAATTTTGTGATTGACTTGAATTTGTGAAATCCCCGGGATTTCATATTCAACAGGGTCTTCAACTGTGATGATCATTTTATCTGGAGTATTCACTCGATCTAGCATTGCAAAAAGTGTTGTTGTTTTACCATGCCCTGTTGGCCCAGTTACGTAAACCACACCGTGCTTTCTTTTTGATAAATCGTCTAGATTGTCTAGTACATCTCCCTGAAAACCGAGCTTTTCTAACTGGAGAATTGTATTACTTTTTTCGAGAATACGCATAACGATTCTCTCACCATTTTGAATCGGGACAGTAGAGAGACGTATGTCGATATCTTTTCCAGCAATTTTGAGTTTTATTCTACCATCTTGAGGTAAGCGCTTTTCTGCAATATCAAGTTTGGCCATAACTTTAACTCTTGAACTAACTGCTGCATGGGTTTTTAGGGGTTGTCTTAAAACTTCCTGCATAACACCGTTAATTCTGAATCGATAAACAGTTTCTTTCTCATAGGGTTCAATGTGAATATCTGAGGCCTTCTCTTTGACGGCCCTGAAGATAATAGAGTTTACAAATCTAATAACCGGAGCTTCATCTGCTCCAGAATCAAGGATGTCAATTGTTGTGTCAAGGTCCATTCCCTCATCAAATTCATCTTCTAAGGAGTGAACAATATCTTTGTTGGCCTTTTCGTAAACTTTGTTTATGGCCGCGTTTATTTTTTCCAAGGGAGAAGTGATGATTTTTATTTCTTTACGAAATAATTCTCCCATATCATTGATAACATTAAAATTAAACGGATCAGTGAGGGCAATAGTTACATCAAAATCAGTTTCAATGATTGGGATTACTTCTTGAGAACGAGCATAATTTATTGGAATTTCCATAATAATATTTGGATCAATATTATCAATATCAAAGTCATCAATATAGGGGATATTCATCTGTATACAGACAACTCTCGTTATATCAGAGGCCTTTATGTATTCTTTCCCTAAGAGAATTTCACCGACAAGTCCACCTTGCTCTTTTTGTGTTTCAAGTGCTTCGTTAAGTTGCTTTTCTGTTAAATTGGTGTGCTTTATAAGTAATTCACCAATTTTAATCTTCTTTTTTACTGGTCTTGTATCTAAAGCATCACTCACACTATTTACTCCGTTTAGGGGCTGCCTTTTTCTCTGGTACATCTTGTACTATTTCTTTTTTATTTTCTACCTCAACTGAAGTAGGATCAATCGATTCATCTTGATAATCTTGGACATCATCTTTGTCATAAAGTGGTCCCTCACTTTGTTTTTGAACTTTTTCATATATTCCTTTAATTGTTGTTCCAAAAGGATCATTCTCACCATGAACTTGTTCTAGATGTCCTGCTCTTCTAAGGAGGACATCTTTCACATTCTCGGACATATTTTTTTGGTAGTTTGAAAGTATAGTAGGGGTGAGGAAAAAGATCATATTTACCTTTTCAACATCTTTTTTCTTATTTTTAAATAACCAACCAAGAATTGGGATATCTCCAAGCAGCGGAACCTTTGCAACTGTTTCATTTATTCTATCTCGCATTAGTCCACCCATCGCAATTGTATCTTTATCTCTAACGTTTACTGTGGTTACAGTTTTTCTTGTTTTAATTGCAACCCCACTATTTTGAAGTGACTGCGGTAGCTCAACGTTAGAAAAGTCTCGAATATCTTGGTCGATTTTCATTTTGATATATCTCGAGGCCTTATTGATTTGAGGTGTAATTTTCAATGTTAATTTTACATCTTGAGTATCTGTTGAAACTTGTGTTTGGTTATTAGCAATTGTCGTTTTCGGAATTGGAATTTCATCCCCAACAGAAAACGTAGCTTCCTCATTATCAATGGCCATGATTTGTGGAGTGGCCAATACGTTTGTATTTGAGTTTGAAGCAATCGCTTTAATCAGTCCGTTTACAGAATTAACGCTTACATCCGTATTCCCAAGCTTTAAAGTTCGTGTTTTGCCAGCACCTAATCCCACGAAGAACTGTCCTAAAGAAAGTGAACTTTGCGTAAGTAATCCTATGATATCCCCCTGACTATCTCCAACTCCCCAGAATTTAGCTCCTGATCCATAGGCACCAAGTAGACTCACTCCAAATGAGTTTGTGTTTCTAACAGTGGTTTCCATAATAATGGCCTCGACATATACCTGATCTCTTGGAACATCGAGTTTGTGGATAACTGATTTAATGGTTAAATAATCAGTTGGCGCAGCAGTAATAACTAATGCATTGTTTTTCTCATCAGCAGTGATTTTAACCTGATTGTTAAAAAGAGCAGTTTCATCTTCATCAGCAGATCTTTTAGCAAATCGTGATGTTGTTTTTTTCTTCACTTGCCCAGTGACAAGCTTATTCAGAGTTTCTGCCAACGTTTTAGCATCACCATGATTTAAATAATATACATGTATTTGACCTGAAGTAGAGGATGCTTGTTTTGTATCAAGTTTTTGGATAAGTTCTCTTAATCTTTTAGCTCCATCTGCGTTGGCCATTGCAATAATGGAGTTCGTACGAGGTTCAGCAATAATTTTTGAAATATCTTCTGATTCAGATGATGATCTTTTTGATCGAGTTCTTCTACTACGCGATGAATTTCCACTTTGAAGAATTTTATCTAGAAGAGTGGCGATTTCTTGGGCCGAAGAATGTTTTACCTTGATAATTTGCAATGTTTCTTCGTAACCAGGAACGTCAACAAAGCGGATCAGTCTCATAAGTCTATTAATATTATGTCCTGTATCTTGAATGATGATTGTATTTGTTTGTTTAATTTCCAAAACTCGACCTTGTCTAGACATAAAGGGTCTAAAGGCCCTTGTCACTTGTGTCGCATCAACGTTTTTTAGAGGAATAACTCTCATGACGTAATTGTCAGTATTGGGAACGTAGGGCCCTGTATACATTTTAGTTGTAGTGTATCTAACATCTCTGTCAGAAATAATTTTATAAAAGGCACCTGTTTTAACAATAGAATAGTTTTTCATGTTAAGAGCAGTTAGGTAGGCCTTCCAAGCATCTCCAACTGTAATGGGAGCAGGGGCCATGATGGAAACTTTTCCTTTCAAATCTGTATCGAGGATAAGGTTAAGTCCTGTCAGTTTTTGCATATCTTTTGTTAAATCCATGAGAGAGACGTCAGTGTATTCAAATTTTTCAATCATCTCAGGGCCAAAAGCTGTCTCTGGATTGAGGTTAACTAGGCGATTATCTTTTTTTGCCTTAGGAAGTTTGATATCTCCTAATCCTGAATCATGTCCGAAGGGATCATCGTTTGTAACTGAATCTTCGGCTTCAGATTCAACTTCTACTTCAGCTTTTGAATGAGAAGAATTATTAGCTAGTTTTGTCTTCGAGCGAAACTGTTTAAATTGTGCTAGCGCCGGTAACTGACAGAATAGGGCCAGAGCTAAAACTACCTGCAACTTGAAAATGGTTTGTTTGTTTACCATGGTTATTTCCTTATTCAAAAACATACTCTAATTGACTTGAGTTTCCGTCTCTTTCAATTGTAAGTTGTAACTGTTGTAAATCAGCAAATTGTCCGAAGAGCGTCATAATTTCGTTCATATTTTTAATGGGTCTACCATCAATATGAGTAATCTTGTCATCATCTTGAATATTTAATTGTGCGAACACTCCATCAGGAACGACATCAACAATTTTAAATTCCATGGTTCCATCAGCTTTAGGTATTGGAATTGCTCTGGCCTGGGTTAGAATTTCTTGCATATTAGAAAAGGCAGTTCTTTTCAGAGAGCTAGGTATAATAAGCTTGTTCCCTTCGCTTCGAATTCCTTGTTTCTTTAGATTATTAAGAATTTTATTTCCTTCGCTTTTACTAATTATGTCGCCAATTTCACCCGCTGAACGACTTTTTTTGAACATATCTTTTTGAGAGCTGCTAATATACTCACACTTTCCAGTTTGTAAATTGTTGAAAATGATTTTTTCTGGAGTGATTAATCCAACTTTTGCCATATTTTGTATCTTGTCACCTTGACGAATTCTTAACAATTCTTTTCCACTTTTAACTGAAACAGCTGCAATAGATTTTACTGAGTCTTGTAAGACAATTGCAGATTCAAATTTGATTTGAAGTGATGTTTTCTCATTCGATTGATGACAAATTTTATTTTCATCAATCACAACTTTAGGTTTATCTGTTTTTGGTCGGATAACTTCAACTTTGGCCTTAAATGGATTTGTGTTGCTTACTTGTTGGATTTGTTTTTGATCAAGACCTGAAGCACTATTCATCGATACCATTGAGTTAATTGGAGCTTCAGGAGTATAGTGGATAAATGCACCTATAATATTTCCCAAAGTAATAGAGGAGAAGATGATAATTGAGCCCTTAAATATTTTATGAAATTTTGGTCTATTTTCAGTTGCAAATATCTCATCAATATAACCTTCCCACTTTATTTTTTTTATTTTTTGAATGAAGGAGTTTGAGTTTAATTTACTAAGATCAATGCTTTTAAACTGACTAGTGGATATTTTTTTATTTTTTAAATTCTTTAGTTGATTTAAAAGACGAGTCATAAAACTTGTCTTAATTGAAGGTGGAACACCAGGGATTTCAAAGTCTTCCAAAAGCTCAGTTTCGTCTTCTGAGCTATGATGAATGATGTGAGTCTCATCATCATCAATAGTGAAGACATCTGAACTGTCAGCATCGATTTCACTTTGAAGGTCATCAAACTCGTTTTTCTTCGTAGATTTTCTTTTAAAGAGTTTGCTTAAAAATTTTTTCATGCCAGGGCCAGATCCTTTTTTTAGGGTATCCTAAACTAGCTTTTTCAATGTTTTTGCAAAAACTTGCAAGAGTTTTGTAAACTTTCTCGCAATATGCCTATTATAGTTTAAGTATACATTAATGGGACGGCGCAAACAAAAGAGGAATAGTCTTCTTACCTCTATTTTTTGTTAACTTGAACAATTTGTTGTATTAAAATGATCGAATATATTTTTTATAAAAAAGGATGGAGTATGTCACAACAGGAAGGTAAACAATTAAACTCGGTAGTCGGTAGTTTCTTTTATGGTGAGATAGAAGAAGCAGCAACATTTCCTTTTCCGTCTTTTACACAGGATCAAAAGGAGATGGCCAAGGAAATGGTGAGTGCGATTGCAAAGTTTTCTGAGGATCAGATCGATAGTGAAAAGATGGATCATGAGTCGCAGATTCCTGTTGAGATCATTCAAGGTCTAGCAGAGCTTGGGCTTTGTGGGTTGGCCGTTCCGGAACAATATAATGGAATGGAATTAGATTATTCCCTCTACTCGAGAGTCTTTGCAGAAGTCGCTAGAGCAGATGCTTCTGTTGCCACAACTCTAGGAGCTCATCAGTCAATTGGATATCGGGCCCTGTTAAATGAAGGAAATGAAGAGCAAAAAGCGAAGTGGTTACCTCTTCTTGCTACGGGAGAAAAAATTGCAGCTTTTTGCTTAACGGAACCAAGTTCAGGCTCAGATGCCTACTCAATTAAAACCAAAGCTGTGGATAATGGAGATGGAACCTTCACCATAACTGGCCAGAAGCTTTGGATCACAAATGGTGGAATGGCAGATTTTTATTCTGTATTTTGTAAGACAGACCACGAAATAGAGGGAAAGAGTGTCGAAAAAATTTCTTGTTTTATCGTCGAAAAAGAAATGGAAGGTGTTTCTTTTGGTGAAAAAGAAGTCAAAATGGGAATTAAGGCCTCTGAAACCAGAGCTGTTTATTTTGATAAAGTAAAAGTTCCTGCTGGAAATATGATCGGAGGCCCTGGTAAGGGATTTAAAATCGCTATGAACGTTTTAAATAGCGGCAGGCTATCATTAGGAGCAGGTTGTGTTTCAGGTATGCAAGAAATTCTAAAACTGGCCACTGGCCAAGCTGAAGAAAGAAAACAATTTGGAAAATCTATTAATCAGTTTGGTCTTATCCAAGACAAACTGGCACAGATGGCCTTTAAAACTTATGCAACTGAATGTGTCGTCTATATGACTACTGGAAACATGTGTAAGGGTCTCAATGATTATTATCTGGAAACAGCGGTTTGCAAAATTTATGGTTCTGAAAATTTATGGGACGTTGTAGACATGGGAATGCAAATCGCCGCTGGAATTGGTTATATGTGTGAATATCCCTACGAGCGAATGATGAGGGATGCAAGAATACAGCTCATTTTCGAAGGGACAAATGAAATTCTAAGATGCTTTTTAGCTCTTTCTGGAGTGAGAGGACCATCTGAGAGACTAAAAGAGCTTGGTAAAATTTCTGATGTTTCAAACGCTCTAAAAGATCCTATCAAATCTTTAGGTGTTCTAACTGATTTTGCAAAGGGTAGACTTTCTAAAATGTTTGCTAATAAAGTTCTCTCTCAATACCACCCAGATTTGGAAGAGTATGCTGATCAGTTTTCATCGATGCTCAGTGGCTTTGCTATTCAAGTGGAAAACACACTTATCAAATATGGTAAGAAAATTATAGATCATGAACTCCCTCAAGGAAGGATGGCCAATATGGCCATCGAACTCTATGTGATGATTTCAGTGATCTCTCGGACCACTACAATTCTTAACAGTGATAGTATTGAGAAAGAGAGAAAAGACTATGTGCTTAATCTCGCTAAACTGGCCCTAGATGATTCAAAGAAAAAATTTATTGGAGAGCTTAAAGGCATGACAAATAATAAAGATAAAACCATAATTAAAGTTACTGAACAGCTGACTAAAAATGGTGGCTATGGACTGGATATTATCGATTATTAGTTTAGTTACAAGGAGAGGAAATATTTTTTTCCTCTTCTTTCTCTTGTCGTGTTCTTCAAAGTTAGTTGTTGAAAATGTTGATCAAAATAGTCAAAAAGAAGAAACTAAAAATACACAAAAAATAAATTTCGAACCAGGGCCAACTTCTAAAAAGGACATATTCTTTGAAGATGTTACTGAAAAGATGGGGTTAGCAAATATTACTGGTCACAGATTTAATATTATAGATTTCAATGGCGATGGATATAATGACATCGTACTTATTAGTTCACATTATTCAATTCCAGAATTTTATGAGTACTGGCCATTATTAAAAAAATTTAAAAAATCAAATCTTTCTAGATTACCCACAAACGAAAGAGCAAATTCATTACTCTTTTTTGACTACAATAATGACAATATTCTAGATTTGTTGCTCATTACTCTAAATCAGAAAAATGTATGGGAAGATCTCCCTTTGAGGTTATTCAAAGGTATATTAAAGGGCAAACAACTTTTTTTTGAAAAAAGTGATGTTGCGTTTCCTAAACTCGATGTACCTGTGGCCAGTGTTGCCGTTGTTGACTATGACTTAGATGGAGACTTGGATCTCTACTTGGCCAATTGGTATAATTATAAAAGACAATTTCCCATTCCTGTTCCTGATAAATTTCTTGTCAATGAAAATGGCAAATTTGTAGACAAACCGGCCTTGCTTGTTGGAGAGCCACAAAAACTTGAGTTCGAAAACTATCTCGATATAACGCCCTCTTTTGGTGTAAGTACTTGCGATTTTAATAATGATGGCCATGCAGATATTCTCGTTTCATCAAGCAGTGGACATGCAAATAAATTATGGATGAATACAACAGGAGATGCTCTTGAAAGACATTTTCTCAATGTCGCGAGTGAGTCCAAAATAGATCAAGATCAAAATGGAATATTTGACACTCGAGGCGGGGGGAATACTTTCTATATGAATTGTTATGATTATAATAATGATGGTATTTTTGATATTTCTGTTGGAGAAGTTTCTCATTCATATGAGAGTGAATCAAGGGATCGTTCCTCTATTCTAACTGGAATTGAAAGTTCCAATGTACCTAAGTTTCTTAGAAGTGAGTACTTTGATGACAAAGGTAAGTTGAATTGGACTCAGTCTGACAAACGATCTGTCTGGACTGATTTAAATGCAGATTCAAAGGGAGATTTAATTGTTGATAATACTAGTTTCCCTCCAGATACAAGACTAGTTACGTTTATACAAGAAACTTCAAGCTCCTTTGAAGATAAATCAGAAGAATTTGGGATAAATATCGTCAACCCAAGTGGTACAGTTGTATTTGATTTTAATGGTGATGGGATGCTTGATATTCTTACAGGACAAACTAATATTCGCGATGACTCCATAAAGGAGAGGATATACCTTTTTGAAAATAAATTGCCCAAAAACTTTAAACAGGTCTTCAGTATCGAGCTTACTTCTCCTCGAATTGGAGCAAAAATTATCTTTCAAACCACGAAGGGAAAAAGAACTCGCTGGATACAACCTCATGCCGGAAACTTTGTCTCTCAGTCGCAAATGCAAGAAATATTCTACTTACATGATGATGAAAAACTAATACATATTGAAGTAGCTTGGCCTATTTTGAAGAATGGAAAAAAATCTCAACTTGTTAATAAATATGTCCCGAAAAAAAATAAGAAAAAAATCAGAAATTTAAAACTTTTTCCTTCAGGAAAGCTAGTCGAAATAAAAAAATAATATTGATAATTTCAACTCTGCGGATCGATTATTCTTTTCGTCAAGTCTCTTGTCTCTAAAAGAAATATAAATCGCTAGGTCGTTTATTCCTGTGAATACACCAGTCTAGAACACATGAGTGATAGAGGTTTAAGGTTAATATTTAGTTTGTATTCTTTAAATAATGAAGAAATTTCCTGAACCAATTCCTCTTTGACTATTTTGAAATTATTCTTTTGAACCAGGAAAATTTCTGGATGAGAAAGAAGTGAGAGAATCATTGCTCTGTATTGCATTGCAAATTTTTTATCACTGTGATCGGTCTTTTCACTACGTTGAATTTTTTTAAGTCCCTCAATGACCTCTGAAATGTCAGAAAATTCAATTATCCGTGATGAAAGAAGATCTAATGAATCTATAAAATTATGCCTAAGCTTTTTAGAAGTTTTGAGTGCATTCGATGCGACCAGGGGGGTAAATACTTCAATTAATAATTTAGTATATGGATTTTTTTCTAAGGAGATTAGATTTTCATCCTCTGTGATTGAGAATTTGTAGGAAAGGCCAACCAAAATTCTTGTAATATCAACTTCAGAAAGTTTTTGTTCAGTTTTAAGTTTCATCAACTCAAGGACGTAATCATCCAAAATTTCAGGAATAGAACCATACTCTTTATCAGTCTCTTGTAAAATGAACTTTCTATTTAAAGTAGAAATATTTGAATAGAATAATAAAGAAGTTAAATACGAAACTTTGCCGGATAACCTTGAGATTTTCTCGAATGGTGAAAAAAGAAGATTTGATTTATATAAATCCATAAAATAAAACTGATCAATTTCTAATTTTACGGGAATAGATTTTTGTTTTCTATATATTTTTCCTTCCTGGATGATTTTTTCAGAAATAATATTTGCTAGAGTAAGATCAACTTGCGTTTTATTTATTACTTCAAATTTTACTCGAATCGATGGAGGAAGTTCTGAGTTCCTAGATTTTAAGTAAGTCAAAATGGGATCAGCATTTGATTCTAAATGTGTATTTATATATTTTAAGGCATTTGATTCATTAATTTTTAAAGGGTGCATTTTTTGAAAAATTGACACAAACTCTTTATACATTCTTCTGGAACTTTTTATTTCACACAGCGCTATTTTGGGATCCATTTGTCCAAAAGATGAGGATATCAAAAATAGATAAATTGCTAGAATTTTGAATAATCTACTCACGTCTTCCATGTCCGTTACTATAATACAAAGTAGTCATTAGAACCTAAAAAATGTAAAAAGGAAGGCCCCCACTGAAAAATGACGAATTTATTTACATTCTCTTTTTAACTATTTGAAATCACTTCAAATCTTAGAACATCCGATTTGAAGCATGAGCTTTTGAGTAAAGACCTTAGAAGAGCAAAATAAATGATAAAGTGGAGAATTCCTCTCTAGTCCATAGATGATTTCTTCACTCATATGATCTTCCAAATCTGTTTTGCTCAATTGAATGAGAAAAACTAAATACCTAGATGCTGAATCTAAATAATAGGCCAAACTTTTATTTTTTGTATTTAGGTACCCCTGTCTTACAGCTAAAAGGTTGTATAAGGGACTTAGTAAACCCATTGTTTCATTTTTGCCCATATCTCTTAATGCGGTTGATTTCATATAGATTATTGTGTCAAAAGCTTGTGGTCCCAATATTTCAATGAAATTTGGCAAACTTGAAATACTTTTTGTAATGATTTCATTACGTTCACTTTCCTTTAAAATTTTTAAATAATTGTACATCTGAAAAGTATTGTTGAATTCTCCAACCTTAGGGTCAATTCCAATAAAGTTTAAAAACTCACTCAGTTTTCTTTTCTTATTCCAAATTATAAGTTGCTCTGAAACATATTTCCATCGAATCCGTTCCAATTTTCTATTTTCCATAGATAAAAGGGAAGGGTCTCTTTTTATTTCATTAATATAAATACTGGCCAGACGCTTTTGATATTCTACATATTCAGGATAAAGTAAATCCTGGATCATATGATTGATTTGATGAAAAGGAATGCTTTGTAATCCGACCGTTTCGACAACTTTTTTGATAGGTTTTGTGTCTTCTCCAATCCAATGAGGAGCTGTTAAATACGAGTTACCTTCACTTATTAATTTTAATGATTCCAAAAGGGGAGGACTATTATTTTTAAAATTTTTACTAAAAAATTCATCATCACTTTCAAAGACAGTGCGATAATATTTTTTTCTTTGTTCGATAGAGATTTTATTTTTTGCCTGTATTTGTATATGATTAATGAGCAATTCTGAATATTGAGGCAATTCCTCTGGTGTAAAATATCTCTCTCTAAAGTCTTCAAAATTTATTCCAAGTGCCCTGTACAATGAGAGTCGCTCTTGTGAAAAAAGACCACCTTTTAAACTATATAAAAACTCACTTTTGTTAAGATTAAAATGATGGGCCAAATGAACATTAAGGGGAATTTTTATTCCCTTCTTCGCTTGAAGACGATGAGATTTAAGCAATAATTTTTTGCATTTATTAAAATCGTTACTATAAGCATTCTGAAAAATTAATGCAGTAACAATGAAGAGTAAAAAATTCATTTGATATCCATTTATTAAATTGTTTTCATTGGTGGTAATTTAGACTGATCTTTTAACCAGAACTTTCCGTGAAACTCAGGGCCTTTTTCATTGGTTATAATGAAACCCTCTTCATCGTTAGGAGGGTCTTGGTAGAATTCAATTTTTGCACCTTGAAGATAATAAGCACAAAAAGGTGAAAAATGAATATTTATATTCACTTTTTCTCCAAGTTCTGATGTAGGATTGACTATAAAATCATCTTCCATCTCAAAGTGTGGGCCTATAAAATATTCAAATCCTTCACAACCTTTACCACTAATCTCTATCCTGAGTATCTTACTTTGCAATTGCAGATCATTTTCAATAAGAAGATTTAACTCGCTTAAAGCTTCATCGGAGATGACAATTTGTGGTGTTTTAATTTTTGATCTATCTATATTCATAGTTTAGTATACCTTTTGGGATTATTTTTTTTATCAATATCAAGGACAATCATGAAACTCAACTTGAAATACGATCTCATTATAGATTCACCGTGGACTCACCGTGTAAAGGTCAAAATTCATGGACAAAAACCTGAAAATATTAATAATTTAACTTTTTTTATGCCTTCATGGTCACCTGGATCTTATCTTATGAGGGAGTATTCCCGCCATGTTGCAAGACCTATTTTCACAAGCGATAACGGAGAATTTCTCTATTTTGAACAAGTCGAAAAAGGTAAATGGTTACTTGATTTTGAACGGTCTCTTTTAAACAAAAAATGTGAGAATTTTACATTTGAATACGAAGTTTACTGCAATGAACTGAGTGTGAGAACATCTCATGTCAACATTGAACATGCTTTTATTCAGGGGCCAAGCGTCTTTATGGGAGTTGAAAATGCTTATATTGAATCTCCAAAAATTGAGATACACTTTCCTGAAATCTGGTCGAAAATATCCACAGGCCTTAAGGACGTTTCAGATCAAAGGGATAGATTTATCTATGAGGCCAAAGATTATGATCAACTTATAGATAGTCCGATTGAAATTGGCTGCCAAGAAACCGATGGATTTAGATTTCTTGATAAAGATTTTGAATTGGCCTATTGGGGACAGATTCTCAAACACAATAGAGATATCAAAAGTGATATTAATACGATCGTGAAAACTGTCTCTCATATGTTTAATAACGAATTACCTTTTGAAAAATATACCTTCATATGCCATTTTGTCCCGGATAATGCAGGAGGTTTAGAACATCAAAATTCCACGAGTTTAATCTTCGACTCATTGAGTTTTGATGATGATAGTCGTTACCAACGTTGGCTATCGCTTGTGGCCCATGAATATTTTCATACTTGGAATGTAAAATGTATCAGACCAAAAGAGTTGGGCCCATTTAACTATACCAATGAGAATTATACATCAATGCTTTGGTTGGTCGAAGGACTCACAAGTTTTATAGATGATTTATGTGTATTGAGAAGTGGGCTGTGTGATCTTGAATCATACTTAGCTGAATTGAAAAATACTTTGAATCGCTATTTTTCTATTCCTGGTAGATATTTAGAATCCCTTGAAGGAAGTTCCTTTAACGCATGGATAAAACTTTATCGAAATGATGAAAATACCAACAATTCTACTATCAGTTACTATCTTAAAGGCTCGATTGTTTTTTTTATCGCTAATATTTTTCTTCATCGCTTTAAAAGAGATATTAGAGACCTAACCTTGGCACTATGGGAGGATTATAAAAAGCATCCAGAAAGGGGAATCCTCAAAGTGGAGTTTTTTGAAATTTTTGAATCCCTAACAAGCAAAAATGAAAGAGATGAATTTGAGATGATGGTTTCAACAACTCAGGATATAGATATTGAGAGCTACTTATCAGAAATTGATCTTGAAGTAGAATATATTCAAGATGATCATTCATGGTTAGGTATAACTACAGAGACCAAAGGAAATAATATTCATGTAAGTTCTGTTGTTTTAGATGGGCCTGCATATAAATCAGGTTTAAATGCAGGAGATGAAATCATTGCCATTGATTCTATGAGGGTAACTGATCAGAATTTCAAAAAAATATCGAAGCAATTACAAGTAGATAAATCATATCAAATTAGTGTTTCACGAATCGGATGTATGAAGGTGTTGGATGTAACAATTGGAAGATCTCCAAGAAAAATCAACTCCATTAGGCCAAGAGAAAATGCAAAGGCCCTTAAGGTTCTCATGGCCCAATAGTTTTTATGAAAGACTTGGCGACAACGATTTTATGTTGGCCTATAACTTCTTCACTAAGAGTAAAATGTCCTAGGACTTGATCTACAAGACCGAATTGAAAGTTATTGACCCAAATTTTAGAAAGAGTAATCTCTCCCTCAAAACTGTCAAAGTGGGGAGAGATGGCCTTAAAGCATGCTTCCTTGGCCACCCAAAGCTGTAAATGATTTAGGGATAGATCATCTTTTTTATGTGAATAAAACTTTAAAGCACCTTCTTTTACTTTGCGAGTTTTTAACTCTATATCTATACCAACAGATTGATACTCGTTTCTTGAAGCGCAAAGCGCTGCCCCTATATTTTGAGTATGAGATAAAGAAACAACGATATTTGGGTACTGTTTTAGATAGTGATGGTTTATGATTTCTAATTTATCAAAATGATGCTCTATTTTTTTATTTAAATGGTCTTCAATACTAAATAAAAGAGCTTTTCGAGATGCGTAAAATTGAAGCGATCGATTTAAAGAGGAATATACAGGATGGCAATAGTCGGGTAAATCATGCATTTGTACAAAAAAACTTGAATTCATAGCACAAACTTATTGCCTAATTGTAAGCTTTTTGCAATAAATAAAGGGCATTTTTATAGAGGTATAACTATGTTTCCTGGTGATATGCAGGCCATTATGGCAAAAATATTGTTTTTCATTTTTGCATTTATTATGCTCTGCTTTTCACGTGCTCATTCAGCTCAAGCACAATATTCTACAGTACAAGTTCAGCAGCAACAGGTTCAAACTGTGCAACAGCTCCAGTAGGAGCTAGTTAAAACACAACCACATATTTTTTATACAGTCTATTCATTACAAGTTTTAAAGGGAGAAACTTATGAAGGCCACAAATCCAAGAAATGTAGCTAAGGTAATAGCAAATGGTAGAAAGCCAAAAAGAATTGAAAGACCAGTTGATGGTGAAGGCCATTACTTGCCTGTAAGCTCTTATTTTGGTGAAAATTTGTTTGATTTCAGGACAGCACCATCTATTCCTGAATCAGTAAGAAAAGAAATTTTATCTGTTTCTAAATCAGGTAATAAAAAAATTTCACGCGAACATGCAGAAATTGTTGCCTCGGCCGTTACTGATTGGGCCGTTTCAAGAGGGGCAACCCACTTCTGCCATTGGTTTCAACCATTGACAGGATCAACTGCTGAAAAACATGATGCCTTCCTCTCTTTTGCTCCTGATGGAAGACCAATTGAAAAACTAAGTGCCTCACAACTTTTACAAGGTGAACCTGATGCAAGTTCATTTCCAAATGGAGGCTCTCGTACAACATTTGAGGCCAGAGGATATACATCATGGGATATTACTTCTCCCATATTTCTTAAAAAATCCCTTAATGCTGTAACTCTGTGTATACCGACAGCTTTTGTGTCTTATTATGGTGATGCACTTGATATTAAAACTCCTCTTTTAAGGAGTATTACAAAGTTGGATAAAGCTGCCACTGAGTATATGAATTTAACGGGGCATGATACAAAATTTGTAGACGTAACTTGTGGATGTGAACAGGAATATTTTCTCATTGATAAGGCCTTCTTCGCTTCTCGATCTGATCTTGTCATGACCGGACGAACATTATTTGGACAACTTACTTCTAAAAACCAACAACTCTCAGATCATTATTTTGGTGCCATTCCTGAGAGAGTACTTGCATTTATGTGTGAATTAGAATTAGAAATGCACAGACTTGGAATTCCGGCCAAAACAAGACATAACGAAGTTGCTCCCGGACAATTTGAAATTGCTCCAATATTCACAGATGCAAACCGAGCTGCTGATCAGAATATGATCACAATGGCCCTCATTAAAGAGACGGCTGAAAAACATAATTTTCATGCTCTACTTCATGAGAAACCATTTGCAGGAATTAATGGTTCAGGTAAACATATAAACTGGTCAATGGGAACAGATGATGGACTTAATTTACTGGAACCTTCAAAGGAACCACATCAAAATCCTCGTTTCTTAACCACTGTTTCAATTATCATTGAGGCCGTAAAAAGGCATGCCAAAGCAATTAGAATGTCTATTGCTTCACAAGGAAATGATCATAGACTTGGCGCAAATGAAGCACCTCCGAGCATCATTTCAGTCTTTTTAGGTGAAACTCTAGATAAAATCTATCGTTCTATCTTAGAAGGTGCTACCTATGTACACAACACTCAAAATACTCTAGATCTTGGTGCTACACAACTTGCTCATCTCCTTAAAGATAATACTGATAGAAATAGAACTTCTCCCTTTGCTTTCACTGGTAACAAATTTGAAGTGAGGGCCTGTGGATCTTCAGCTGCTACAGGATTTCCAATGTCCGTGTTAAATGCAGCTGTCGCAGAAGTCTTTGAAGAATCAAATGAGATAATTAAATCGGAAATTTCTGCAGGTAAAAGCATCGATGAGGCCCTTACATCAGTTACTAAAAAGTGGCTTAAAAATTCATACGATGTAGTATTTAATGGAGATGGATATTCAAAAGATTGGCTAGTCGAGGCAGAAAAAAGAGGTTTACCAAATTTAAGAACCACTCCTGATGCCTTAAAAATTCTCTCAGACATAAATGAAACAAAATTTCTGACAGAAAGTGGAATCTTCAACCAAACAGAACTCACAACTCGTCACAATGTTTTGGTTGAAAACTACAATATGCTTAGATGTATTGAGTTTGAAACACTTCTAAATCTCATAAGACAACATATTGTGCCTTCAACCATTCATTATAAAACTGAATTAGCTACGGCCATAAAGGGACATAAAGAAGTTGGAATAGATAGCGCTATTGAGTTTGAGATGATTAAGAAATTGAATTTTACCTTGAATTCACTCATGACTTGTGTAAATAGTATGGAAAATGGTTTGAAGGGGCTAACTGAAAATGAAGAAGAAAATTCTTTTAAAATTGCAAATGAACTCATGCCTGTGAGTGAAGAGTTAGCTAAATTTTGTAATCAACTTGAAGAAATTTTACCAAACCATCTTTGGAATCTGCCAAAATACTACGATATGCTCTTTATTAGATAAATCTTATGGCCTCTCATTTGAGAGGCCTTTTTTTATGCTGCGCTTTTTTCTTTTGTATATGTAAAGTATCTTTGCAACGCTTTTTTTAATTCTTCTTTAGTTAATGGCTTCGTTAAACTTGCATTCATTTGCAAATCTTTACATTCTTCATCAAAACCATTTTTCCAATTGGCCGATAACCCAATAATGTATGTATGAGCGATCTTTTTATCTTGGTGAGTACGAATTTTTTTAGTAGTCGCAGGCCCATCAAGAACAGGCATGAACTTATCCATCAAAATAATATCAAACTCATTTTTTTCCAGATTTTCAATGGCCTCTAAACCATTATTTACAATTTTTGGACTTATAGAGAGATTCTCTAGATATTGACGTATGACTTTGCAATTAATTGGATTATCTTCAACAACTAAAACTTTTAACATTTTTAAGTCATCTAATGAAAGTTCAATATTCACATCATCTTGCAAATTATTTTGCGAACTAGAGATACTCACTGGAATACTAAAACTAAAACAAGCTCCACCTTCTTCATTATTTTTTACTTCCATTTGACCATTCATTAGTTCGATTATTTGTTTTGAAATGGCCAGACCTAAACCTGTTCCACCATAATTATTAATGATGGAATTATCTTCTTGTACATATGGTTTAAAAAGTGTTTTGATTTTAGATTCATCTATCCCTTTCCCTGAATCCTTGATTTCAAAATAAAGACGATCTCCTTCTTCAGAAAATTCATGCTTAAAATTAATAATTACTTTACCAATTGTAGTGAATTTGATTGCATTACTAATCAAATTATTAAGAACTTGGGTTAATCTAGTGTAATCAATGTTTACCCAAAATTCTTCATTGAGATCACTAATTAATTCGAACTTTAGATTTTTATTGTCGGCCAGAATTTTTTGATTCAAATAAATATTTTGAATTAAATTTCTAAGCTCTATTCGATTTATACTGAGCTCAATCTTATTTTTTTGAAGCTTTGAAAAATCTAAAATGTCATTCACAATATCAAGTAAAATGTTTGAAGAGAAATCAATCAGTTCTAAATGATCTTTTTGAATTTCATCAAGGTAAGTATCTTTTAAAAAACTAACTCCTCCAATAATTGCATTCAGTGGAGTTCTTAGTTCATGAGTAAGATTAGCAAAAAACAAATCTTTGCTTTTTTGTAATTCAACAATTTCAGTAGTTTTTGCAGCAACCTCTTCTTGAAGCTTTTTATTAAAAAGCATCACTAAGAGAAATAGAATCAATAGAATAAAGGCCAATATTCCTATGATTTTAAATCGATTTAAAAAAGAGGCATTTTTATTAATCAAATACTGATCAAACAGAATATTTTGAACATTTTTGTGTTTCAATTTATATTTATGAACATATATATTTGAAATTTTCTCAAGTCTTCCTGGATGAGTATATCCAATAGGGGTAATATCCTGTCTTATAACTTTTGCTGTTTCTTTTGCTTCAAAAAGTAATTGCTCTATATCCAAGTTTTGATCATATTTCTCTTTTATTAACTTACATATCTCCTCAGGGTTACTAAGCGCGTAATACCATCCTTTTATTGAAGCTCTTCTAAAGGCCTCTGCTCTTTGAGGATGTTGTTCAATTTCTCTAGTTGTTGTAAACAATGTGTCTCCATACAAATCAATTCCGTAATTTGACGGACTAATCATATAAATTGGGAAATTTATTTTATTAAAATAAAAAGGCTGTGCAGTTGTATAAATACTAATTGCATCTACAGTTTTATTGATTAAATCTTCATTTTTATAAGAATGAGATACATGATAGAAGTCATTATCATGCAGACCAACAGAATCAAACATTGCATGTAATACAGCGTCGTCAACATCTTTTTGATACATTATTCTCTTTCCTTTGAGCTCCAAAGGCCCAAAGATTTTATCTTCATATCTTGTCGCTAGAACGAGTGGTGAATGCTGAAATATGGAACTTAATATAATGACTGGCCTGTCTTTCAGATAATCAAGAACAATACTCGAATCACTTATTCCATATTTACCCGTACCTTCAAGAGTTTTTTCTACAGTTGTCCATTCCATATTTTTCTCATGAAATGTAACATCTAATCCTTCGCTTTTAAAAAAACCTTTTTCAAGTGCGGCGTAATATCCCGCAAATTGAAAGGAATGCTTCCATTTTAAATAAAGATCGACTTTTTCTATCGAAAAAATTTCTTTCACAGAAAAAAGAAAAACTAAAAACAATATTGGTCTCATCATTTGTCTTTTCGACAGTTTATGAAATTTTTTTAATCTAAAAAGTGATCAAATTTTTTACACTTTGGCACAATTTGCCACAGCTCTTTTTTTAAAAACAAAAGATGAATTAAAAAGTATTGGGGCCGAAAGGGAGCATAGAGGTAAACATGAGTTTTATATACAAATCATTTCTTTTTATTAGTTTTATTCGACATTTGAAAACCCCTGGATTGAAAATTCTACTGGGCGGAAAAACTCCAAATCTTTTGTTATTTCAAGAATTAGCTAGAATAGGTGGGGTGAGAGCTCTCAAAATGTCTAGACTTGGGCCTGTTTATAAAGGACAAAGAATTCAGAATTTTGAAAAAAGTGATTATACATTGATGAGAAAATCTCTTACACTGTTTGGCCCAAAAGAAAGCTATATGATCATAGGTGAGGGACAGGACTTCCACTGCCAATCAGATATTTACATAGGTCAAAAAAGATATGCTGCAAATATCAATCAATTGCGTTCCATTGTCCTTGATTTACAAGATCAAGCTGAGTCATTAGGTAAGCAAATAAAAAGAATTATAGTAAAACACGTACATCCTTCTTTAGAAATTATCGGAAAAACAGGCGTTGTCTTACATCCACTAACAAATGCAGATATAGATTTGAAAGAAAGGCTTGAACTGATTGTAGGAAAACCTGTTGAAGTTCAGGCCCTTACTCCTTCTTTAATAAAGTATTCACGCTAGAATCAAAAATATAACGAATTGATTCAAGATCAGTACTCATTTCACTTGAAAGAAGCATACTAAATGTGTCAAGAATGACAATTGCATTTTGTCCTGCATCTTTTCTCTCTACTTTACGAATTCTCTCAATAATTCCACGGTTAACCGTATTTATTTCTTGATATCGCTTACTCAGCTGGTCTAAGTTAATCGAGTCTATTTCTCCATTAATATATTTCTCAAGAAAATAAAATCCAAGGATTCTTACAATGGTTTCTTCCTCATTTGAAAAAGGAAGATGAAACATGGCCATTGGTGAGAGAAACTCTAAATGTGGACATCCGGAAGATGCCATTAATAATCCAAAAATTGACTGCAAACCAACTTGAACATCTGTTTTTGCTGTATATGCCCGTTGTGGAGTGTCACAAACAATAAAACATTTATCGTGTGAGATTTTATTTTTGAACTTTCTTTCAACGAGAAAAAGATTCTTCGCAATTGGACATTCAGGAGTTTGGGTTTTATTTAATGGACAGTTGCTACATTTGCAAAAATCAAGTTCAGTATATTGTTTTAAATCTTCTGGAGTATCTGAGAGATTAACAATTTTACGTTTTATTTTATCAATTTCAAAAACATGGTTAATTTGAGAATTGTCCGGGAAGACAAAACTGTATTTAATCGTAGTAATACTCATAAAAAATATCCTAGAAATGAGTTAACTTCTTAATTCTAAGTTATTTTCAGATAAATTTGTATACTTTTTGAAAGTTAAGAAAATAACTGACAAAGAGAAGACGAGTAAAAAAATGGAGATGGCCGACAAATTTATTTCTTCTTTTAAGAGTAGAATAGAAAATATGAGGGCCGAGGGAATTTTTAAGTTATTGGCAATTGCTAAAAACGTGTGACTTACTTTTACTGCACCCTTATTCCAGAAATAAAAACCAAGTCCAGTTGGAACAATACCAAGATATATCAAATAAATAACTTGAGTACTGCTCAAATCCATATTGAGTAATATTTTAGATTTCATCAATAAAAAGGGAAGAGTTGCTATTGCAGAAATAAAATAAATGACACTATAAACCTGATGCTGTTTTACACCTTTTGGAATTTTTTTAGACAATTTGTATTTGTAATAAGTTTGACCAAAAGCAAAGCAAATATTTGACAACTGTATTAGTATAATTCCCTTTAACTTGCCAGGCACTCTAATATCTATAAGAATTGAGGAACTGAGGATGTTTAGAGCAACAATCATCAAAAGAAATACAGAGAATTTTTTCTCAAAGAATTCTCCTAGGACATAGACAAATAGTGGTGTGAAGATTGTCATGAGTGCCAATTGGGATACTTGCAAATATTGGAAAGAGTTAATATAAAAAATATACATCAATCCATATTGTATAACTCCAATAAAAATGATTTCTCTTGATAAATATTTGAAGAATTTTATTTTAAAAAATGGTAAAAAAACTAAACTTCCAATGAACAGTCTAACAAAAGCAAGAAAAAAAGGATCAAGACCTGTTAATTTCCCTTTAATGATGACAAAAGAAAAACCCCAAATTATTGAAACCAAAAAAAGTTCAAACATTTTTAATCCCCTTGAAATACTCAAATAGATTTGGAAAATTTAAACAAGGGCCTGGATTTTGAGATAAAATTTTCTTTGATGGATTAGGATGATTTTCAGAAGTTTTTAACTTAGGAAGATGATAAAATCTTCTAAGACCATTGTAAAATTCATCTTTAGTCATGTTATCCTCTGATACTAAATTTTTAATCGATTTAGAGCTTGCATAGTTTTTTATTAAATATTCGATATATATAATGATATCTTGGGTATGAATTAAATTTATCAAGAAATTTGAATTTGTGATTTCAGAAGTATTTTTAAAAAAATGTATTGGATTTCTTAATTCATCAACTATTCCTGAGGGCCTGATTATTTTTAAATATTGAAAATGATTTTTTAATTTTCCTTCACATATCAAAAGCTCCTGACCATTTTTTGATGTTGGATAAGGAATAGTTGCTTCATTGCATAGTCCCTGCTTGTCCCCATAAACTGAGGTCGAGGAAAAAAAGATCAATTTTTGTGTGGCCGGAAAATACTTTATAAGTGAATCAATAATGGCCCTGTAACTTTTAGTTGAAGGAGGTATGAGAAAAATTAAAACTCCATCACTTAATATTTTTTTTAAATGAATAATATCTTTTGGCAATCGACAACTCTCTATTGGGTAAGATCCGTTGTCTTTTAGTATCTCTGTTTTGGTAGCAAATATTTTATATCCGGCCCCATGGAGATGTTGTCCCAGCAACGATCCGACATGTCCATGTCCAATAATTCCTATGTTATACATAATTTGTTTACCTCTTTTCAGGACGGCCAAGACTATCTAAATAGACTGAACTTGGCATCCAATTTGAGCAATTATTGGTAAGAATCTAAAAAAAATGTAAAATGTATGAGTGGTGTTTACGTTGAAATCAAATTTGTATAGTATTACGTGTCAAAAATAAGGAGTGACTAGATAATGTTTCGGGCCATTTTGGTGATTTCACTATTCATTGGTTGTCTTCCAATTTATTTAGAAATTGATAATGTGTTCAGTTTAAGCAAATTAGATAAAGGCTTTATCACCTATACTCTAGACAAAGATGCTCAGGCCAAATATCACTTTACTAAAACTCAACCCAAGAGTTGGGTTTCACTCAATGAAATTTCTCCAAACGCCTATTATGCAATTCAGATTAATGAAGACTGGAACTTTTTTGAGCATCATGGAGTAGATCTAACTCAAGTTGGTTCTGCATTATACGACTACTTTCAAGGTGCAAAATTGCGTGGAGCAAGTACAATTTCTCAACAATTTATTAAAAACTATCTCCTTACTTCAAAAAGAAATATTTTACGAAAAATAAGAGAATTTTATCTCACACTTATTATGGAACAAAATCTCTCTAAAGAAAGAATATTGGAACTATACTTGAATACAATTGAATATGGGCCAGGATTATATGGGATTTTAAATGCGTCAAAATTTTATTTCAAAAAATTACCAAAAGATCTTTTACCTGAAGAAGGTGCCTTTTTAGCTCTGATTCTTCCAAATCCTGCAGTGTTTAGTAGATCATTCTATGAAAAAAAAATAAGTCAAGGTGCCAAAAAAGAAATTCAAAATGTACTCCACAAGATGGCCATCATGAAGTATATCACAAAACAAGAGAAATTTCTTGCAAGCACTAGACAACTGTCATTTGAAGATCAAGAGGATGCAGATCATATTACTGAATCTCTCTCTTCTCCTGTTCGCGGTACAACAAAAGCTCAAGAAATTGAATTTTATAATAATGATGATGACTACATTGTGGAAACTATAGATGACTAAGAAGAAAGATTTAATTGTTGGCCAGCTCGATATTATTGAACGTGTTTTTACAGAGGCCAAGTCTTATGAATCCCTTGATGACCTTGAGAAAATTGTTGAAAAGGGAATGACTTTTTCAAATCTTCCAGTTCAACCTCTTTATATGACTATTAAATCAAATACTCCTGAAATTGTGAGCAAAGTGTTAAGTAAACTTTCCAGTGACCAAAGAAAGGTCTTTTTAGATTTGGATTTATGGAAAAAAGATGAAGTTGATGTAAATTCTTTTCAGTATTGGCTTCAAACTTATTCCCTTGTCGATGATGAAGATGTGCGTTCTGAATTTGTTAAAAGTGAAGAATTTTTTCTCTTTCTTAAATCTCGTTTCAATATTTGGACTTTTGATACTGAGGACCCCCAATATCCAGACCATGACTATTATTTTCTAACAGATGACACTCAGCTTCTATTTGAATATGATGAAGAGTTTGACTTTGTTGATGAAGTAAAAATGTTCCTGCGCCAACTCTATTCGGACTTGGGAGTTGAAAATGCTTATGCTCTGATATTTAAGTATGTGAATGAACCATATCTATCATTGCAAGAAGAAGCTTACGTACATAAAAAAGAATTTTTAAGAGATTATGGGCTTGTTGATTATTTTGATTCCTTAGAAGTTGAGGCCACCTACCAAAATGAATCACTGATTAAGCATTTTATTACTAAAAAAGAAAATGCCAAGATCAACCTAAATAGACTTTCACTTGGACAATCTCTTCCTCGCTCGACAATTATTCCTTACCAACAAGAACTTGGAAGTGTTCGAGCAGAACTTGCAAAAATTCAAGATGAAAATCGACTAGACTATTTGCATTTCAATTTTATTAGATTAGTCAACTCAACTCTATCATCAAACGATGCTCTTAAAGATGGTGCCGTTGCAGCAAACAGAATCGGTAAAATAACATGTAGTTTTTTAACTCTTGGGCTTGATTATATCCTTTCAAACCATAGCGATAAAGATTTTTTAGTCTTTAATAAATTTGATTTCACCGAAGTCTATAAAATTGGAAAATCACTAATTCAACTTGTACTTAAAGATATTAAAAAAGAATTAAATAAGACAAAATTTGAAACTAAATTTGAGTCTTTTTTAGGAAAAAACTGGTGTGAATATTTAGATTTTTCTTTTGATAAACCTCCTAAACTCTCTCTCGGAGATGAGTCAAAAGAACAAACAAAAGCGATTGATCATCTGGTTATTTACCATAAGTGGGTTTCTAAAAAAGATACATTTTGCCAAATGCTTCCATTTATACAAAAATTTTTTGAAACATATGAAGAACTCATCAATTCAGGAAGAATACAAGACGAATATTACCTCAATTACAACCTACAAGACATTGATTTTGAAGCACTCATTTTAAGTTCATTTGCAAACTACACATTGGGTACTTCAGTTGTAAATAATGAACCCAAACTGGCCGTCACAATTGAAGAATTTAAAAAGTTTGCAAGCATTTTCGTAGATATTGAGGGAAGAGTGAAAAAGAATGAAGTACTTCTCGAAAAAATATCTTCTTTTGTGGCCTCTTATGGACTTGAAAATATTTCAGGGATTGAAAAATATATCCGCATGATTTTGATTGAACATCTTGAAGGTTATGACTTTAATAATCTCTCTCTTGAAGACTATGCACATGTCGGAGGGCCAATTATTTTAAATACCCATTAGTTAAAACTAGAATCAAAAAGGTGGGAGAGCCTTCGAATAAAACTTCCATCTTTTTCGAGCAATTTTTCAATCAGTTCAAATTTTGAGATGTCTTTTTTATCATTCTGTTCTTGAATGAGAAATTTTAAGTTAGAATTTTCATTAAGATTATGTATTTTATTTGAGAAAAAACAATCCAGAGCAACTAATCTTTCAAGTTCGTTTTCTAGGAAATTAAAATATTCAAAGTCCCTTATTTCTTGATTTTTTCCTTTATTTTTTAATTCTCGCATTCTTCTTTTCTTGTATTCAACATCAGAAGATACTAAGTCTAAAACTGATTCAAATCCCCTTAGATTTTTTCGGATTCCCGTAATGTCTCGTCCATTTTTTTTCATATGTTCAACTTTTGTTGTTCTTTGATTTTAAGTAAAATATTGTGATAGAAATATTCTTCTTTTGATGTATCAGACAATTTTGTTTGCTCTCTTTGAATTTCTTTCAATTGTTCTATTTTTTCGTAAAAATTAATATTTATTAGACGTCGTTGCAAAATCTGAATTTTATTTTGTAACATACTTTCCCTAGGTGTTAATCTTTTTGCTGTCTGAAGAAAATGAGTTGGAAGATCATTTTCAGACGCCACTATCGGAAATGTTTCATGATTTTCAATGAGTTTTGTTATTATATAAAAAGGATAGGGGAACTTAGGGTGTAGATTAAGATATTTAAATACTGTCGCCAAATTGTTAATCAACTCCATAAGTTGTTCAAGATTAATAGATGAAGCATCAACATAGCATGGCCTTTGTGAAACATTCACAGAAGAAAGATTTTCTTCTATAGCAATAATATCTAAGGATTCAAATTTTACCTTTAAATAGTGGAAAGTATTCATCCTTATTAACCTCATGAGTTTAAAAAGTACCATATTAACGTCTTGATAACCACAAGAAGCAAGATATAATAATGGTAGCTTTAGTTTAATCAGGAGAAGATTATTCAATATCCGAGCATTATACTCCCAAAAGAACTATCTTACTTATTAGGATTGAATATTAACAATCTCCCCAATATTAATAATTTTATTACAGAATATCTTTATTACAACCCGGGATTTAGTGGACTATTCTTACGGGTTACAAAAGATATTGACAGTCATCCTAATATTGAAAAAATTATTAAATCAATTGGTTTTAGTGGGCTTAGGGAAAGAATGATGGCCTGTTATCTTACTTATGCCAGTAATAATAAATATCCCGACCATACAAATTTATCAATTGTTCGAGGAATAGAAAAAAATCTTGAAAAATTTCAGAATTTCTCAGTAGATGGCCACCATCGTGATTATCTACTTCTTTTTTATTTTGAAATGGCCAGGTATAAAAGTGAAAAAAACCATATATACAGTGGAATATTACCAGAAGTGATAGATATTTTAAAATTAATGAAAGTGAGAACTCCCTACATTGATTGGATATATATAATAATTGATCATTTCGTAGAATATTATGGATTTAATAAATTAAAAGATAAAATTAATGACGGGATAAAATTTAATGAATTGTGGGGAGATCTTACAGATCGAAATAGAGATGAAATTATTCGAAATCTCCTCTCATATGGTTTTTCTATATCTGATACTGACTTTTTTTGTTCTTTGGAGATTTAAATGGAAATCGATGTTAAAAATCCTATATGGGAACTTCTCAATAATTTGGCGGATAAGAAGGGAATTACGGAAATAATTATAAATGGCCCACGTTATATTTTCGTGGAAAGAAACGGTAAGTTCACAAGGTTAGAAACAAGTATTAATTCAAAAGCAATTGATGAGTTTTCACAGTCCGTGGCCCATCTAAATCAAAAAGTTTTAAATGCAGATTATCCCTTGTTAGATGGTTTTCTACCAGATGGTAGTCGAATAAATATTGTTCTAGGATCCCTTACAAGAGGAATAACGGCCATCACGATAAGAAAACATATTAGTGTGTTAAGAAGTTTTGATGATAATCCTCAAGTATTTGAACTAGGGCCAAAATGGGTAACATTTATCAAGTCACTAATTAGCTCAAAAATGAATATTATGATATCTGGAGGGACAAGTTCGGGAAAGACTACCTTTCTAAACTTGATTCTGAGAGAAGTATCTCAACATGAACGAATTGTTTGTATTGAAGATACTTTTGAATTAACTCTCAACTACCCCAACTGCGTAAAAATGGAAACCAAAGGTGCCAATATTAATTCCTCTCAGAGTGTTTCAATGAGAGATTTAGTTAAAAACTCATTAAGGATGAGACCTGATCGTATTGTAATAGGGGAAACACGAGGGCCAGAACTGTTTGATCTTTTTCAAGCAATGAATACTGGACATGAAGGATGTTTAAGTACCATCCATGCAAATTCAACTGCAGATTGTTTCACACGAATTGAAACTCTTTTAATGATGGCCGGTCTCAACATTCCAATCGTGGCCATTAGAAGACAAATCGCATCGGCACTTGATTTTATCATTCATTTAAAAAGTGAAAAAGGAACAGGACGAGTTCTTGCAGAAATTAGAGAAATAACTGGTGTTCAAGGAGATGTCATTACTTCACAGTTGATTTGTGAAAGAGGTGATGAGAAATTATTTCACACGGGTGTGATCCCTCAAAGAATGCCAAAAATATGTGAGAATTCGGATCTAGAATTAGATTTTTTTAACACCCCCTTGAGAGAGGTTTCTTGAAAGAGAAATTTTCCATATTTATATCATACCTTACTTCCTACTAAATATTTGAGCAGTATTATCTAACGTATTGAAAATATAGCATTTTTTTATCATGGGCAGATGTCTTCTTTCAAGACACTATTGGTAAAATATACAATTCAAATTTCGTGAAAAGAATTTAAGAATATGATTAGCTTAAGGATTTTATTATGCGAAAATATTTATGTATTTTATTAACTCTCTTGAAGATTATATTGAATTTCTTATAAAGAAAAAATGGCCTATTTAAAAAGAAATAACCTCTTTAAATCGTGGAATGCATCTCATAGATCAAATGCTATCAAATTCAGGTATGAACTTAAAAGTTTCAGAAGTTGTTACAGATATGGCAAAAAAATTACTTTTATATGAAAGTAAGAAATTATTTCGAGAGCTTGAGATCCCCAAAAGAGGAATGATTAAGTTAACTCCTTTTTCTTCAAAAGAGGTAATTAATATTGCACAGAGGGAACTTATAAGGTCATGTCAAAAATATTTTAGAAAATCAAAGGATTTGAATTTAACTCCAGTTAGTTTATTAAAGTAAGAGGATTATTTTCAGTAAAATAAATTCAATCAGATACATTATTCTCAGGTCGTTACAAAATTATCTCAAAAGCGCCAACTACAGGACACAGTTCTTTGTAAAACTGAAATTTCGCTTCAGTAATAACTATCTAATTTTTAATAGATTTTAAATTTGTTTATCTTGGAAACTGATCAATTCATTAGAATGTATGAATTGGGGAATTCGGGGTAAAAACAAGATTAAATTACTCAGTATATAGCGTTTTTATTCCGAAGAAATAGAGGGCCAATTATATTAGAGGGGTCGTGTGTGAAACTACTAACTTGGGCAATATTGATTGTAGTTCTTACTTCTTGTGTACCACAAAGTGGTGGTTCTAAGAAATCTCAAATTCAAGACAAAACTCAACAAAACTATGCCGGAAATAAGCTATTAGACACTGAACAGGATGTTTTCGATAATTTCAAGGATCAAAATAACGGACAGATGAGCTTAAATCGTTGGGTCGATACAGAACAAATCGATGCTTCAAAGGTTCTTTTTGATCTATACCCTCAATCAGGAATGTCTTGTCGTGAATGGCTTGAGAGTCAACCAGAGGTCAATGAACTAAAATCAGCTAAAGTTAAAATAAGCATTTCGGGCAATTCAACAGAGTATGTCTTGAATAACTCTTGTCCATACAAAATTGATTTTATGGGTAAGGAATCTTGCCAGGATCTTCCTATTGATTTTAAAAACCCTGTTGCGACACCGGTCGCAAATTGTGTTGATCAAGAATATTCAGCTTTCAAACTAGAATTTGAAATTAAAGAAGTCAATGATCAATCTGTTGAACAAAAAAATGCGACTGTTGTTCCTGATTGGATTTTAGCGTACTTTAAAAATATTACCAGTAAATATGCGAGTTTAGGTATTAATGTGGATGATTATGCTTATCGCCTAGCACAGGGATATGGGGACAATGAAGGTTATAAAGAATCTCACTTCCTTCAAGAAATGCAGAGTTTGCAGGGCGATGAGCAGAAAAATATAGATGTAGGTTCCACAAGTCAGTTATTTCAAACTCAAAATGTGAATAGCAATTCAACTACTCAATTAGAGCAAAGAGTAATCGTGTGGGGACATTGTTCAGGATCAATACCAGATAATACACTGATTCAAAGAGGCGATGATGGTGTGCTTGACAGCACAGCTGTGCCCAATACAGTTGACTGGCAGTTTTCACAAGATAACACATCTAGAAAGTGTGAGTACAAGTGTAAATCTGGTTATGTTTATCAATCAATGAGTAAAACATGTACTGTCTATGTTGAACCACCTGCTCCTCAAAAAAATATTGAACCACTTAAAGAAATCCAAAATGAGTTAAGCAATGAAATGAAATCAGTTGCCATGTTTTCAGTAAATGCGGCATGTATTAATCCTCCCTCTGGCGAAAGAGGGGCCAATAATTGGGACTCCCATGATTCAACAGATGAACTTGATTTATCCCAGGATACGAATTGGCAACACTTCAGCGTTGATGCGGCCGATAATAAATGTGAGTTTCACTGTGGTATGAACAGAGGATGGGACGTAGCAACCTCTTCTTGTGAAATATGTTCGAATGGAAAAAATGAGCAGAGCGATATTTGTAATGTAGACAACTCAAATCTAGAAATTTCAGATACCACATTGGGACTAGTCTCTAATAAACTTTATACGAATAGTGGTTATGAATGTGTTGAAAACACAAGATCAACCAAAATTGATTGGTACTGTACAAAAATTATTACAGATCAGACATCAGACTTCTCTGTCAATGATATATCGATAACTCAAAACTGGTATGATGGTAAGGGATATTGGTATGAAGGAGAAAAACCAATTATCACAATCGATTTTCCAGAAGATAAATTAGGTTTCATTGATCCAGATGGAGATCGTGTTGAAGGTAGATGTTATATTCCTGGAGGATATAAGTTTGTTCAATTGGTTCCAGGAGAACAGAAAATATTAGATAATCTCGCAAAATCATTTGAAATACAATGTAATGAATATCTTCCAGGTAAAGCGCATGCTGTCTATATTTATTCGGATGGTTCGACCAGTGATTGGTACAATGAAGCAAATTATTTGATTGTTCACAATAAAACAATTGATTTTAGCTACAGAAAAATAGATCAGGTTGAGGGAAATATTGAATTTTCTACTGATACAGCAATAAATGGTGGTGATTCTGTGGATTACAAATACACCGCTAAAAATGTGAGTGTATGTTGGATAGATGTCCACTTTCCTTGTCAAAAAGAGGCCTCAGATAATGATGGTTTTTATTCAGCTTGTGAAACCTATAACAGTTCTCCAGTTGGTTCTACTCAGTATAATGAGTATTATGGAGAGAGTTACGGAATCGGCAGTACCAATTATCCACGTTTTGTAGAGGGATTTGGAAAAGCACCAGGTCCTCTCAACTCAAGTATCAGTAAAAGTGGATCAATTAAGATAAAATCTCCTTTTGGAGTAAATGCCTCTATGCAGTTAAAATGCTTAGGTGAAGGACACACGGGAGGGGTAAGTATCTCTAATGAAAACGGTAGCACTGAAACTTATCCTAAAAAGGATTCAGCAGGGAAATTTATTGAGGATATAAACCAAAATGATATTCAGAAATATTATTCTTTCAGAAATAATGGAGGAATAAGAGGAATGGAAGCAAGTTATTCAGATGGAAAACATCCTTTTTATCAAGGTGGCAGTACTTTTAATACTAAAAGAATTGGTAAACCTGAACTTGTGGAATTCTCAGCATCATTTGGGGCGAATGGAGAAGAAGGTCTACAAATAAACGTAAAAGATAATAAAGTCGATTCTGTAAATGTTAATTTGGTCGGTTTTTATCAGGTTAAGCATTCAAAAAGTTGTAAGCTAGAGGCCATTTATCAAAATAATTCTGGCCAAGATATAACTGTTGTATTGAAAAATTTCGAAAATAATCAAGATAACAATAAGGCAGAGGACAAATCTGATTACAGAAAATTGTTTCAACAAAACTTAAACTTTACGCAGGGATTTTCTATACCATCAAGTTATAATTTAACCCAAACATACTTCGAAGAAAACTTTAGAGTTAGTTTAAAATGTCGTAATGAAGTTTATGACTTCCAAGAGTTAAAAGTGCTTACTCATAATGGGGCGTCAACAATAGCATATTCGACTTATGAAAATCCACCAGAAACAACAATTGAAAACGAACCTGATCCAGTTAGTTTTCCGCAATCCCAACCCCAAGATACACCAGATGGTGAAACTGAAGATGTTGAAGAAGTCGTTCAAAATACTATGATTAAATGCACTAAATATAATATTAGTGGACAATTTAATACAACAAACGTCCAAGATATTTCATTCACGATTACTGAGGCGGCAACAAATAGTCCAGGAAGTGGGGCCAGTGATGCAATTGATAAGTGTATTAAGGCCATATCAAATGTCACTTGTGTGAGTGGTTATGAATACAAGAATGTAAATTGTCTCACTCCCGTTGATTCGTCAGCTCCAACGATTCCTGAACCAATAAGTATTTCCAAAGGAGAAAAATTATCAGATTTGTCTCTAAATGCAACAGACGGTACTTATTGTAAGACAAAAATTGGTAAAGATAATGGGATACTTTTATTACAATACAGAAGAGGGAGCAATGGGCAAGTCAAAACGTTAAGAGCTTTAACCCCTACAACAGGTTCAAGTGCAACGACGTCTTGGACTTTAGATAATAATGGATATATAAAGGCCAGAACGAATGGAGTTGAAACATATTCTGAAGGTATATTTGATTCAGGATCCCTTGAAATTGCAAGTGATCTGACATGTCATTTGAAATTCAAAAAGGGAGAAGAGACATTACTAGATAAAGTCCAACAATAGTTTACTTTGTGTATGCTGTTTGAACGCGAGTTTTGCGCAATCTCAGATGCTTTAGCCCTGAGTCAAGCAAAACGCCCTTCGGTGAGAATTTACGACTTCATTGATTTAGATTTTTTTGCGTGTTTTTCTTCTACTGGTATTCTTTGATTTTCTATATATTTTCTAACAATATCAATAGGCGCTCCACCAACAGAAACAACACAATAACTTGGACTCCAAAAATGATCTCCCCATAATTTATTTTTTACAGAAGACCAAAATTCTTTCCTCATAAAATAAGATGTTTTTCCCTTAATTTTTCCAACAAAATTGGATATTGCCCATTTGGGATGGATATTGACCATTACGTGGATATGGTCATCTTCGCCATTAAATTCGATTAGTTCACAACTCATCTGTTCGCAAGTCTCTTTTATTAATTCTTCGCACCTGTTTAACATATCATTATTAAAAATCTTTTTTCTATATTTTGGAATTAAGACTAGATGAACATAATTCTTAAAAACACATTTTCTTCCAGTTCTCCATGGGTAATCGCTCATTTTAACCTCTATTTTATAAGTTAGATTAGACATTTATAATACATTGTGATATATCATATCAAGTAGAAAAATTGGGAGAATGTATTGTTAAGCGGTATTAAATTTCACATACAACCCACAAAGGTACAAAAAGACATTTTGTGTTCTTGGATGGGGGGCGCAAAATTTGTTTGGAATGCAAAATGCGATGAGGACCGCTACCTTAGGAAATTTGCGAGAAAACATCTCTCAATTGGTACCTATCCAAAACCTGATCAACAATATTCACAGTACAAAGACGATGTTTTATCACCTTTTTTAAAAGATGTTCCCTCACAGATACTTAGAAACTCAGTTTCAAATTGGTATGCTTCATATCAACAGTTTTTTAAAATCCCCGAAAGAGGAAGACCTAAGCGAAAAAAACATGGTAGAGGAATGACGATTCACTTAACTCGTGAACTATTTAGAGTTGATAACACATCAGAGGGGCTAAAATTATTTATCGGAACTCAGAGGAATAACATAGGTTATTTGGCGGTGAATTGGCACGATAAAAAGTGGCTCCAGTACGGCCTTCCAAATTCCCTTAGAATTAAAAAACTTCCATCAGGAGAATTTACAGTTTCCTTTTGTTATGGAAAAGAAGAAAAGAAAAACGCTGAGAAGTCAGATAGAAAAGAGTGGCTTGAGTATATCCAAAAAAATAAAACACAAGACGAGTTAGAGTCTGAAATTGTTGGGATAGATCGTGGTGTTAAAATCGCCGTTGCTACGGACGAAAAGGACCTTCATTTTAAAGACCATGCTCTTAGTGGTTTAAAAAGATATCAAAATCGAATTAAACGTCAGCAAGAAATGTTTGCAAGACAAAAACAAAAAGATTCAAAGCGTCGTCAAAAGAGAAAATTAAAAATAGCAAAACTTCATAAAAAAGTGGCGAACATTCGAGAAAACTCAATTCATCACATCACAAGAGAACTTGTGGATTTGGAGGATAAAAAAATTTATATTCTCGAAGCACTTCTGACTAAAAATCAAACCAAAAGTGCAAAAGGTACAAAAAAGAAACCAGGAAAGAGGGTTAAGCAAAAATCAGGTTTAAATCGAGAAATTTTAAACGTTGCCTGGCATAAAATCGAAACCCAGTTAAAATACAAGGGCCGAAGAAAAGGAAAAGTTGTTTTCAAAATAAATCCAGCATATACATCACAAGAGTGTGCCAACTGCGGCCACACTCACTCGGACAACAGATTGTCCCAGAGCGAATTCAAGTGTGTATCGTGCGGTCATATGGATAACGCTGACAGAAATGCAGCAAAAGTCATCAAAAAAAGAGCAGTAAAATTGTTACTTAACTCTGGAACGGAGTTGTCTGACAAAGGTGTTTTGCGCCCAAAATCAGATAGTGGACGAGGAGCCAAAATAAGACCGGATGCGGGGAAACCTAAAAGGGCACAGGTGTCGAGTCGTCAAAAAAGAAAACGAGTTGCGGCTTAGGTCGCTAACGAGTTGGAAGCTCGCTTGCTTTAGCTGCGAGTAGTTCACTTGATATTTCTGATTGCTATTGTCTATGAATTCGTAAGGGAGAATGATTCATCTTCTACAAGAGAGATAAAGCTTTCTTAAGCAGGAGACGCTCTGATTGAGTTTTTGTGATATTGCAGCTTAATTTTTCAAATAATTTACTTTTATTGTATTCTTCTTCGTTTCGAGAGTGAGTTCTTTCAATTGGCCAGTTATCATGTTCAAGCATGGACAAATATTTTGGGTAGGCCCTTGTATTTTGAATGAGTACATCTTTTGTGTGTCCAATGGCCGAAGGCCCAAGAGGAATCAGAATCTCTGAG
This sequence comes from Halobacteriovoraceae bacterium, assembly GCA_020635115.1. Classification (NCBI taxonomy): domain Bacteria; kingdom Pseudomonadati; phylum Bdellovibrionota; class Bacteriovoracia; order Bacteriovoracales; family Halobacteriovoraceae; species Halobacteriovoraceae bacterium. The sequence goes on along the minus strand of JACKAK010000005.1, from coordinate 302,013 downwards.
CGATTTGGGTAATGTCCCATATAGGTTCTTGATAACTGTTGATTTAAATAAAGTTGATATCTTTTTGAATGTTTATGCACATAATGGCCAAAGCTAATGAGCTCATAGCTAAGCTCTCTCAACGTATTGTGACAGGCCAGTTGCATTTCTACTAATTGCTCAGCTGGAAATTCTTTACCCTCACCAAATGCGTTTTTCCCCTTAGTCTGCCAGGGTACATTGAAAAAAGGGTAGAGTGTGACGCTGTCTGGTTTCAGTTCCCAGTTTCGGCCCATTGTGTGGATGAGTGACTCTGGAGTTTGATAGGGGAGACCATATATAAAATCTAGATTGATATGTTTGACATTATGTTCTCTAAGTAGATCTAGGGCCTCTTTTATTTGCTGAAATTTTTGAGGACGATTAACGTTTGTAAGCACTAATTGATTAAAATCTTGCACTCCCATGGACACATTCTGAACATTGTAGTCCATTAGAAAATGAGAAAGATCATGATCAATAAAGCGAGGATCTAGTTCCATGTGGATTTGGGTATCCTGATACAATCCTAATTTAATCAATGAATTCATGAGTATCTTAAGTTCAGTTGGATTTAGAAAATTTGGAGTCCCTCCTCCTAAAAAAAGATTCTTAAGCTGAGGTCTACCCAAATTTGAATAAAAAAGAGTTTCACGCTCAATAGAAGATAAAAAATGTTCAACCAAAAGATGATCTTTGGTTACATTAATATTACAGCCACAAAAAGTACAAAGTGTCTCGCAAAATGGAATGTGAAGATAGAGATCAAACTCATTTTCAAGTTTAATCTCATTTTCTATTGATTTTAACCACAGATGTGAATCAGCTTGATTATTCCACTGACTCACAAGGGGGTAATTCGAAAATCTTCCGACGATAGAGAGTGACTCTATAAGCTCTTTTTTTATATCCATGTCTTAATAATGAAAGTTATTATGTATATACTCAACAGCTTTTTTTACATTTTCTTTTGGAGTATGTTGAAGAACTCCATGTCCTAAACCACAAATCCACTTTGAAAAATTCACGTTTTCTTTCTGAAGTTGATTCCAGGTATCATCTAGTTTTTTCTGAATATGTATCCAATCTCTGTGAAGAGTCACAGGATCAATATTTCCCTGTATATAATAGCGATCACCAAGTTCATTCAACGCTTGAGAGAGATTTACTCGCCAATCAATTCCTAGTACATCAATGTTCTTATCTTCAATAGCATTTAAGTAGTCTAAATGAGTATGCTTAGAATAATAAACTATTTTCTTGTCAGGATGGAGTTTTTTGAATTGTTGAGATACATTTTTTATTGTTGGAAGAGCAAACTCTTTAAATTGTGATAAATCTAGTTCTCCTACAGCTGTATCAAATAAACAGATTGCATCTGCCCCGCCTTGTGCTTGTAAAGACATTTCCTGAACGAGTTCAGGGATGAGAACTTCCATGAAAGACTGAAATCTTCCATCGTCAAATCCTATTTTTGAACTCACAAGGTTTCCTGAATGTGACCCTTCAACAGCGTAAGTATAAAGGGTAAAGGGAGCACCCACAAAACCAAGCAGTGTTTTATTTTGTGGGAGTCTATTTCTCAATAACTCACAAGCTGTTTTTTGAAATTTATAAAATATTCCTGAATTTTCAGTAACTTCAATTTTTTTCAAATCTTCCATTGTTTGAAGATGCGTTGACAGCCTTGGTGGGCCTTGTAAATAGTTGAGACCTAGATTTAATTGTTCTAATGGAAAGAGTAAATCTGAAAACAAAATGGCAGCATCAAAATCGAACTCATCAATTGGGCCCATTGTCACTTCACAAGCAAGTTCTGGATTTTTACACATCGTCATAAAATCTGAATTTTTTTTAATGTTCTGGTAGTGATCATGATAGCGTCCGGCCTGTCTCATAAACCACACAGGTATTTGAGTTTTTCCATTTGCATTTTTTAATCTCTCTTCAAATAATCCCATTACTCATCCTCTTTTATAATTAATTTATATCCAATACTTCTTACACTTTGAATTTCAAGATTTTTATGTTCATCTGTCTCACACCATTTTCGCAATTTAACAATATAATTATCAACTGTACGATTTGATGGATAACTATCGTTAATAGACCAAATGTTTTCGATGATTTCTTCACGAGACAAGACATTTCCTTTTTCTTTATAAAGTAGTTGTAAAATAGCACACTCTTTTTGTGAAAGAGGTATAATTTCACCATGGGCATCTTGAACTTCATATTTCTTGAACCAAATTTTTAAGGGCCCAAAAATGAGCTCTTTTGGCAATTCATAGGCCTGAGCTTGCTGGCCTAAAATTTTATTGAGCCTAAGTACTAACTCTTTTAAGGCAAAAGGTTTCGTAATGTAATCTTCAGCTCCAATTTCAAGCCCTTCAACTTTAGTTTGAGGATCATTAAGTGCTGATAAAAATAATAACGCAAAATCCTTTCTTTGATTTCTGAATTCTCTTGCAAGATCTAATCCATTCCCATCGGGCAGTCCGATGTCCATCAATACAATATTTGGATCCTCACTTTTAAATAATTCTTTGGCATTTGAAACAGTATCGGCCCAAAAGGTATCGTACTCGAGTGTCTTCAAGTACTCTTTTAATGTTGCTCCTAGATTTGTTTCATCCTCTACAATGAGAACTTTGGTCATCATCATAAACTGGCCCCTGTGGACTTTGGAAAAATGAGTTCAACACAAAAGGGAGAATAATTTTTAATCTTCATATCACCATGCATTTTTGACATGAGTTTATCTATAAGATAGAGCCCAATTCCTGAACCTTTTTTTGAATTATGTTTGTAAAAAAGAGTGCCAATTTGATCTTTTTCACCTTTAAAATCACCACTATCTGTGTAGAAAATTCTGTTGAAGTTATTGTCTGTTTTTAATTCTATTTTACATTTCTTTTCCTGAGAATAGCGTTTAGTATTTTCGAAAAGGTTTCTAAAAATAAGCTCTAATGCAAATTCATCTACATTAAGAAGTAAATTCTTATTGTCTGAATGCACCATTTGAACGTTAATTTCAGGGGCCCATCTTTTATGAAATAATTCAATTAGACTATTAACTTCAACTTTTACAAGGTTGAAATTTCCATCAAGTTCTAATCGTGAGAGTTGTAAGACTTTATCGAGCTGAGTTTCTAAATTTTTAGTATCATCTATCAGACGATTGATAAGCTTTTTAGTTTGCTCCTGGTCTTTTGTATCCTCCAAAACCTCGGCCTGTAGCCTCACACTTGCCAGAGGTGTTTTAAGCTCATGGGTCATGGCCGCAAAAAACTTCTGGATAGACTTATTACGCATTCGGTCCTGTTGAATCAGATAAAAAAGAGCAATCGATATGATTAGGATGGCCGCGAAAAAAACCCCCCCTTCCCATTTTATCATCCAGGTAAAACGATCGTAATTGAAAGTTGATGAGTCGATTTCTGCTAAACGTTTAAGTGCATCTCCCAAAGAAAAGAGTAAATATATCCACCATCCACCCAGGAGGAAGAGAAAAAATGACCAAGCAATGGCCAGAAGTTGAATAGTATCAATTTTTTGCTTGTTTAGCTCCATAATCTCTTTCTGAGATCATCTAAAACCAAATCATTATGAGAGGCACTCATAAATCCAACTTCATATGCGTTAGGAGATAGATAAATTCCCCGAGTTAAGAGTTCTTCAAATAGAGGTGCAAATAACTCCGTGAGGTTAGAGGGAATGTCACTTACTTTTCTAATATTATTTTTTGGCACAATCCAAAACAGAGAACTTTTACTGATGAACTCAAAATGAGAGAACACACCATTTTTATAGTTCTGAAGCCAATCTAAGAATATTTCTTTGAGACGTTGGGTTTTTTCTTCTAAATTCTTGTAAAATTCATCATCAAGTTTTTCAAGAGTCGCAAGCCCCCCAACCATCGCAAGAGGGTTTGCACTTAGAGTTCCGGCCTGGTAAACGGTTCCAATTGGAGCTAGATGAGACATGATCTCTTTTTTCGCAGCGACTGCACCCACTGGAAGTCCTCCTCCAATTACTTTCCCATAAGTAACGATATCTGGTGTTATTCCCGTTGTTTGGGCCATCCCTCCAAAACCTAGTCTGAATCCTGAAATGACTTCATCAAAGATCAACAATGATTTATTTGCTATAGTTATCTCTCTGAGAAATTCTAAAAACTCTACATCTTGAATAAGTAGTCCATTATTGGCCGGAAGTGGCTCAATGATAATGGCGGCAATATCATTGCCGTTTCGTTCGAAACATTCTCTGACACCATCTACATCTCCAAGTTCCAAAATGAGTGTATCTTTCGCAATACTCTCAGGAATTCCAGCAGAGGAGGCCTCTGCACTACCGGCCAATCCTGAGCCTGCCTTAATTAACATCGAGTCAACATGTCCATGATAACAGCCGTTGAATTTTAATATTTTTGATTTATTTGTAACACCTCTAGCGAGTCTAAGGGCCGTCATAACTGCTTCAGTTCCAGAATTAACAAAACGAATTTGATCAATAAAAGGAATTTTTTCAACGATGAGTCCTGCGAGCTTTAATGAATAGGGTTCACACGCTCCATAACTCCATCCGTTTTTTAGAGCATCAACAAGTTTTTCTTCAACTGTTTCGTCTTTATGTCCTAGAATTAAGGGCCCAAAAGACATACAAAAATCGATATAGGAGTTACCTTCAGTATCGAAAATGTAAGCGCCTTGGGCCTTTTCAATAAATCGTGGAGTTGTATGTAAACCTTTAAAGGATCGAACTGGTGAATGAACTCCACCTGGTACAATCATTTTAGAAAGTTCAAATAATTCATTTTGGTCACTTGGTATTTTGTTCATGATTTCTCCAAAGTTTTCAAGATATTGCTTGATCAAACCAATTTTTAAAATGTTCAATACTAGATATGGGTGTCACTTTTTGATTGTGTTTTTTAAAAGTTTCAAAGGTTTTACCTAATCCACAGAAGTGAAGATATTCTTTGATTTCAGGAAACTTATCTGTGTAAATTTCAAACTGTGGGTAACTCGTCCAATAAAAAGCTCGGCATTTTTTTAAATGATTATTATAGTCTTCATCGGTTTCAAGAATTTTTCTTTCATAAACTTCAACAGTCTGTCCAAGATCAGAAATTGATTCAGAATTAGTAAGAACAGACCAGCCGGTATTATCATCAGATCGAGTGAGGATCTGTATAGTTTGTGAATTTGCTAGATTTTTAAGTTCTTCACTTCCAAGACCATCTGCACATCCGTTTGTCCAAAAACCTTTTTTTGCTAAAGATTTCATTGTTTTTGTTCCTGCTCCCCAGATTGATTTATATGGAAAATCTTCTTTGAGTGAATTTATTCCATGTGCAGTCGTTAAAAAAACATGATGATCCTTATTAGTGAATTCAGTAGCAATAGAATCCTTTTTAATCATTTCATCAAAAAGAAAATGGTGAGTAGTGCACAAATCAATTTCTCTTTTTGCAGGCATACCTATGAAGGCCATAGAATTTTTTGGTAGATCATTTTTTTCAAATCTATTTTCGAGATAATTTTCAGATATATTTTGTTTTATTCCATCTCTTTCAATTTCACCCTTCGCAATATGAAGAAATTCACCGCTAATTTTTCTCACATTTATACCTACGGCCAGATGGCAACCACCCCCATAGCTATTAAACAATTTTCTCTCTCTCGAAACACATTCTTCTGTTTCTGTATGGTGAATAAGTTTAAGCTTATTTAAAAGTTCTCCATTATCTTCTCTGGTTGAGAGAATTTCTATCCCTAGGGCCCCTTGTGAAGCAGCAGATGGAAAAGTTGATTGGGGAAGCACCATAAAATTTAGACCATCGAGTAATGGAATAAGTTGTTGTCTTGATTCTTTAGTAATTGCAAGTCTTTCAATTCCGGCCAAGGCCAATACGATAGCATCAAATTCTCCATCTCTGAGTTTTTGAATTCGTGTATTTACGTTTCCTCGAAGCATTTTTGTTTTTATTTTAAGTTTTTCTCCAGCAGGAATATATTCACCAAAAGAGGATTCAATATTTGTAATACGTCTTGGAGAACTTGTTCCGACTATAAATGTCTCTTTGTCTGCAAGTTTATTTATTGCTGACTGAGAAACTAACATAATATCATGAGCATAGCTTCTTTTTGTTACTGCTGCTAATTTTATACCTTCGGGCCGCTCACTTCCTAAGTCCTTATAGGAATGTACAACTAAATCAACTTCTCCGTTTAATAGGGCCATGTCTAATTCTTTTGTAAAAAAGTCTTTTCCGTCTAATTGCCACAATGGTTTTGATGTGTCTTCATCGCCTTGGGTTTTAATGACTTTTAACTCAAACTGCTCACCTGTTAAACGCTCAAGTGCAACTTTAACTTGCCCACACTGAGTGAGTGCGAGCAGACTTCCCCTAGTTCCTATAATATATTTTTTAGACAAGATGCAAATCCTCCCAACCAAACGGATAATGAACCGAGAAACTGTTCAGTCGTTTTGAAACCAGTTTTTCAATTTCTTGTTTGGCCATTCCTATTTTTACTTCCTTCTTTGAATCCAATTGGTTTCCAAATTTAAACACATCTTCAAGCAGATGGACCCCTTGTTCTGGGCCCCGTAGAGTTTCAATGATTGAAGGTGACCCAAGATCAATAAAGGCCTTATTTGGATTCGTAATAATATCCCATCCATCAAAAAACTCATCATAAAAAACTATCTCATCTGCACCAATAGTATTCACAATATAAGGAAAAGATTGATATCGTTCAATATCTCGCCAGTCAACAAATTCAATAGAAAATAGATTGCAAAGTTCTCTTACTTTGATTTCATTCCTTGCACTTAAGTAGATGTGATTTCTTTTTGAAAGTGAAGTTAGAACATCTTTGGCCAATTTACCAGATCCCAGGATAAGAATCGGGCCATTGTAATTTTGCGAGTCAATGATTTTTTTTGTTATTCCTGCATATGATTGCTGACCTATTTCAACAAGATGCTTGGTTCGAATCTCTTTGGCATCTTTGAGAAGTTTTTCAATAATGCTCATTATATGGGTATTTTTTTTGGGTAACTTTTTATAATTGTCATAGGCCTCTTTAACCTGGGAAACAATTTCATTCTCTCCTGTGAGTCGACTTTGAAGGCCACAAATTATTTCTAAAAGGTACTGATATCCTGATTGTCCATTAAATACCTGCATTTCATTACAGATTGTTTTTAGTCCATAAAGAGGCATATTATTTAGTCCAAGAACAACCGTCCTTTGACAAGTTGATAAAGTAAAAACTTCTCCTTCATTTTTCCCCGTATCTAGTCCTGAAGGCAGATTAATGACTTGCAATTTAGTTAACATAAACATCCCTTAGCATTTATATATCAGAACTAGTTCGAAAGATTGTCATAGAAATGTAGATGAGGCAAATTGCGCGTCGAGTTGTTTGTTTTCATTATTTGCGAAAGTAGACATGTAGCAGGAAGTTATGATAGTAGTAAACCACATGGGAAAATTAATCTGTTTGAAAAATCAAAATATTTATACACAGTGCATTTTGGGTGTTTGGAACTTTATAAAGTCTCTTTGCTTAAGAATTGATCATAAAGTAGATGGAGGAATGGGTTTCTTTATTAAGCATTGTGGCAAGACAAAGTTCATGGTTTCGATGTCAAAAAAAGCACAAGTTTTGGGACTTGAGAAATTGTGGGAAAAAGGTCCCAAGGCCTTTTTCTATTTTTTCGTTTTCTATCTTATAAGAGATACAATAATTTATATCGTGATTCCAATTATTTTTGCGCAAGCAACATCAAGTTAATTTCAATGAATGAAGTTGGAATAATTAATTTAATTATCGCTTTCGGTGCACTTGGGCTGCTCCATTATGGTATTGCGCAACTCTCATTTGCCTCTCAATATATTTTTGATCATTTTTTCAAAAAATTAGCGATTAAAATTTCCCACAAACCTCTGTATTCTATGGCCGCTGGGCTGTTAATAACTGCGATGGTTCAAAGCAGTACGACAACAACCTTAATGGCCGTATTTCTACTTAATGCAGGATTGATATCCTTTAGAAGTGGAATGGGAGTTGTGCTTGGTGCAAATATCGGTGGCGCTTTTCTACCATGGATTTTCACTTTTCATACCGATACTTTTAGCTTTTTCTTTATAGCATTGGGTGCATTTCCTTCTTTGATTTCAAGAAATAATCAGCTTAAACAGTTTGGACGACTTTTACTCTCTTTAGGTCTTATTTTTTATGGACTCGGTGTATTAGTAGAAGTCTTGAATATTATTCTAAAAAATTACAACATTAACGACTATTCTTTCTTTTCAGGCAATTTTTTACCTCAACTGATTATTATAATCGTAGGAATTACATTTTCATGTATTCTAAGATCATCATCTACAATGATGGCCATTATCATTACTTTGGCCGAGTTAAAAATATCTGTTCCATTGCATGTTTTGTTTGCATTAATCATAGGAACAAATTTAGGTGGGGGAATAATCACCATATTGAGTTCACATCGAGGAAATTTTAATGCTAGACATCTGGCCTTTGGCCATGGGTTATTCAATCTTGTCGGAGGAATATGGTCGTTTGCCTTATTATATATTTTCCATGATAAGGTTATAGATTTATTTGCAAATTTAGGTATTACAGATAGAGGAGTTATTTCTGCTCTTGCTTACACTATTTTTAATTCTGTAACCGTCATTGTATGTCTTCCTGGCCTAAAACAAATTGAAGGATTATTAAATTATTTGTTTCCTAAAGAAGAAAAGGACTTTTATGACAGTGAAGCTCATCTGGATATGATGGGCAATCCTGAAAAGATGCTCCCTGGAGTGGCCTTAGTTGTTTCAGCAAAAGAAATCATTCGATATCAGTATTTAATGGAACGTTTTTTTAAACTTACTTATGATTATCTTTGTACGAGTGATAAAGATGCAAAAATTTTAGCAAAAATTAAAAACTTCGAGAATATCGCAGACCGAAGACAACGTGAAATGTCCCAATTTGTTTCTGCTTTGATGGAAAAAGAATTATCCTCTTCACAATCTTACGAGGGGCAAGAAGTTATTAAAATCACAACTGAATTAGAGGCCATTTCTGACATTCTTGATAAAATGGCCATTATCAGAACAAAATTGGGTACAAATTTTAATTCTCACCTCTATCCTGAATCAAAAGTAATTTCCCTATTTTTGAAGACTCATATCTTCTATCAAGACAGCCTTGAATTTATAAAGGATAAAGCAATTCAAAGTAATGGGAGAACATATCAGAATCCTAAAAATAGAGAAGATCTTAACAAGTTTTTTGAACGTTCTAAAGGACTCAAAGAAACCGTAGCTAAATTGAAACTAAATGTTATTGAAACAGAAAGACTCTCAAATGAGTCTAAAGTAATGATCATTGATTTATTGGCCGAAATCAGAGGAATTCGAGGTCGATCTATTCAAATACTTTTGGCCTTTAAGTAATCGCTGCTTTTTTGACTATGGATCATCATTTTAGTATGATCGTCCGGTTTTGGAGGTTTTTATGCAATTGATGTTTGATGCTACGGGAATTCTCGAGCGTTCCAGAGGACTTACTTTTGATGATGTTTTATTGGTACCCAGATATTCAGAAATTTCTTCAAGAAAACATCCTGACTTAAAGACCAATATTACAAAAAATTTCTCCATTGATATTCCAATAATCACGGCAAATATGGACACGATTACAGAATCCGAAATGGTATGTTCGATGGCCAAGCTAGGTGGTTTAGGTAGTCTTCACCGTTTTATGTCCGTTGAAGATCAAGTTTCAATGGTTGAAGTCATAAAGGAATTTCAAAAAAAACATAATCTTACCAGTCCTATTGCTGCGTCCATTGGGGTTAAGGAAGAAGGACTCAAAAGGGCCTACGCACTTGTTGAGGCAGGTGTACAGATTATTACACTTGATATTGCTCATGGTGATTCTATTATGATGATTGAAACTTTAGATCAACTAAAGAAAAGTTTTAAATCAATAGACATCATTGCAGGTAATGTCGCAACAGTTGAGGCAGTGAGTCGTTTAATTGACCATGGTGCAGATGCCATTAAAGTTGGAATTGGTCCTGGATCTATGTGTACAACTAGAATCATTACTGGACATGGAGTACCTCAACTTACGGCCATAGCTATGTGTGCTCAAGAGGCCAAAAAATCAGGCATTCCTGTAATCGCAGATGGTGGAATAAAAACATCAGGCGACATTGTCAAAGCTCTTTGCGCTGGAGCAGATAGTGTGATGATAGGTTCGATGATATCAGGAACACTAGAAACTCCTGGTGAAATAAAAGGTGGAATGAAACAATACCGAGGTATGGCATCAAAAGCAGCTCAAGTTTCATGGAGAGGTGAATTACCACAGGGAATGGCACCCGAAGGAGAATCCACTATGATAGCTTGTAAGGGTAGTGTGCAGAATGTCATCCATGAGATCTTGGGTGGTATTCGCTCAGGTATGAGCTATTTAGGTGTCCAAAAGATTAGTGATATGAATAAGGCCGGATTGTTCATTGAGATGTCTGCTTCGGGGATGCATGAGTCTCGTCCTCATGGAGTGAATTAACTTATTTCAAAACTTGGCGCATCAACCAAGTCGTTGCTATAATTTTTAAATAATTGTATTGATTAAAACCAGGATGTCTCGCGTGGAAACAACATCAAGCCAATCTGATATTATAACCACAAAAGGAAAGGCAATGGCCGCAAAATTACCTTTATTTGAAACTGTTCTCTCTTACCCAAAATTAAAAGAGAGAGTTGCTGGTAGAAAAGAGGAAGAAAATAAAGTTAGAAAAATTTTAAAGGAATTGGCCGCTGATTTCCATGAAGGTACTTATAAGAAAGTAATACGAAGTATCGAAATTTCAATGGGATTACTTTATGATGATGTTGATATGGAATCCCCTGAAGGAATTGATTTAAAAAAACTTTCGGAAGAAGCAAATTTTGTAATCGTTCCGAACCACCAGTCTCATGCTGATTATATTGCTCTAAATTTTATTAACTATAGGAAAAATAATTTTGCTTTTCATATCGCAGGGGGAATAAATCTTAATATATTTCCAATTGGAAAAATCTTTCGTCAATCTGGATGTTTTTTCATTCGAAGGAGTTTTGCAAGTGATGTTCTCTATAAAATGACTTTCGAGGCCTACATCTATTATCTACTAAAAGTTGGGTATCCCATTCAGTTTTTCTTTGAAGGAGGCAGAACTCGATCTGGAAAACTGATGGCCCCTAGATATGGCCTATACCAAATGCTTATCACTGCACATGAACAATTAGTAGAAGAAGGACATACGAAAGAGCTTCTTTTTATTCCTGCTTCCATTGCTCATGAATATGTTCCTGAGCAAAAATCCTTATCTAAGGAACTATCTGGAGGAGCAAAAACTAAAGAAAGTACAAGGCAATTATTTAAACTCTATCGTTTATTGTCTTTAAAACTTGGAAGTATACATATAAAAGTTGGCAATCCTATTGGTGTCCCACAGAAAGGCTCCTTGAAAGATAAACTTAGAAAAGTTGCCTTTGATTGTTTCCTCGCAGTAGGGGACAATATGAAAGTCACTCCTACATCCTTAATTTCTCTCATCCTATTAGATGAACCTACTGGTGCATTGCAAATGGTTGATATTAACAAACGAGCTCGAGAAATTTTGGAATACTGTAAAGAATTTAATGTACCCATTTCTAAGACCCTCGTTGAAGATAAATATGAAGGTGCTTTAGAAAGGGCCATCGATCTATTTATATCAAATAAAAAACTCAACGTAATCGGTCACCCAAGTTTAGGACATGTCTTTTATTCTTTTAAAGAAGAATGCAGGTTTGAAACTTTATTTTTTAAAAACACAATCCTTCATCACTTTATTGTTCCCTGGGTAATAAATAATGCATGGTTAAATGTCACCAACGGGAATATAAAAGACACCAATGATATCAGGAAATTTTTTATTCAACAACGTGACCAACTTAGACATGAATTTTATCTACCAAGCATGAAAGACTACTACATTAAGGCCATGAAGATTATTTCTCATTGTGTTGGTAGAAAAATCGAAGACCTAGATAGTTGTATGGGACTTACTACCGAAGAAATGCATAGAGTTAAACAAAAAATTGGAGTATTTGGACGTAGCTTAAGCTACATCATTGAAGGATATTATCTACTCGCCCTCGCAATAAAAAAACTTGAAAAAGAATCTTCCAAAGGCAATTTCAAAGTCGATGAATTGAGACGCTCTATAGAAGATATTTTTGAAATAGAAAAGAAAACAGGGAAATTCGTACGTTTTATTGAAAGTAAAACCCCTCCACTTCTTACTAGTAGTTTAAAATATTATGTCGATGAAGATATTTTAGAGAAAGAACCAGGTCATTATCGTTTAAAAAATGAAAAACTTCTCAATGAAAAAATTGAACTTTTGGCCAATGATCTAGAGGGACAACTAGGTTAATGTCACAAACTGTTTCAAACGCATTATTTAGACGTGAAAAAGAAATCAAAAGAGTACTCATTATCACTCTTTTTTTAAATCTCTTTGTTGCAGGAATTAAACTTCTTATAGGACATTGGTATGGTCTATTATCCCTAAGTTCTTCAGGATTAGAATCTGTATTTGATGGTTCTTCAAATGTTCTTGCTTTAATAAGTATATATCTCGCTCACAGACCTGCTGATGAAGGACACAACTATGGCCACTATAAAATTGAAACTCTTGGGGCAATTCTAATTGCTTTAATACTTTTTTTATCTGGTGTTCAGATGTCAATTGAAGTTTACGAACGCTTTCACGTGAAAAAAGTAACAACAGATATTGGTATCGCTCCATTCATCACCATTTTAGTTTCAATGGCAACAAGTGGATTTGTGAGTTGGTATGAAAAAATGAAGGCAAAAAAATTAAACTCATCAATTCTTGCAGCAGATTCTGAGCATACATTTGGTGATTTTGTCATAAGTTTTGGTGTGCTTATTAGTATTGCTTTTCATTACTATGGTTATTTTTGGCCAGACATATTCGTTGGTGCGATTATTTCTCTTTATATGATTTATCTAGGAATTAAAATAGTCTCTTCTAACCTTCCTGAATTATTAGATGCATCCCCCGAAATTTCAATTGAATTGCAAAAATTAGTACAACAAAATAAAAAGATTTTAGACGTTCATAAGTTTCGTGTACGTGGGACTTCTTACTTTTTATATATAGATTTCCATCTACTACTCGAAGAGACTCTCTCTCTAAAGGATGCTCACAGTCTGGCACATGAGACAGAAGATAAACTTAAAGAACACCTCTTGAAGCAGTCAATAAAATCAGATATAACCATCCATATCGAACCGTTTGAAGAAGAGCATATAGATTAAGATGTTTGAAACAATTTTCACTCCTCACGCAAGACTACTTTACTATATTTCCAGACAGCAAGGAAAAGACTGGTCTGTATGCGAAGATAAAATTCAAGAGCTTATTTCTAATCATTCGTGGCAATTACAAGATAATTTAATTACTTGTTTTTACTTGACCAAACCTAATTCAGACGATTTTTTAGAAACACCAACTTGGATTGGAAGACATGTTATCGGAACTGGTCTACAGAATACACTCTCACAGCTAGACGATAAGAATTATGGCAGTTATGATCTGTTTCGTGGAGAGTGTTTCAAGTATGAATTTATGCCTGTAAAAGAGCTATGTTTTCTTGAAATATTTGATAAAGTTAGTTCCATTTATTCGGATAACTCAGAAAAGTTTGGCCAAACCTGGAGTCTAAGCTGGCCAGCAAATGATATTGACGCAAATATGCAATTGCATTTTTTTCCGTTCTAAAAAAAACTACTTTCAAGGTGAGTTGCTTTTTGATATTTTACGGAACAGTTTTTGCTTATTTATACTTAAACTGTGCATAATACCTATTTATGGAGGTGGTTTATAAAAGGTACTAAGGAAATTAGGGGTAAGAAGAAAGATTTAGGCCCTAGAGTTAATGAAGATATACGCGTACCAGAAATCCGACTTGTCGGGGATGATGGCCATGCCTATGGGATTGTCTCATTAAGTGAAGCAAAATCAATCGCATTACAAAAAGAACTTGATCTTGTTGAAGTTTCTCCAAATGCAAAACCTCCTGTTGTAAAATTAATTGACTATGGCAAATTTAAATATCAACAGCAAAAAAAGGTCGCAGAGGCCAAGAAGAAACAAACTGTAATCCAACTTAAAGAAATCCAGTTTAGACCTAATATTGAAGCTCACGATCTTGAAACAAAGCTGAAAAGAGCTCAAAAATTCATCGATCAAGGTGACAAAGTTAAGATGGTTATGCAATTTCGTGGACGAGAAATGGCGTATAAAGATATTGGTAGGGACAAATTTACTGGAATTATTGAGAAAGTAATCGAAATGGGCGCGATAATTGAGTCTGAAATGAAAATGATGGGTAACAGAATTATTGCTATTCTAGCACCTTCTAAGAAACAAAAATAATAAGAAAATCTTTTACTAATGATTGCCTTTTGTGTATAACGAGGCGCTAAATATTGTAAAAATTTAAAAAGTTGGACAGGAGCGACAGATGCCAAAGATGAAGACGAAAAGGGCCGCGGCCAAGAGATTTTCCAAAACAGCATCAGGGAAATTTAAAAGAAAAAGAGCTAACTTAAGACACATTCTTGAGAAAAGGCCAAAAGATGCCAAAAAAAGAAATGGTAAAGCTGATTATATCCATACATCAGATGTTGGACGCGTAAAGGAAATGCTTCCATACGCTTAATTAATGAAAATAATAACTGAGTTTTGGGTAAAAGGATCTTGTGTCCCCCAAAAATCGTTTTGAAGGAGATATTATGTCTAGAGTACGTAGAGGATTTAAGGCTAGAAGAAGAAGAAATAAGATTTTGAAACTGGCCAAGGGATTTCATTTCGATAGGAGAAGAAAATACCGTCAAACAGCAGAAACTGTAAAAAGAGCATTACACTATACTTATATCGGTAGACGTCTTCTTAAAAGAGATATGAGAAAACTTTGGATCGTAAGAATTGGCGCTGCCGCAAAGGGACTAGGTCTTTCTTATTCAAAGCTTATGGGAGCACTTAAAAATAAAGACATTCAACTTAACAGAAAAATGCTTGCTGAAATTGCAGCCACTGATCTAAAAGCAATGGAATCTATTGTCGCTGCCGCAAAATAAAAAAATCTATCATTTTTATATTGAAGGGCCCTTTTTTTGAGGGCCTTTTTATTTAAATTAATAAAAGAATATTATTTAAGAACGATATTCTTAAAATCAAATAGTTACCGTATTTGTCAATTGAAAGCATTATAATACTAACCTACTGTGTAAAGTTATCTCATCTAAAGATAAAAATGTATCTCTGTGCTATACTCCGCACAAAACTTTAGGTAGATAAGGCAAATGAATTTTTTAGGTTTTTAAATATGGTCACTAAAATTAAGTTTTTGATTTTGTTAGTTTTAATTTCTCTAAACATCTACTCATCTACCGATGTGTGTGAACAGAAATTTTTGATAAAGAAAGGAACTCTTAAGAATGTTGCCGCTCTTATGCCTCCTAATAGAAAATATTTTGTTTTAGAAAATTTAATAAGAGTAGTTAGTCAAGATTCCGAATTAATTGTGAACATATTTGCAAATTATGATAAAGAGTTAAATGAGTTCAATGTTAAGAGTAAAACCCAAGAAATTATTAAAATAGTAAATATTCTCAATCAAAATAAAATACACCATCTTTTCTTAGGACTTATTGATAAAGAAGACATTGTAAAATTTATTGAAAAGAACAAACATCAAGCTACAAAACATATTCCACTAGAAGATGTTGGTCTTGCAACGGCCCAAAAAGATATTTTTTCTTCAGATCTTGTTTGGGAGTTGGACCGTAAGGGGCTACTACCTCCATTTGTGTCAATGTGGGAACTCCAAACCTATTCTCTAGTCATTGAACAAATTAAAAATATAGCAGATGTTTTTGAAAAGAATAAACTTGTCGCAAAAAATTTAGGTCTAGTCGTAAATGAAGATGGCATTGTAATGATCTCAAATATCGAAAACATTTACTTTGATGAAAATATGCAAAAACAATCCAACACTTTAATCTTCATTAATGAGATAAAAAAAGTTTCAAGTTCTTGGCATCAAGCTGTCTTTGAAAGAATGTTTCCAAATGCACTCTATAAGGATGTGATCCTTGATTAGAACAGTTTTGATAATTTCAATTTTGTTTTCATACATATTTTCATGTTACTCAATGTGCGAAGATATTTTGATAAAACAAATGAACACAAGAGAGCTCATCGAAAAAAAAATAATAACACAAGAAAAGATACCAGAGTTTATTAGACATCTGAACCCTGTTGTTGCTGATCGTGAAGATGAGGGCGTAAATAATCACGGAGTCTTTTCAGTTAACACATATCTCTCGCACTCTAGTGTAGCTTTAAAAGTTATCAAAGCTAATGTTTTTAACTATGAATTAAAAGGTTATAGCAGTGTTTTTCGACCTGATAAATTACTTAATGGATTACAACCTGGAGAAAATGCATATGGATTTCATCAATATGTTTTAACACACTATTTACTTGGACAGTTGTCCATCGCTCCTAAAATTTTGGGCATTATATCTCATAGTGAACTAATTGAATTATATGAAAATGAACAGAACGAATACAGCTACATTGCTTCTATGGGTAACAAGAGTAAAAAGGAAGATTATAAAGGCAATCTTAAGAAAAAGCCTGGCCACGTAGGAATATTAATGGAGGAATTGAACAGAGATTGGCAACTTTCTAGAAGACGAGGTGTAACGGATCAGTTTTTAGATTGGAGCGAAGAAGATATTGTTAATGGATTTAAACAAATGGATCATATTCGAAATATTCTTATTAAATACAGAATTTTTGCGGCCGATATGCAGCTAGTGGTCACCAAAGAAAAAAAAATTTACTTAATTGACCTTGATGGGTTTCACTTTTATGAAGACGATGAGCCTCTTTTGCCATACAGCTTTAAACAAGAATATGAAAGGCTAATTTATGGCTGGGAAGTCGCAAATAATAAATCACTTTCCGCACATATTCGAAAGGAATGGGATGAAAAATTTCCATCTTATGAGGGGTTTAATACCTCCACAATGCCCTCCGGAATGAGTAGACCTAGAGAAGAAGAGAACTACTAATATTTTCGTCTGGATACTATTGAGAGTTATTTTTGCAAATTATTCTTGTCGTTGGCATATTATGTCATCATATTGACGTCATAAATGATTTCAATTAGTTACCTGGATAGGGGTAGGAAAAAAAGGTCTATTTTAGTGAAATTATTAACTCTAACTTATAATTAAGTTATGAATAGTGAATATTTCATTCCAATTTCCCTGGAAGTCCTTAAGCGTTTTGATAAAAAACTTCTCTTCGATATATACGTCCGAAGAAGTGAAAGTAAATACACCAAGATATTTCGGGAGAGTGAGGCCTTAGATTGGGAAAGAGTAGAATTATATAAATCTCAAGGTGTAGACACCTTTTTTGTAACAAAGGATGATTACCAAAAATATTCTCTAGTAGTTAGAAAACTTGGTGATCTTCTTAATAAAGTTGATGGGCGTTTTCCTACAGAAGAGGCCATTAACATACTAAAAGAAATGATTTTATTTACTATGCGAGAAATCAGTTTTGTACAAAAGCTTAGTCACGCTGTAATAGAATCAGCAGGGATTGTCGTTCAACAGTCTATTAAGATACTTTTAAATGATCAGTCCCAGATTATGGGGCTTATAAAGGCCATGGCCAACACTCCTCAAATGTTTAAACACTCAATAATGACAAGTATCTTCTCTATTATTTTAGCAAAAGAAATTGGTATAGAGAGTAAGGATAATCTTTACATCATAGGAATGGGGGCATTTCTACATGATGTTGGTCAAACTCAACTTACATTTGATCCCGATGATAAAGAAATTCTCTCTCCTGATGAAAGAAAAGAGCTATGGCGACATCCTCAACTTGGTAAAGAAATGCTCGATGAAGTAAAAGGCATTCGGCAAGAAGTTGTACAAATTGTTATGCAACATCATGAGCAGCCAAACGGACATGGGTATCCAAACGGTTTAAAAACCGATGAAATTTATCCACCAGCAAAAATCGTCGCAATCGCTGATAATTTTTCTTCGCTCATTACGAAGCAAAGCTGGAGACCTGGATATGCTGTATCTGAGGCCATTCACCTCATGGCCAGCGATATTGGAAAATTTGACAAACACCTGTTAAGAGCTTTTGCAAAACTTTTCAAAGTTCAAATATAAAAACAAAACTTACCCTCTGACACATCGATTACTTTCTGATAAAATTAACTCATTATGAATATTTTTAATAAACTAGTAGATTTTTTTATTCCAAGTTTTCAGAAATCATTAAAAGATATGGCGCTTAATAAAATGATTGCTTTTTCTAATTATCGACTCTTAGTGACTTCTATACTAATCTCATCTACCGGATATCTTTTTTTCTATTTTATTCGGTCATTTGTGATCAATAATTTTTTATTTCCTCATTTTGCAAATGTTATTGTCTCTTTTGCTCTTATGATTTTACTCTTTAGGATAAAAAGAGGGGCAGACTATACACAATCTGCATTGACTTTTTTATCACTTCTAACCATTCAAATCGTTTTTAAATCTTTTCTAGATGGGGCCAAGGATACTGTGAGCTTTCAGCTTTTTCTCGTAATCATATGCCTCTCTTGGTGGTTACTAGGCAGAAGGGCCAGTGCAATATTTACAATTTTATCTATCATGCTCATGAGTTTCACCTTCTATATAAATAGTTATATCGTTGGAGTTGAACTTTATCCTCAATCTCCACTTGTTAAATATCTTATAAACATCGTCATGATTCTTTCGTTTAATGTTTTATTCTATTTTGTAGATGAAAGAAGAAAACTTTATGAAAAAGAAACTCTCAAGCAAAAATATTATCAAGGGATCTTAGAACAAATGGGTAATGAAATTCATGAAATAATTACTCCTCTAAATACTGCCCAAGGTTTTCTTAAGGAAATTGATATTAGTAATGAAACTGCTGAATATAAAAGAGATGTAGAAATGTCTTTGGGTATCATTGAAAAAAGAATATTAAAGGTTAATGAGCTGAGTTATATATTGAGAAAAAAATTTGAAAATAGACCAAATAAATAAGATGGTGAAAATATATGAAGATTTTGTTTGTTGATGATGATAAATTAATGCTTAAACTTTATAGAACTTTTCTAAAAGATGAAGCAGAAACTGAAATTTCATGTTTTGAAAATGTCGATGAGGCATTCAAAACAGCAAAGAGACATTATTTCGATATCATTTTTTCAGATATAAAAATGCCTGGCCAAGATGGAATAGAATTTTTAAACAAGATTCTTACTTCTCAAATAAAATATGGAAAATTTTTCTTTGTTTCTGCTGATAGAGAATTTACCACCTCTGATGCAACTGAAAATGGAGCTGATGGAATTATCTACAAGCCCCTCCAGAAAAAAGAACTGCTATCTCCAATTTCTGAAATTAAGAATCAAATTTAAATCTTTTATATAAAAATCTCATTGTCCATAATGGCCCTATTAGTAAAAATTGAAGGTCCTTGAAAAATGAGGGTTTTTTTCCTTCAATTTTATGGCCAATAAATTGACCTATCCAAGCAAGAATAAATATTGATAAAGATAACTCAAGCAAATCGAGTCTAGGTGTATTGTCAATTTTATCAATAAAAAAAAGCATAATAGATGTTTGTATAAACATCCCTAAGGTATATTTCAATGATAGTCTTAGATAAAAAACAAAAACAAATAATAAAAAGATTGTACACCAATTTAAGAGTGGTAATGATAAAAAAATATCAGGGGAGGGTATACTCCACAATAATCCTAGAACAGTGAACATTATTGTAGGGACACAGATTTTATGTATCAAAACATTTATGGGATTCTGGTGGGATTGTGAATATTCATCAAACCATGAATTCAAACTTCTCATAAAATTCCTTTTACCAGTAAATTATGACAAAGTGAAAATTAATTGTAAAAGATATTAATTTGATGAGATAGAAATTCCCGTTTTTTCAGCAATTGGCCAGTATTGAAACATAGGACTCTGATCATCAATTTCACGATACTCTACTTGAATCTCTGAAAGGTATTGAATCAAAGCTAATGAAGAAAAAACGAGGTTATTACCTTGAACTTTATAGTCTCTTCCGGCCTCCAGCTCAAGACTTTCATTATCTGCATATATAAGTTTAACTGAGTCAACAATTAATTCTGAAGGATAGGCGATATTTGGTATCGCAATACTCTTTTGCCCATGCTCAACAAGTAGATCGAGCTTATCTGAAGGATAACTTTTTGGTGAACAGATGGAGTAAAAAGCTCCAAAATTACCTAAGAAACCCACAAGTTCCTTAAATGCATTAGATTCATAATATCCTGGGAACAAACTCATGTTTTCTTCTAGATGATTACAATCACTTGAAGGAAGTTCTAAATCTAGATCTTCTGCAAGACGAATATCAGCAAGATTCATTTGCAAATCATTTGCAATGGAAACAAAAGTGGATTTTTGATAACTATTAAGTTTATTCTTTATTGCTTTAGGTAAAGTCTTTGTGCCTTCCTCATTTAAAAGAGTGTAATTCAAAGTTTTTTCTTCTAATTTATAAGAAGAACATGTCATAGGATCTTGGACAACTGTTTTTGACCCACTCCAAACCACTGAGCAATCTCTAGGATCATCTCCAAGATTCAAATTAGATACTGCTCCTGTAAGAAGTTGGTCGCATGTAAGATTTGTATTTGATTGATAAGGGGTACTTGAAACTGTACTTGTTGTGGTGGAGGCCTGTTGTGAAATATAACATGTTCCATTAACCATAATATCTGCATAATCAGAACAACTACCAAGTAAATTATTACATGCGTAGCTTTCATCCCTATATCCTACGACGGTGCTAGTTGTGTACTCTTCAGACACATTAGAGGCCTCTACTAGTGTCCAAGTTGTATCAGAGAAATTTTCACATGTAGTTTCAAATCTCTTATTATAGGCGTAGGTTAATTGACCAGTTGGAACCCATTCATAAATATCTTCGATGATTTTTCCAGATGGGTTATCAGGAGTACTTGCAACAGTTTTTTCTCTTTCTCCAACTTTTACATATTTAAGTTCTGGTGAACTAAAAGTACCTATACATACATTTCTTTGGGCCGTTCCATAAATAGGAACTGATTTTGTACATGTCCCACTTACTTTTTGTTGTATTTGATTAGTTCGAGTATATTTCCAATTAAATGTGAAATTTCCAGAACAGCCTTCTTCACCATATTCACAAGATACACTAGTGCTACATGAACTTTTTGGAACAAAAACTTTTCTTAGACCTGTAGTACAATCTTTATAGGCCCTTTCAAGATCGTTAGGGTGTTGCAATTTAGCGTTATAAGCATCTTCCTCATTGGAAATACTTACTATTCCCATATAGTCCATAGATTTTGCTTCACTAGTGTGTAGAAATCTCAATGTTTGGCATAGTAGTCTTTCATCGTCACTGTCATTTGCCACTCCAACCGGAAGGCCATCGATATAACTTAAGATTTGAGATTTTAGATTTGCCAAATTATCTAATCTTTCTTGAGAATTTTGACCTGAATAAGAAGCATTAACGTTAAAAAACTTCATAACATTGGCATCACTTTTTGGGATATAATCCCAATTTTCGATATATGCTCTACTGTCACCTGGATAATCAGGGTGTTCTGTTTTTACGTAATTGGCAGATTTATATCGGTTGTTTGAATTGATAAATGCAAGCTTCGCTCTAAAGCCACGATCAAATATTTCTTCGAGGAAATGGTCGATCGTCTTAGAAAGATGGTTAAGATAAGGTTTCATACTTCCAGAGATATCTAATGCAAACACAATCATAACACTTGAATCAGTTTTTTCCATGTCAATATTGTTCATTTTTTGGACATATTCTCTTGGGGGAGGAAGAACATTAACTTTAATTTTACCTTCTGAAATTTGATCTACTCTATTTTTAATTTTAAAATGAATTTGGGCCAAACCAACAAAATTTTCACGTGGCCGAAACAAACACTGAAATGATTTATTATCTGTTATTAAACAACTTTGAACTTGGCCATTATTGTTTTCAATAATAATATCTTCCTGAGAAAACTCTAGTTGATGGGCCTTTGATCTGTCATCAATCGCCGCATTCACTATAATTTCTTGATTGAACTCAGTTTCATAGTAGGGCTCTTCTATTAGTGCTTGGTACTCAAAACGCACAAATTCGTCTTCTTGCTTACAAGAGTTAATGACCAACATGAGCTGTATAATGAAAATAAATCTGAGATAATTATTTGCTTTCATATAATTATTATAAAAACTGGTAGGGTTTTATGCTTATTTTTTTGCGTAGAGCAGATTTATTTTTGCGCACTATTGAGTGATTTGAGAATGTTAGGTATAAATTAAAAATATTTAAAAGGAGCTAATCAATGCCACATATTGTTGCTTTTTACCTATTTTTAGATAGTTAGAACACTGAATTTTTTTGAGATTTATTAGTCTGTTTTTCTTCAAATTCTTGCAACATCTTGAAAATATGAAGAGGACTATTGATTTAAAAAAAACACGTACTAGGGACAACCACTTAAAAACTCATTAGGTTGACATTAAAGAAGACTTGTAGTTTTTGTATGGAAGTCATCAATTCACAAAAAAGATTAGTCCTACAAGATTCTTTTGTGTCCATCTATGGGCCCAACTCTTTGATCAGACTCAACTTTGCCTTTGGATGAATCAACGTTTTTTGTCCGTAGAATTTCTTCTGGAATTGCACTCCCAGGATAAACTTCTTTATAAATTTCAATGAAATCATTTTCGATTTCTTCTTGAGTTAATTGCTGAACCCCTTTTGGCCTTGCTACGGGATCTTTATAAATACCCTCAGATGTAGCACAAAGGGGATATTTTGGTCTTTGGTGAATTGTTTTCTTATTTGCATAGGTACCAAAAGCAAAATCCCAAATAGGAGACGTAACTCCAAAGTTAACATGTGGATAAACATGATGTATAAGATGATTTTTACGCAGATATTTACCAAGTTTAGATTTAGGAAGCATTACGTGGTTTGAAAAGTGGTAATAGTCATAGCTAATAAAACCCATCAAAAAATACGCCAAAAAAGTAGGCCCATATTTTTCACCAAATACCTGAAAAAAAACACCATAGAGTAAAACAGTATAAATGGCCGCGGGAGTAATGGGCATAATTGCTCTTCCTAGATCGTGAGCATCTTCATGATGAATACCATGTGAGACAAAATTAAATCGCTCTGATTTTGGTCCAAAGATCGGAAAGTGAAAAATAAATCGATGGAAAATATACTCAACAAGGGTCCAAACAATAAGGCCTATAAAAAACAAAGCGACATGTTCTTTGACGGTGATTCCTTTATCGCTGTTTGTATAGAAAAGTCCTCCTATAACAAAAAGCCAAAAAAGAGCAGGTGCCCAAGAATTTGTTCGAGAAAGTGATTCCCAAAAGTTACTATTAAAAAGTCTTAATTTTGCACGGTTATGTTTTAAATTATTCATATTCAGTCCTTGACGTTAATATTATACTCTATTCGTGATGAGTCCGTCATAAGAATTTTTTGATTTATATTTTTTGAAAATTATCAAAAAAAACTTGTTCTATATCACCAAAATAATGTGCAGTGAAAATGCTGCATAATATCGCTTTTTCTCATATGAAATTTCAAAACCAGAATTATGTGAGTAGTTTTGGGTAGGTTTCATTCAGCGGAAGAAATAAATCTGTTATAGATAAAATATCACTCGTCGAAGTTGCCATGAGTATATAAAACTCTTATTTTACCTTTAAATATTTTTCAAAAAGTTCAACAGGCATTGCATATCGGTTTTTTTCTTCAAATAATCGACGGGTACATTCTCCATCTGCCTTAATTTCAAAGTATCCATAGATTACTTCGGGCCGTTTACTATTTGACCCACTTGCAAATTCCACACTATTTGAAATTGCATGTATACTGTTTGAATAATTGTGACGTATTCTAGCAATATCATTTTCATGTAATGTGCGGCGCAATTGGTTTCTAGATATCGTAGGGTTCATAATGGCGTCAATTGAAGAATCCCACTGATGATCAAGACCTAATAAATGACCTAGCTCATGCAACACAATAGAAGGTAAATCAAACGTAAGCGGAGAATTGTCTAGCGAATAAGAGTGATCTCGGTAATTCACTATAATATCAACAAGATCAATTTCATAATATTCAGAGGGCCCTTCATTAATTAAGTATGCTCTTAAAACAGTTATGGCCAATGTGTTTGGCGAAATAGAATTGAACCAATCATAGGACTTATATATACCTATGATTTTATCCTCATCTCTGTATTGGTAATAATTTGGTAAATTTAGATTGGGAGTCGTTGTTGCGGGAAGACTAAAAAATTGAATATCTGATTGTGTTTTTTGCCATTCACCTAGGGTTTCTTGAATTGCATCTTGCTCAGTTGGCGAAAAGTCATCTGAGAGTTCTACTTCAAGTGGCATTACAGCTGCATCCCACTTATACATAGCTGAAGGTAAATTATTATTTGCCCTTTTGAAGTTGTAAGGGATTAGATGAGTTGGCTCTTGGTATTCTTTACAAGAAAAATTTAAGAGGATCAATAGACAAAAACCGATTGCGTTTTTCATATTACAAACGCATCGGCAAGATTTTCCTAATGGTTAATAAAAAAACAAATCACTTAGGTATCTAAATCGAAATGAACTCCAGATAGAAAATTTTCAATATTTTTTTTGACTAGCAAGGTGATTAGGCCTGAATTTTGGCATTTTATCATGTCTGATAAATAGAGTCTGATTACTGTATAGAGCGGTTTCATTTCCCAAATCATCAGTTTCTGGAGTTGAATCCAATACATGACGCTCTTGGTAATCTAATACATATCTATTGTCATTTGTCTTTAGGCCAATTTTAATTTTCCCTTCACCTTTTTTATGAATTTTGAATTGATTCATTGGAAGTTCTGTAAGCGGAGTATTTGCTTTCAACAAAATCGAACCAGGAAACTTATTAAAAAAATAGAGATAAAGCTGAAATCGTTTATAGTCTCTTCTCACAACCCATAAGGAAATCATGAAAATAGGAACACTAAAACCAAAGAAATAATAATGGGCCCTAACAATATCTAGATTGAGTCCAGTTACTATCACGCCGGCCCACATCGTAATATAGAGAAGTGCAATGATGAAAATATAATATCTATATTCCCATTGACCAAATATAAACTTCAATAATGAATTAATTCCGTGATTTTGCATGATCAGTTAAAAATTGTTCTAAACCAGAGTCCGTTAGTGGATGTTTAAAAAGTGATTCTATACATTTATAAGGCATAGTAGCAACATCTGCTCCTATCAATGAAACAGTTTTTACGTGAGCACTATGACGAACAGAAGCGGCCAAAATTTTAGTTGGAAATCCATAATTGTCATAGATGGTTCGAATTTCTTCGATTAGCTGTACACCTTCACTGCCAATGTCATCTAATCTTCCGATAAAAGGGGAGATATAAGTAGCACCTGCTTTGGCCGCAAGTAAGGCCTGGTTTGAGGAAAAACAAAGTGTAACATTGGTTTTAATATTGTTTTCGCTCAATTTTTTACATGCAGCAATACCTGAAGAAATGAGTGGAAGTTTAATGACAACATTTTCATGAATTTTAGCAAGGGACTCTGCTTCTTTTAACATACCAGAAACATCGGTTGAAATGACTTCTGCTGAAATTGGGCCATTTATTATTTGTGAAATTTCCCTTATTACATCTTCTTGCGTCCTTCCTGTTTTGGCCATTAAACTAGGGTTTGTTGTTACACCATCAATAATACCCCATTCATTTGCTTTTATAATTTCTTGAACATCTGCTGTATCTATGAAAAATTCCATGACGCTTCCTCCGGCTAAATCTTTTCAGTCTTTTATGTATACCGAAAGTAGATGATAATGGAAATATGAGATATATAAGGATCATATTAAATTTATCTTTATTGGGATTGTTTTGCTCAGCAAATAGCGATCTTAATAAAGCATTAGAGGAATTTGAGGAAAAAAATCGTAAGATAGATGAAAAATACTCACCATTTTATGATGAAAAAGTGGATTACTCAAAATTTACTGGTCGCGTTTCTGATCGGGACAGTTCTGCAAATATTCTCAAAATTCAATCTGAATACAAAAATATTAAATTCTTTAGGGCCGGAGATATGGTTCTCTTTAATGTCTCTGTCAAAGGGGAAGCAGAAGGTGAGGCTTGTACTGGATATGTCCGAGGAGTTGAAAATAGTTATTTTATACTTTATGTTCAAGCGCTCAATCGTTGTTGGGATGGAGATACTTATTTTAGAAGGGGGACTTTTTTACTTTTTAATTCAGAAGCATTATCTAAGAGAATAAAAGATGTAACTTTATATAGGGCCGTGTTGTTAAGAAGGCGCAAAGATTTTTTAGCACAACTAAACGATGTTAATACTTTTGTCTGGGGCTATGATCAAGAAAGAATAAAATTGGCGGCAGAATATGATAAGAAACTTGCAGAAATAGAAACCGCTAAATCACAGGCCATGGATAGGCTGTTATCAAGGAAACTAGACCAAATTAGACTAAGAGAATTACTTATTGAAAAGCTTACTTTTTTGGATAAAGATCTTGAGCACTATAGGGTAGATAAGGATGAGTTACTCTACGATAGGTGGAATGTTGATCATGATCTTGGTAAACCTGTAAAGCGTAGACCTCAAAAAATTAAGGTTCACAAGAACGACTACGATCCCCTTATTGGCATTTGACGTCTATATGGCGTAGAAAATAAATGAATCTTAAAAGATTGTCGATTGCTGTTTCAAAGGACTCTCTAGTTTTAAGTAAATTTAATAAATTCACAATTTTTTAGAAACAAATTTAATAGAATAAATCTTTTGTTTTTACACAACGTATTGCTCTAGGTTGCGAGTCTCTTCCAATTGTACTAAAGAGAAAATAAACCTATCAAGGAATAATAAATGAAACTTAAAAGCATTTTTTCGCGAGTCTTTGTCTTGTTTTTAATCATCAATTCATTACTTGCGACTGATCAAATTATTGAGGATGTTCAGCAGCAGATTTCTAGAATTGTTGAGTACGATAACATTGATAAAGATCTTATGAGTATCTTTACAGAAGAATTTTTAAGAGATGCTATGGCCGAAGTTGTTCCTCTTGTTGAAGAAATTTCACGTCGAAAGTTTCCTGAAATTCCCAAGTTAATAACTCAAAATTCAAACGAAGCATTTTTGAAAAATTTGATAGGAAAAATTTATGAACATCAGTATGTGAATATGAGATATGGGATAGGTATTCCAGTTGATGTAGAAAAAGAAAAACAAAATCTTGAAGCTGCGATTAGCAAATATTCTATGGATTATGTTACCTTAGCAAACGAGGCCTTAGATGAAAGTCTTGCTCATATTTATTTCACTAATGAAATTTTCATTAATCCTTACGTTTATGTAAAACTACAAAAACAAACAGCAGATTATATGAACATCACTTGTGATAAAGAATATCTCATGTCAGCTTTTAAAGCTCAACTAGCACAAATTCTCTCTTTAGCACTACAGATTAACACTGAAGATATTATGGATCAGAGATTTACCCTTGAAGAAGAGAGTATAAAAGTTTCAACATTAATACAGTCAGGATTTGCAAGTTATGTAGAATACAATGTAAGAAAAAAACTTGGACTTCCAAAAGTAAATTATAAAGAAAATTACGAAAAGAACTATCCAAAAGGCATCAATATAGCAGAAGCAGTTATTGAAAAACAAATTCCAGTAAATAAAAGGTTAGTTCAAAACTTCCAATTCGTTGAACATATAATTAATGAGTATGGTACAGATGAACTTTGGAAGATTATTGCCAGTCCATTCAAAGATTTTACTAGTTTTGACACTGTCTTAACTAATTTTTACACAATACAAAGAATTAAAAGTGGAAATGAACTTCCTGAACAAATAGCTAAAAAAATCGAAAATAATTTTAGTAAAACAAATATAGTAACTTTTAGTAAGGAACTTTTTTGGGAAAATCATTCGAGTTTTTTAAACGTATTTCCTGTGAATTATTTTGATATTGATTTTAAATATATCACCAATTTAAGGGCAATTGTTGGTGGAATGAGCGATCAAGTTTTCAATATTACTTTTTACGAAATCGGAAATGAGCAAGATGCGAGCAATTTTATGGATATTGATATGCTTGGTTTTCAAAGGTTTTATCAAGGAGCAATGAGGGCCGATATTGAAAGAAATATTGTCGATTTTGAAGGTATTGAACTACCAATAATAAAGACAACATATCCTAATTATCCTACACCTTCTTTTGATCTTTGGTTGAATAAAGGTACTATGATTGTCAGAATTTTCTTAAGGGATGGTACGATAGAAGATTTAAAGAAATTTGTAATAAATCAAACAGGCCTATTAAAATTACCAAATGATAAGCACTCATCAAAAATTAAAATAGTTAAAGAAATCAAAATCAACGAATTTGATGGGCCAACTAAGAAAAAGGGAACATTCAAAAAGCTTATTAAAAAATGTGCAAATTTATTTCAAAAGAAATAACCTCGCTTAAAACTTACAATCAGCAGAGATCGATCCACCGAATCCATTGCCTTTTTGGATCGATCCATCTGTGAATATGGCCACAGTTTGATCTTCACCTTCGAATATTGTGTTAATTACTGAACACTTGCCGTTTAATACATTTTTTTGCTCTAAAGAAATAGAGATACTTTTTTGATGTTCATAGTTTACTGATACCTTTCCATCTTCACCAATTTTTCTTTCCATCGAAAGATTTGAGATCATATCGTTTGTTATATCACCTTTTAACATAATTTTAACATCTTCTCCTAAAAAGCTATAATCTCCATTATTTTTAATAATCATTTTTCCATCAAAATTTCCTTCAACTTGAGTATTTCCATAGTTTGCGGTGACTAATTTATCATTTTGAGTTGTTGCTTCAATATTAACAGAAGCATCATTTGCTTTCCCTCCAAACTTAAAAAAACTAAAACTTTTGAAATTTCTAACAATATCTGCAAAACTATTTAAATCACAATTATTTTCAACTTTACACTCAACTCTAAACCCACTGCTTCCAAAAATAAAGTTGCCATCTTTTTCAAGCTTGACACTACCTTCAATACTTGTAAGTTTCTCAATAAGATCTCCTTCGGTTAGTTCCAACATGTTAGGTGAGTTGACAGAAAAATCGAAATGACCAGCTAATAATTTGGATTTGCTAGATTGATTCAAATTTTTATCTAAATCAATTTTTGATTTATTTATACCTAAAGTAGGGAGCTCAATTTTACTTCGTAAATCATGAGGATTATTTTTTTGAATAAAATCAACGATCGTCCTAATTTTAATTTGGTTATTGTGTATTGTTACTTCTACATAATTTCCTTCATTCGATTTAAAATAAATTTTTCCAAGATTTAATTGTGAAAATATCAAATTCAATCTCGCTGATATTAAAGGATTAATTGGAAGATCTTTTAAGATCACGACATTTGATTGATTTTCAAAAAAATCATTAACCGATTGATTTTCGCCATAGATAACTAAATTTGAATTACACCCTGATTCAGTAGCTTCAAGTGTTTCAAAAGCAGCGACTTCAAAATCTAAAATACTATCTACTGCAATGTGTGGATCATCGGTTTGAATTGTCGTATTTGCATTTTGTACTGATGGATCTGCAAGTTTGTTCCAGTTAAGTGTATTTAGATTTTTACTTAGCTCCCAAGCAAATATATCTCCAATATTCTTCACAAGAATTTTTACATCTTCACTGGTCAACTCTTTACCTTGTTCCACTTTTTGAGAGGCCTGATGTCCTAGTAGATAAAGTGTGTGTGTTTCAGCATTTATCTGTCTTTCATTTTCTTTTTCTTTTTGACTTAGATTTTCAAGAACCTCATCATTATGATTTTTGATTGATTGTTTTACAGTCTTGTAGAAATTTCCAACACCTGCTCCAGTAATTACTGATTCATCTGAAAGAAGTTGAGAATTTAGAAAAAATATTAGCAATATTGTTTTTTTCATGTGAGATTAATCGGAAAAAACGATGAATTATATTAATTTATTCTTTAATTATAAAAAAATGATTTAATGGGCAAAATATGACTTTAATTTAAAAAGACAGGTGTAGGGCATTAATAAATAATTTCATGTATTGTTTTTTCATTAATTCCAAGTGCAATAAGAACATTACTAAACTGTTCATGACCATATTTTCTTATAGCAATTTTAAGTCCAGAAGAATTTTTAAAAGATGAATTATAATACATTCGATAGACTAGATAAGATAAATTATTTGGAAAATCAAATCCAGACGCCTTAACAAATTTTTCAATGACAAAATCAGCACCAAATTTATTGAATTCTTTTTCTGTTGCTCTTTCCAAAGAACTAAAAAAATAATGATAAATAATCAGATTGCTATCTAAAAAATTAAAAAGTTTGTGTATAAATGTTTTAGACAAATATACATTGAATATTGAAGGTAGATTTTTTCCTAAATGAAGGGTTTTTAATGGGATATCAGTTCCAAATTTAAAAATTAAATAATCATCAAGAAATGATTTATAGAACCATTGTTGATCAAATTGATCATTTTTGGCAGCACTTAGAAATAGAGAATCTAATTCTTTGGCCTTGTCGTAAATGTTTAACTCTGATTTTTTTATTTGTTGAACAAGAGATTTAAATTCATACTCATGATAGACTTTTGTTTTTAAAATTTCTTCAAATTTAGGAAAGATCAGTCCTTTTTGAATTAATTTTTCTATTTCTTCTTCAGGTGTCTTGTCAATTACAAATTCAATTGGTTTGCCGACAAGTTTTCGTTTTGAATTTCTTCGAGGATAAATAATTAATGAAATTTTATTATGTTCAATTTTTGCCTGAATTCGACTGACAGAACTAAGCTCAATGGCATCATCTTTGGATATTTTGTTAAAAGTCGTCCATAGGGAAACACCTTCCCCTGGAAAAGCACGTTGTATTTCTTGAGCGATTGTATCTTTATAAGTAATCAAATCATACATGCTGTCCATAAATAGATCTAATGATGAGGTCGAAAGATTGGCCCGTCCATTGACAAGACTACCACTCACATACGAGATATACATAGAATTGTTACCATCTATTAAATTAGAAATTGTTCTATTTAAATTTATTGTTTGTATCGCCTTAAGAGCTTTAAGAACAGTATTAGCATCATAACCTCCATGGCCATTCTTGTTAAATCTAAAAACCTGCTGATTAAGCTTAGTTAGATACTCATCATATGCTTCTAAAGGAGTAAATCCTCTTTCGATGAAGAATAAAAATTCGTCATATGGATCAATTAATGAATTTATCCAGACATCTGCAGCTCTTTTGGGTGCAAATTGTGATATATCCTTATAATTAGTTGTGTGATACGAATTTGTTTTTTCCTTAGGGAGAGAGGAGTATTTTTTTCCAATCATTTTTGATTGGAATAATTTTGTTCTGTTACTTTGTTTTTTGATTCTGCCATAAAGGGAATAAAGCTCATCATGTTTTGGGCGGATTGTATCATCTAAAATTTCAAGAAGATAATTTTCACATTTAGAAACTTCCGCAAAAATACCAAGAGAAATAAAAAACCATAAAATAAACTTTATAATATTGAACATTTATAAATCCTAAACCAACTATATAGAACTTTTTCATAGCATTATTTTATATTAAAATATCTAAAAACTATGAAATTGAATTATTTACAGAGGCCAAAACATATATTGATTAAACATTTATTTATAAGGTATTTTCTTATTGATTAGTAAGTTATTAACATTTCAGTATCGTCCTAGATAATAATATGAATGTCAAAACCCGATTTGTAATCTATTTTTTATTTTCGATTGTAGTTGCAAATGCTATGGACAAATTTGAATGTGAAAAAAAAATTAGTACAAACCCTTTAAAGCCAATAGTGAGAAAGAATGAGTATAATGTATATGCTATCGATCATCCGACGATACGCCTTGAGGCCGAGCTTTGGAATGACGGAGGTTTAGAGGTCACAATAATAGCTAAATCACTAGACGGGAAAAATACTCGTTCTAAGACATTCTTCGCAAAAGATCAGTTTAAATACATGATGCAATATTTTAAAGGTGAAGTTAAGTATATTATTGGGTTTTGGCAGTCAGAAATACTTATTGATAATTTAATATTATTTGAAAATGCATACAAATTAGGTAAAAGTATTGAAGAGGCAGCACTAGAAACTTGGACAGGAAAACAAGCTAAAAAATTTGGGTATGGGAAAGTAAAAGTCATATCAATTGAAGAATTCGAAGTTAAAACTGATAAAATATTTAAAAAGGTTTATGTTCAATTTCACAAGGGTTAAAACAAACTATAAATATAGTCAGTTAGCTTTTTTCCAGGTTTTATTAATTTTCAAATACTTAATTAATTCACATTGAAAGTATAAAATATTTTTTTATGATTTAGATATTTTACATATTTCAACTTGAAATCTGATTATAGATATTATAGAAGTGTGCAAAAGTGGGTCATTTGGAGAATATTAGTGGCATTAATAATAACAAGAAGGAATTGTAGAGAATTTAATAATCATTTCAAATTTTATATGAATGAGATGAGTTTGCCTGTGCCTCAAAATGGTTTTGAAACGGCAGAGAAAGCAATTGGAACAATTGTCGCACTTACATATAATCTTGAAAAATATCCTCAAATAACTATTCGTGAAATAGCTGCCTCAATACCATTTGCGGCTGCCCCAGCTTCAGGAATTATTGAACTTAGTGTCGTTGCTGCTGGAATATTAGCAAGTACATACGCTGGAGCTGCGATTGGGGCCACTATGCGTTCACTCATCGATATGGGAGCATGTAATTACGCTACTCCAAATATATGGAGATTCTATACTGATGTAACTGAGTTTGTTGGAAGACCGCACTGGCTTAATGTTGAGATAGTAAAGAACCCAAAAATAGTTTCTATAAATTGTGAGAATACATTTTTGAAAAAAGAAGTTCATAAATGAAACTTAAAAAAGTTCTTAGTTCTCGTAAAAGTATAATTATATTTTTTTTGCTTATGGCTCAAATGTCCTATCGTAGTTTTTATGAGTATCATAATTGGTATGATTTCTCTTTTCTAATCTTATCGTTTATTGTTCTTATTGCAGGTCTTTTTGATTTTCTCAAATCTCGTTTCAGAAAATAGAATTTTAATAGCGCGATTAAAAACATTTAATGATGATAGTTCAAACGTTATATGGATTTTTAAATATAAGTACAGTTACTAAGTTTAAATATATTTTGGATTGCCCTTAGTTAGTCTCTTAAATGTAATAATTGAGGGAGAGACAAATGATGAAATTCGCGATTCTTTTTTTTTCGATTTTACCACTTGTTTTAAGGGCCGATGAAAAATGTCTTGAAAGAGGTTTTATTGGAATTTTGAGAAGTAATCAATGCGAGATTTCAAATATGGATAGCGAAACTCTGTACTCAAAAGATCAATTAGTTTGCAATAAATTATTGTTTGCTGAAAGCTTATGTATTACGAAAAATGCAAATGATGAAAACTGTTTTAACTTTCAAAAATCTTCAATTAAAGAAAGTTTAAAGAACAAAGAATTCTCCGATAGTTGGGACGATTTAATGGGTGAGATCTCCATAATGTGTGATGAGGATTTTGTGACAGATAAGATAAAAGATAAATGTCCACTATACTTGTTATACAAAGATTCATTTGATGAATATGAAAGTTCAGTTCTAGATGATCAATTACCTAACGTTAACTCAAATGGAGTACTCAACCAAATATCTTCTTGCATCCCTGAGTAGTTGGGTCAACTATCTAGTGGTATTCGAATCAAATTATTTGAAGAATTGCGAGATTTGCCGGATCTAATTGAAAAATCTGAAGAATCTAAAGACTTGACAATTATTGATACCGGAAGAGATATTCACCCCGAAGAAGTTGTTCACAAGTTTCCTGAAAATACATGGATCATTTCAAGAAATCCAAAAACATTTGAAACACATATTCAAAATAATGACTTTGAGTATTTTTATCATATGGATAAAGAAAGTTTTATTATGTTAAGTCAGGATTTGAAAGGTATTTCGATAAATGATGGGAAAATTAAAATAGATTACGGCATTTACCCAATTGAGCTTTCAAGAGTTCAATTTATTAGTTCTAATAAACTGGAACCATTAGAGAACCTTGATGTTAATAAAAGTTGTCTTGAGGAATTAAGTTGCTATATTCACAGTTCTAACTTCTCACAGGACGAGATTCAAAGTTTTTTAAAACTCCAAGCTGAACTTACTCTTAATAAAATTTCTTGGAGTTTCTTAAAAAATACCAATCACAAACAAAAAATTGAAACTCTGGTAGATCAACTTTTAAAAGAAAAATATAAGGATCGTCCAGAAATTGCCTCTGAGTTTGAAAACATATCCAAAAAGTCTAGAATATATATATCAAAAGCATTGCCATTAGTTAAAGATATATTAAGCGCGCAGACCTCACAAAATGATTCTGTTTACAACTTGGTCAATTCAGACCTGTTCTTAGTTTCCTTATACGCTGAAGACGAAACGAAAGCAAAAAACTATGGATTTTCTTCTGACCCAAAATCCATTTCAAGCATTTTGAACTTTAGTGCTTTGATTAACTCCACTTTTTTAAATTCAAAGGATAGGTTAACCTCTCAAGAAAAAATAGGCAAAAGAATGCTGACTTTATATATTCACAACTTGAAGTTCAAACAAAACAACTTAGTCACCAATTAAAAGAGATTGTCACTATGGCCTGTTTCAAAGATCTAATAAATCACTGTCCGGACGAACAAGTTGATAAGGTCGTCTTGGAATTTTTAGAAGTTAACTCTTAAAATTAATACAATTTATCCTAGAAGATGAAAAAACCAAGTTTAAACGGCTACTATTTGGCGATCTCTTGTCAAAAATTTCTCATTGAATAGATCTATGAATGAGATAAAATTCTTCAATAAAAGCATCATTGTATAAATTATTTTCAAGATGTTCCTTGTAAAGTTTCAAGGAGTAAGAAGGTGCAACTCCCATCCATTCTTTAACCAGGTTTTCAGGATGTTTTTTTGAGAGCCAATTGAATATACAAGATTGTCTAAGCGATTTAGGAGTTAAACGGATCCCTAATTTTTTTCGAATTTCTTCCATGATGGTTTCAATTCCTCTTGGAGATAGACCTCCTGAGAGTATTTTATAAGGATTGGCATTGAAGAGGATTTCTTCGAAATCTAAACCAGACTGCATTTTACAAGATTTTAGAAGAGAATAATATCGCTCAAAAACACTCGTAAATATTTTGGGAAGAGGAACAGAGTAGGGGTCTCGTTTTTTTGGTAAAATCATTACTCTTGGTGAGTTTCCTAAAAAGACATGTTCTTCCTTCAGATGCGCCAGATCAGAAACTTTTAGTCCACCGGAAAATATGAAGAGAAATAAAATCTGATTTCTTCTAATAACTAACTCTTCTATCGTAGATAAATCAGTGCGATTGCTTTCTTTGAGTAAAAAATCCCATAATTTCGTAACTTCTTCAAAACTGGTGGGTCTAGGTATATCTAAAAATTTTGGAGAAGTAGGTAACTTTCTTACGGGATTAGAGCTAAAGATTTCGCGTTCAACCAGATAATCAAAAAACAACCTTAATGCCTGGACTCTTCTTCTACGAGAATTGTCTGAATCATATTTTTTTTGCAAATACTCATCATAGCTGGCCACATGTTGTAAATTGAATTCGTTGAGCGATAAATCCCCTTTGTTTAACAACAGAAATTGATTAAAACAATCCAAATCTGTTTTATAGGTCTTCAATGTATTTGTACTTCTGCCCTTGTCCTTTAAATCATTGAAAAAACTTTTTTGTAATGATTGAGCATTTTCTGAAATGTGCCCAATAGAGAGAACTTGGCTTTCTTGGTGTTGAGTCGAAGTGATTACACTTTCAGTAGAGACTGAATCCATTGACTGATACCCTTTGACTAAGATTTAGAATTGTTAAACGGCCCAAGGATAACTCAAGTTATAGAAATTTGTACATGTAAAAAAACAAACTCTTGCGTTTGAGTTGTGTCAATGTTATTGTGCGCCCGATTAAATGTCTAAAAATTCGAATATTTGAAAAATAATCATCAGCTTACTTAGAGGAGAGATGATCGATGACCTTACAGAAATACAACGCAATATTGGATAGTAATGCGTCTCAGAAAACGAAAAATACGAATACAGCTGTAGGGAACCTTGATTTATCTTTTAGTGATATTCTTCAAACACTCCAATATGAAAAAAATAAAATTACTACTCAAAAACATTTTTATGAATTCTTTCAATACTCAAATCAACTTGAGAATCTTCAAAAAAAATTGAAATACAATTTCATAGAACCTGAAAAAGCGTTAGAAGGATTGACCCATTCATCTGTTTCACATGAATTTAAAGATCTAAATCTTCCCTATAATGAGAGAATAGAATTTTTAGGAGATAGTGTTTTAAATACAATTGTCACTAACGAAATCTGCAATCTATTTAAAAATATGAATGAAGGAGAGCTAAGTAAACTGAGAAGTGCACTTGTTAATGAAGATATCTTAACAGAGATGGCCCTGGCCTTGGAACTTGAAAAAT
Organism: Halobacteriovoraceae bacterium; assembly: GCA_020635115.1. Lineage (NCBI taxonomy): Bacteria > Pseudomonadati > Bdellovibrionota > Bacteriovoracia > Bacteriovoracales > Halobacteriovoraceae > Halobacteriovoraceae bacterium. The sequence goes on along the minus strand of JACKAK010000005.1, from coordinate 265,037 downwards.
ATATTTTACTTGGAAAGGGTGAAAGGGAATTTTTTAATACAACAAGATCGGGAATACTTTGTGACACTTTTGAGGCAATCCTAGGAGTGATTTTTTTTGAAAGCGGTTTTGATAGAACAGTGGAAGTTTTTAAATCCATTGTCGATATCTACGAAAAACAATTTAATAAGAAATATTATTCAATTGAAAGACTTACTGATTATGACCCAAAGTCTAAACTTCAAGAGGAAATTGTCAAAATAACAGGTAATTTTCCAAAGTTTGAATCTTGTGAAATAGATCCGTCCCTTTTTGAGTTAAAAATAACTTTAGAAGGAAAAGTATTGGGAACCCTTATTGATACATCAAAAAAGAAAGGGTTTAAAAAATTGGCAAAAAAAATATTAATAGAAAGATCATATATTAAAAATTAGGAGAGAAAATGTTATTACAAGATCAGCATCCTTTGAATAAGGCCATTATGTGTTCGGTTCTTGGAGCGCCAAATGTAGGAAAGAGTACCTTAATAAATTATCTTCTCGGGATGGATCTTTCTATCGTCTCGCATAAAGCTCAAACTACAAGAAATAAATTCCATTGCGTCTTAACTGTAGATCGGACAGAAATTGTTCTCGTTGATACTCCAGGTGTTCATAAATCAAATAAAGAATTCAATAAGCGCCTCAATCAGCAGGCCGTTGAGGGACAAGAAGGTGTGGACATTAATCTTCTTTTGATCGATTTAACTAAGGAAGTGATCCCACAATTTACAATTTTCCATTCCATCTTTGAAAAAGAATTATCAAGAACTTGGGTCATTTATACTAAGGCAGATCTCATTTCTGATATAGACAAATTACCACTTGAAGAAATCACTCAAAAAGCTAAAGAGATTATACCTTCTATTGAAAAACATTATGTCGTCAGCTCGAAAACAGAACTCAATATGAATAAACTTATAGGTGACCTCTGTGATGAAGCTCAACCAGGTCCTCATCTCTATCCAGGCGGAGAGATTTCCAATAAAAATGAACGTTTTTTTGCAACTGAATACATTCGAGAGCAAGCGTTTAAAATGCTTAAAGATGAAATTCCCTATGAGATTGCGGTCGTCGTTGATGAATATAAAGATATGAAACCTAATGAAAAAAGACCAGGAGGAATTGTATGCTTTATCTCTGCTTCTATTTTAGTAAACAGACCCTCACAAAGAGCAATCGTTGTTGGATCTAAAGGAGCAATGATAAAAAACATTGGAACCGAGGCCAGAAAAAAGATTGAAGACTTAGTTGGGGGAAAAGTTCATTTGAATCTCCACGTTAAAGTAACTCCAAATTGGTTTAAGAATAATTGGGTTCTGGAAGAGATTGGTATCCCAAGAGCTGTGAATTCATCGAGAGTATGGAGACAAAAATGATTGAAAAAATCCAAAGAAATATGGTTATTTCCTTAATTGGTAGGCCTAATGTGGGAAAAAGTTCTCTTTTTAATAGACTGATGAAGAAATCGACAAAGGCCCTAACGTATGACAGACCTGGAGTGACAAGAGATAGACACTATGGTTTTGCAACATTCGATGATGCCAGAGGCGAGGATCCACAGGATATTATTCTGGTTGATACCGGCGGATTTTATCCTCAAAAACTTGAAGAATCTAAGGGCAATGGCCTGCACATGAATGAAGAACAAATTTATAATAAGTTTTTCAATATCATGACTGAACACGCAGAATTAGCAATTAAGGAATCTGATTTAGTATTACTGGTTGTCGATGTGAGAGAAGGGATACTCCCATCAGATAAAGTTATTGCTGATTTTATAAGAAAATGTAAAAAAGATTTTTTAGTTGTATGCAATAAATTTGACTCCGACTCACAATTTGGCCAGGAAATAGATGCATATACCCTGGGAATAGACGGAGATCAACTCTTTACGACTTCAGCAGCTCATGGTTATGGGGTGGAAAATTTAAGAGAAAAAATACACCGTGAAGCATCTTTATTTGCGGCCATTGAGCAATCAAATCCAGATCTACAAAAAGGTGTAACTCCTAGGGAGAGCGTTGTTTCCAGAGTTGCTATTATTGGTGCTCCTAATGCAGGAAAATCAACATTGCTCAATAAATTACTTGGCGCCAATAGAGCACTAGTCTCTGATATTCCCGGAACGACAGTAGATCCAATTGAAGGATATTTTGATTTGTACTTTGGTGAAGATGTAGCGAAACTTGATGAAGCAAATTCAAAAAAAGATTTTTCAAACCAAGAGCTTTTTGAGCAGTATGAAGACTTTAGAAAAAATAATCAGGATGTTTACCAAAAACTAATACTTTCATATGAAGAAGATCTTTTACATGGAAAAGATACTGTTGGACAATATGATGAAGACTTTGACGATGATGAGATCTCGAGTTTTGAAGAGCAAAATACTGAGCTCGAGGAATCGGCTTATGAACAAAAAATGAGTGAACTTCTAGAGGATGAGCAAGATTCCATAGAGGAGTTTGAAGAAAAGGGAAGTTATTGGAGATCCCTTCATATTGTAGACACTGCAGGTATTCGCAAAAAAGGAAATATTCATGACTTTATAGAAGAACAATCCGTATATCGTTCTTTAAGATGTATTTCTGAGGCCGATATAGTTGTGTACATGGTTGACTGTACAAAAGGAGTTGGACATCAAGATAGAAGACTCATTGATATTGCCTTAGATAAAGGTAAATCTGTTATAATTTGTCTTAATAAATTTGACCTGTTTAAAGGTAAATTTGCTAATGATAAAGAAAGAAGGGAGTGGTTGCTCGATCTTCGCGCTGAAATCCCATGGCTTAATTACTGTGATATTATTCCAATTTCTGCTAAATATGGAAAATCAATTGGCAGGTTGAAACAAGTCATTAAAAAAACAATTTTTATACGTTCTCAGAAAGTATCAGCTGGTCATTTAAACCGCTTTATATTTGATGTTATGGATCACCATGGGATTGTCGTTAAAAAGTCTAGAGGCCAGAGATTAAAAGTTAAATACGCTTCAATGATAAAATCGGCACCACCAACATTTCTTTTATATACTAATAAATCAAAGGGGATACCTGAGACCTATAAGAGATATCTCAAAAATTGTATCAGACAAGAATATGGAATTATCAATACTCCAGTGCATTTAATTTTTAGAACTGGAACTGATTTAGAAAAGAGGATGGCAAAAGTAAAAAGAAAATAGTGCCAGTCAAACTGGCACTATTTTTTAGATATCAAAAGGTGCACTTACACCGATAATGAGACTATTTCTAGTTCTCTCATATGAGCTAAAGTTTCCTGAAACATCTGTACCACCTGAATTAGTCGCCTTATCAAGTGTGTCGATTGTGACACTAGAATATTCCGCATATACCGTGATGAAAGGAAGTCCTGTCCATCCTGCCCCTAGCGAAAAACCATTCCCGCTCGATTCAGTTTTATAATTTGTTGTGTTATCAGCTACGCGATCGGCATCACTATCCCAAGAAACGTTGAAGTGATACGTACCCCAAAATCGAAGTAAAATTGGGAGTTTATAACCAACAGTGACTCCAAAAGCATTCTGATCCATTGAAATAGTATTTGTAGCATAGGAAGAACTTGAAACCCCTGCAATTTTTGTTGGTTTGTCATCAATGTCAAATGATGTCATTGAATAATTGAGGGCACCAAAAAAGCCCATAAATGTATAGCCAACTCTACCACCAAATTCAACAGCAGATCCTGGGTCTGAATCAAAGACATTTGAATTACCACTAACTGTTGAAGTATGATCACCCGACATTCCTAGGCCAAATCCTAGATAGGGTTCTATGAGAATTCCTGCATGAGATGAAAGAGACAGTGTTGAGAGAACCATGAGCATATAAATTTTTTTCATAACTTTCCTCCGTAAAAGTTCCAAGACTATTATAACATCATTTCAAAAAATATGAGTATTATCAAAAAAAATCATTATGTTGCAAGTTGACCTGAATACTCGGAGAAGAGTTTTGAATAAAGATCCATATCAGAATAATAAGCTAAATTTTCTAGTTCATCGTATGAGTTTTTGAGATTAAATATATGCCCAAAGGCCGGTTCAGTTTTTAAACCACCAGATTTTAAATCAATGATTTTTTTAGAAAGATTTTTACCAAAAATCTTAAGGAGTCTGCCTTCAACTAAAAAATGCAAATTTGAACGTTGATTATAAACAGGATAATCTTGAGTAAAAAGTTCAATAAGTAAATTATTATATTTAAAATTTACAATTAGAGATTCTTTATTTTGATGAATATTTTTTCTAATACAGAACCCAGGAAATGTTGAAAAGTGAATCTGAACTAACCTTAGAAATTCTTCAAATTGACTAGCTTGAAAAAGAATGTCTAAATCAGAACAAGATGTGTCTATACCAAGAGGAATTGTTCCTGACAGACAGGGATGGAAATTTCTAAAAACATTAAGAATATCAGTATCACATAGAAAATTCATAATATTCTTATTTTTTTCAATATTAATGATATGCTCTAGTGACTTGTGATGTAACTTTATCTGAAAAGTTTCAAAATCGAGCTTAAGCTCAGGGTTAAGAGTTTTACTTAAACTTGATAGATCGAATTTAATATGTGGATATTTTTGAACGAACTCTTGAAAATGACAATCTATCACAACTTCAAAATGCTCAAAACCCTCTGAAAATGTTGAGTTTTTTTTAGGAGAAGGTATTTCTATAAGATCAATAATATATTGATCAAAAAAAATCGGTTCACTCAACTTGATGATCGCAATTGGTCTACCTCTGACAATAGTTTCTGTGAGAAGACTTCCAAGTTCTAGGAATTTATTTTTGACTTCGATATAATTTTGATCACTCACAGTTCGGTAGCACAAATGATCGATTTCCCATGTTTTGAGATCTAGTTTGTTTTGGTAAACAGTCCTAAATGAATTTTTTAAGAAATCCAAAGCATTTTCAATCATATTGGATGGATATCATCTGGAGAATCTAAGTGACAAGAAAAATACACTGTGAAGTATACTAATTTGAAGTTATCGTAAGCAACATGCTTTCTTCATCTCTAGGAAATAGCTCATTGATTGGAGTGATAATCGCCATACCCATATCTTGATAAGATGCAGTCACCATACCAATGATTTCACCTTTCTCATTTGTTAGAGCACTACCAGATGATCCTGAAAAAATGCTGGTAGAATTAACAAGAATAAATTCATTTATAGTGAAGTCCTCGTTTATCCCTGCAATTTGATCTTGATAACCAGTTATCCAATTATTAACCACTCCAGTACTCCACTGGCCAGTATGTCCAAAGGGAGTAGAGACATTGTAGACTTTGGATGTAATAGGGGGTCTTTCATAGGATATAATTAGGCCATCTTTTTGAATATTTTTTTGATCAGGTGAAACCATCTCCAATAAAGCAAGATCTTTGGAATGGTCAATGAGTTTTATTCTACACAGAAATTTTTGATGTTCAGAAAAGTTTTCTAAAAAAGTTCTTGGTTCGTAGACTGAAATGATTTCATTAATAGTCTTTTGGCCATTTCTGATGCAGAAAAAGACGCCATCTTCCAAATATTCATCAACAACATGATAGCTTGTTGCAATTGTATTTTCATAATCTTTAAGTATAAAGCCCGAACCTTGCGAAAACAATCCTTCATCAGAAAATGAGTTATCCTTTTTTAAAAAAATAAATTTGAGTAATTCGATAAAAGTATTTTCATTATCACTTTCTTCAGGGGCGTATTTTCCTGCAATGATATTTTCATATTTTTCACTGGTAGTTGAGATCACTGTTACACTGGCATGACTAAGTTTTTTATAAAGTGCGCTTTCATCTAGTGGAAGAGCATACATGCCGTTAGAGATTGTATAAATAAAGACTATTAATAATATCAATCGAAACTTAAAAATCATATAATACCCTCTATATTTTAAGTTGTAAGACTTTAACTTATAAAGGATCTTTTACCAGTCAAAAAGAACATGTCTATAGAATTTACCCAATCGGAATTTTTTTGTATATAAATGGGGCACTGAGGTGCCCCAAAAGACTAACTAATTAAACTATTTAACATCCAAGCTGTTTTTTCATGATATTCAATTCTCGCACCAATTAATGAGTTTGTTCCTTCATCGTTGGCACCTTCAAGCAGAGGAAGGATTGCCTTGGCCGAGCGAGTAACCTGTTCATGATCAGCAAGTAGGTTTTTTATCATCTCTTGGGCGTCTACATCAATAGAGCTGTCTTCTTTAACATTTCCTAAATCTGAAAACTCCTTATAAGAACCAGGAGCTTTTACACCTAGAACTCTTATTCTCTCAGCTAATTCATCCACCGCAACAGAAAGATTGTTGTATTGTGTTTCAAACATGGTGTGTAATGTTTGAAACATTGGGCCAGTTACGTTCCAGTGATATTTGTGTGTTTTTAAGTATAAGGTGTATGTGTCGGCCAGGAGAGTTGAAAGTCCTTTTGCAATTTTGACTCTGTTTTCTTCGTTTATACCTGTGTTTAAAGACATAGAGATTCCTTTGTTAAGTTTGTGATTTGATAGTCTCACTTATTCGAGAGATTTTCCAATTAAAGATTTTTATAAGATGATTTATAATATAAATTAAATAAATAAAACAATTTATAGAGTGTTTTATAACTTATTGTAATCACAGGATAAATTTCAAACAAAAATACTGTTCACTTACAGTACAAATATGTAAAAAAAACAATGGTCAGGTTTAATTTAGAATTTGTTGTTATCCTATACCTAAGTTTATTTATTTGGAGTCCTCATGAAAATAGTCATTGCTTTATTAATCTTCTGCTTAAACTCTGCTTTTGCGTTGACATCTATAAAGATAGATTCTCATAAAGGTGAACAACTTCAAATTCAAACTGAGTTTGGTGTCAGTATTAACCAATTGAGTGTTCAAGAAGTTTCATCATCGAAAAGAGATAAGACTACAATGTCTCTTATTAATCTTGCTTTTAAACGTGAATTTTTAAAAAATAGTTTAATAAGTGTCACACCTTTTCTGGGTTTAAATTATGCTAATGGCCGTCCAGATTTTACAATTAACGGAATAAGAGGTGAAGCAACACGAATCACACTTTACTCTTCAATTGGAACAGATATTAATTTGAATATACAAAGTGAATATTATGGGATTCAACCTTTTGTGAAGTTTGAATTAAGACAAGGCTCAGAGAGATTCGAGTTTGATCGAACGTCATCTAAAATTGAATATGGACTCACGGATAATCCTTTAAACTATGGGCCAGTGTATGGAATTCGAGTGATAAACCTATTGGAAAGAGCATTTTTTTCAGTGGAATATACACCGAATTCATATACATATGATATTCCTAATCAAGAGACTTATACTTTTAAAAAATACGCAGGTGGATCAATTAAACTGGGGTTTGAAATTTAAATTTTCTTGGCATAACATTTTGTTCTATTTAGCCATGCACCTAAACGTATGTAGATAGGTCTGATGTTAGGGTTAATTTCCCAACCCATTCTGAGTAATTTATTTCCGTATTTGCTAAATGTTTCTAATACTATGAAATCACAATCAAGATGTTTCGCTATTAGTGGCATTTTAATATTGAGTAAATCATTGATGGATTGAGAACTTGTTGGAGATTGGTAGTCTTTAGCAATTTCAGTGATTCGAATTTGCTGGGAGTTTTTTAAATATTCAAAACAAATCCCAGATTCAAATCTTTTCTTCCGAGGATCTCTAGAAAATGATTTAATTTTTTTAAAGAGATTCTTGCGATAATTGATACTGAAAGTTTTTAACAGTTCATCAATTGGATTTCTCCATAACAATTCAAAGAATTTTTCTTTTCTGCTTGTATAAACTTCGAGCAATATTTTGTTGTCATCCAATGAAAATAATAATCCATTCTTAATATTGGTTGGAATTATACCAATGTTTAAAGGGTATATTGATACATTTGGCCCTCTTAATATTTTCCATAGACCCATATTATGTGCCCGTTTTTTTATGAGAGTTAATCATCTCAAGAATAGTTTGCCCTTCTTTTTTAACTTTAGAAAACTTGGAAATATAATAATCAAAATTTGGTCTTTCAGAAAAGAATAAAATATTGAAAGAATTTTTTATACTAAAAATATCTTCAGATACAAAGATTGTAGGGTCTATATTATCTTTATAGATGAAACTTTCAGTTGGTTTTTTTTCAAATTCTCTAATTTGGGATAAATAATCAGATATAATCAGGAAGTTATCTTCACTTAGCTTATTATAGTTGTACATATAATAGAGAACACCTGTACTCTTCATATACGTGTAGAAAAAATGATCAAGAATGTTGAGCTCTCCTTGAATATGAAGGGTTGATATTATGTTTTCGAGGCCAGAAAATGTTTGTTTCCTAGAAAAATCAAATTTCAATCCTTCCAACTCTATCGCCTCAATGATTGAATCATTTGGAATGAGTTTTTCAAACTCATTTGCAATTTCTTTGTACTGAGAAATGTTTTCAAAATTTTGAACAATATAAAAGAGGTAATTTATCCAAGTTTTTCTTATAAACTGAATTTGAGCTTTACCTAAAAGTGAATGCATATAGGGAAATGAGACTTTAAAAAGTGAATGAATCTCATTCAATGTTTTAGATATTTTTGACTCATTTCTTTGTTTGAAATAATAGAAATGTTTTACCATTAAAAATTTAAAATAAGAATCAATCAATATTCGATCACAAGAACTATCTTTGTCATTTAAACAGACATAATTATATTTATCATTCAAATAGTAGCTAAGCTTAACGGAATTTTGCTCTATGTAATTTTCAATTTCCAAAATATCATTCTTAAGCCCAGGTAGTTTCTTTTTTATATTATAGTCTATTTCTACTCGATTGTACTTTTCACTTAATATATAAAAAATATTGTGAGGAAATATTTCAACAAAATGATTATTCGAAAAATTTTTTAATAGATTGTTTAATTCTTTAAATTCATCCTTGGCAGTATTATCAAAATGATTTGCCCGTATGACATAGTCATTATATTTTTCATAAAATTTAAGCATACCAGAAGAAGTATTTGTGTTTGTTTTTTTATAATGATGAAAAATAATGTAAAAGCTTGGCCATGTTAAAATAAAAGCACTCAAAAATATAAATGGTAATGAGAAGAAGACCATTTTTTTTGATAAGATCATTTTTTTCTTACATAGATGAAATAATAAAAAGGAATAAATAAGAGTTAAAATAAATAAAATTACTAAAAATTCAATCATATATTCATTGTAGTAGAGTTTTAATTATGATTCAGCATAAAAACGCATCAAATTTTGAGAAGCTTGATATTCGTTTTGAAAATGACTTAAATGTCCTTTAATAAAGATCGGTAATTTATTTCTATCGAAAGATGAAGATTCTAAATATCTACAAAACGATTTTATACTATTGTTGGCCGTATTTTGCTTTGTAAAATCTCTTTCAGTCAAATAGTTGACTGTTTGAATAAAAAAATCAAGGACGTTTATATTATTATGAATAAATTTTAAAAAAAAAGGGGCCAGTAGAAACTTTAATAATTCCTTTTGATAATAATGAAAGAGTCTATCCAAAAGTAAATGAATCGACTCAATTTCAATTCCTATATAGATGTATAGGATTTTATCATGTTTGAGTCCTATTCCGCTATTATTCCATTTCCCATATAAGAAAATAACTTGCTCAAATGGCCATTTAGAGACGAGTCTTTTATATTTCTTGTTCCACCTTTTAAAATATTCGATTTTTTCTTTAGGTAAAATTAACGTTTCCTTGCCTTTTAGAAAGGACATAGTTTGGCAGAGGAGAAAATCGTGTTGACTAGATTCGTAATAATTCAAGCACCATGCCTGTAAATATGATTGAATGCTTCTTACGAAATTTTCATCATCGGAGATTTTTCTATATTGATACTTAATATCCATCTATATCCTCTGTTATTTTCTTTGAAAATTTCCATCTTTGGAGTTACTAATGTACTGATATTAGGGGCTAATTCAATTTAATCACAGTGGTTTTGATTTATATTTCATATATGATATGGCCGTCTTACAGAAATACCATCAATAATAATTATTTTTTTCTTTTGACCAAAATATAAAGTATTTGCTATTAAAAACTATGATTAAAAATTATTTGTCATTTTTTATTGCGCAATTTGTTTGTCTAAATTTTGCGTTGTCAAAAAATGAAGAAATCGTTCCTAAAAGTAAAAAATTATGCCAAGATCTCCTCTTTCGACCTTTCCATTTTGGCAAAATTAATGAAACACGAAATATTGCTCAAGCATTTATCAAAAATGAAATCATTTTAGATACTGATAAAATTATTAAAAAACTCCCTGTCAGTGTGAATCAATTGGAACTCTACAAAGATCTCATGAAACAAGAGTATTTCTCCAAACCAATCGGCAATTTTGCAGGACGTTTCCCAGATTTAAGACAGGCAAAACAGATTCGTTTTGCCGTCCTTGGTGATATTGGATACGGTCAGAGAAACCCATATAATCAAATCCAAGTTGCTAAAGCATTAAATGAGGTCTTCAAAATTTACAAAAATGGCGTTTACCCAGGAATTGATTTCGTGATCGTTCCCGGAGATTTTACTTATGACCCTAAATTTCAAAGTGCTATTCGCCCTCCAGTTCATATAACTCCTGAAGAATTTAGAAAAAGCTTCATCGAAGTCTATCCTAAAATTTTAGGCAATAACATTCCCTTCTACGTTTGGCCTGGAAATCATGAAACAGATCCAACAAGAAGAATTCAAGGCCAGCAGGCCATGATAGATATGATGTTACTCAATAAACAATATCTGTGCTTAAACGGACATTGGGGGGTGCCTAAATTACCAAAGTGGATCAAAATAGCAGGTATAAATACGACTATGTACAATAGAGAGGAAGACTACATCCAAGATTATCATGAAGATCAAATGAAATTTTTAGATCAATATTTCTCCCAATCAAATGAATTAACTCAAAATTTTCTTATTGTTCATCATCCTCCCACAATTTTAGGTAAACATACGGAAGATTATTCTCTTAATGGAGATGTTCCTAGTATTTCAAGAATCATTGATCCTATAATCTATAAACATAAGATTAATTTTGTTCTGGCCGGGCACACTCATGAGCAAGGAATTATTGCTCGCTTTGGTGCTTTCCCACATGATCTTATTATTGACGGAGCTGGAGGTGCCAATTTGTCACAAATAGACTTGAAAAAATATCCTATACGTGTTTATGGGGAGGGTGACAAAAATAAACTGTTTCTAGGACATTTCAAAAAATATGGGTTTTCCATTTATACGGTAAATGAAAACGGCTATACAATTATTGATAAATATGGATTTTCACAAGGTCAAAGTTTTAAAAAGGTTAAAAGATTATTAACTCAAATATACACCAAACCAAATTCAAGTGGATTGCCGATTACCAATTAAACACATAGGCCATCTTCATCGTTATTGCGTTTCCTCTAAAGTCTTCATATCCACCATTGTTATCAATTGGCCTGTATTTAGTTGTATCCTTATCAGGGAGATTGGCAATATGATAAAGGATTTCTAGGCCCAAGTACGATTCTTTTAATTTTATTGGAAACTCTAAACCGCCACCTAAACCTGTTCCAATTCCACCGCCAGTTTCATCTCCAACATCAGGGCGTTCGACAAATTTATTTCTTAATCTCCAATATTCTATTCTAAAAACAAAATAAGGATTAGAATAAGTGATAGCTGTTCCCAAGTTTGAAGTATCAATATAATGACGGTAACTCCAAAAAAAACGCAAGAGATTAACGTCGACTAATTTTGCACCTTGGCTGGGAAAACCAGAAGTAATGTTATCACTTACAAAGTGATGTTTTGAAAACTCTATCCCTAATCCAATTTGAGTTTGGAAATTCAAAAACTGGTGAAGAGATAAGCAATAAGTTGGATGATCATTTGAGTATGCTAAACCTCTATTCCCATAGAATTGAGTGAGACCCAACCAAATATTAAAAGTAAAAAAACGGCCGTATCGATAAAATCTTTCATCTTCCATCATTTGAGTGGACTCAATGTCCTCATTATAATCTTCAAAGATATCGCCTTCAACAGCGAGGTCATCTTCTTGGATCATACTCGTAGGGCCAAAATCCAAAGCAAAAGATCTGGCAGTAACTAAAAGAAAAAGTAATATCCTTAAAACCATATTTACACTTTATCAGATATCGTAAAAATGTATACCTGCCGATACAAAACTTTTTCCAACAGTTTCAAACACAAACTCATCAAGTTTATTCATAGAAGCACCAAATTCAAAACTAAAGCCAATACTTTCTAAACTAGGAAAGTGAAATTCTGAGCCTAAAGTTATATCAACTTGAAACCCTGTTTGAGTTTCTATTGCAGTTTTGCGAGTAATAAACGCTGCAAAAGCAGAAGTATAAAAATTTAAATATGGCTCTTCTATGAGATATCTATAAAATTTTAAACCGGCCCCTATTCCTCCACCAATTTCCTTTGTCGAAAGACCCAAAACTCCTCCAAAGGCCGTCGAACGTGACTTTCTTATTTTAAAAGATAGACCATCTAGACCATTAGCTAACTGATCAGTTAATCCGATACCTAGTTTTCCAGTATGGTCAACATCTGCGTATGTGCAGGGTGTAATAATGTAAGTTAAAGTGATTATGGCCATAATTAAAAACTGCTTCATATTTTAGACTCCGTCTTTAGGAAATTTGTGTAAAAATATTGTACCTGTACTTAACTGTTTTTGACAACTTGACTTAAGATTTCTAAACTGAGGATATTAATTTGTATGACAAAGCGTGTAATAAAGGACCGTTAATGAATTCGAAAACCACGAGCAATGTTTCCGCACCTAATAGAGGAATTGATGAAGTTTTAGAACAAACTGAATTAGGAAGTTTTGTTGCTAAACATAAGCCCGTTATTATAAGTGTAATCGTTGCCGCCGTTGTAGGTTTGGTTGCTCTGGCCGTTTATAGTGAAAGTAAAAGAAATCTTTTCGATGATGTTAGTAAAGTTGTTTATACTTTTGAAAAAGATGTATTGTCCAAATATGATGAAAAAATCAAAGATGAACAACTGAAGGAAGAGTTTCTAAAATTACTTGATAGTGCTAAAGGGACGAATTTAATTTTCGCAACAGGAATAAAGACAGTAGACCTATTGATGGAAAAAGAAAAATATCCAATTGCACTTGAAATTTTAGAAAAAATTTCCAAACTTAAGACTTCAAATTCTTATTTAACTTATCTAATCAACTCAAGGAAGGCAGTCCTTTTTGAAAATATCGGTGAAATAGATAAGGCCATAAGCACATTAGAGGGGATGTCTTTGTCAAAAACTAAGTTACTTGAATCTAAAAGATATTTCGATTTAGGCAGACTTTACTTGGATAAAGGGGATAAGGAGAAGGCCAAACTTAATCTTGACTATCTTTTAAAAGAGTTTCCTACGGAAGAGGAAGCAAAGTATGCAAAAATTTTAATTAAAAAAATCTAAAGAGGAACTTAATGAAATCTCTTCTATTTCTGAGCTTGGTTTTAATTTGTTCATGTGCAACAGTTGAAGAAATTGCTAGTAAACTTAAACCTGATAATCCTAAAAATTCAGTTTCAAAACGTTCTTATTTTAATCCTATTTGGATTAAAGATTTGAATGAATTTCTAATAGGAGAAACACACAATTACCCTGTGGCCCTCCAGTCTCCACTAGTGACAGACCGAATGCTTTTTTTGGGAGATCATACCTCTATTTTTAGGGCCTACGACATAAATAATGGAAGAATTATTTGGGAAAAAAAAGATAAGTCACATTTATCGAACGGGCCAATCAGTTATAAGGATTTTGTTATATATGGAACTATTGGGGGGAGGCTAATTTCACGTCACCGTTCTAGCGGAGAACTCAATTATGCTGTAGACCTTGATGCACCAATTGAATCAAATGCAACTATATATAAGGGAAGACTTTTTCTCCAATTGAGAAATCATAAGGTTTATTGTTTAGATGTTGAGACAGGTAAAATTCTTTGGGCCTACAAAAGATCAGTTCCTTATCTTACAACATTACAAGGAGCATCTAGACCTGTGGTCATTGAAGACAAGTTATATGTTGGATTTGCAGATGGATATGTCTTATCTTTTTCAATTGAAGAGGGAATACCTGTATGGGAAAAGCAAATCAGCGAAGTTGGTAAATTTTTAGATGTGGACTCCTATCTTGTTCAATTTAATAATGTTTTAATCACTGGTGGGCATGGTCAGAGTATGACTATTTTAGATACAAAGACGGGAAAAACAATTCAAAAATTGCCTTATAAATTTTCAAGATCTCCAATAATTAAAGATGAGAAGATGTATTTCGGGACAGTTGATGGACTCGTTGTTTTAATGAATAAAGATTATCAAACAATTAGTGAGCAAAAAGTAAGTCAGAATAATGTAACAGATTTAAGTTTTTGGCAAGGTAATCTACTCGTTGGAACGGTGAATGATAAAGTTCTCCTCTTATCACCAGAAAACTTGAAGATTTTAGACATTACAAGACCAGGTAATTCTCAATCTGCTATTTTTGGTGAATTCTCTGTCAGTGGAAAACATATGGCCTATATAACAGGTCGAAATCATCTTTACGTTTATTAACTATTTGATCGACTGAATATAGCTATTGGCCCACTCAGCTTTAAGGCGCTCTAGAGTTGCAGACTCAAAAGAATTTTCTGCAATGGCGGATGCTGGAGATCTAGAAGTTGAAGAGTTTCTCAGTGATTTCAATAGGGCCATGTTAGAAACTAATGTAGTTTTTAACAGTATATTCATCCCATCATGATTATTTATAACTTCACCTGTTTGGTGATGTGCAACTAAGTTTTCGAATATATAGTAATTAATACTATTTCCATGCTCACAAAGTTCATTTAACTCACTGTGAACTTTACTAATATGTATTTCAATTCCTTTTTTGAGAGTTGAAACTTTTTCTTCTTTGGACAGTTCTTTTCTGCTAATGATGTCCTTAACTGTTGGAAAGCTCTCTTGTTGGGAGAGTGGAAGGTTGTAAATAGGACGATTTTCATAATCAGATTGAGTAACAATTTTTTCAAAATCTATTGATTGTTTAGGCTGAATGATATTTTTTTTATTATAGTAAAATGTATGAAAATTTGGACAATGTCGAATTTCAGCGATGTTTTGTTGAGAGTAAGCACCTAATTGCTGATATTGATCTAAAAGAGTTAAAAAATATAAAGTTCTATTTGAGTATTCGTTACTTGTATTTTTATCTACAGATGCAATAGTCCTCTTGGCAATATTTGAATTTTGGTCCTTAGTCACTGAAAATTGAGGAACTCGATTTGTATTGGCCATATTAACTTCTAGCCTGGCCAACTTTTCAGCAAAACTCTCAGGCATATAGTTGCTAGCACAGCTTGATAAAAAGAATAGAAAAGATATTTTTATACATCTAGACATAAGCGCTCCTTGCCTTTCTCTTATCGGTGTAATCTTTTTCAACTTTAAAGTGGACTCAACAGAGTTCTAATTATAACAACGTTGGCCGAGCAAAATGGTATGGTAGGTTTGAGTAGAGTAGTTCCATATTTTTCGACAAGAAGTAATTCTATAAAAGTAGGTTAAGAATGCATCTTTTTTTGCATTTTCGATGAGCACATTTGGGCAAATGACTTTTTGTGATTTAATTCTTTCCTTATAGGGAGGTGGAACAATTTTAATATTTCCACTTTTTTCTAAAAGGTAATATAAGTAAATTCCATTATATTCTTTAATATAATACGGCCCGTTTTTATCGAAATAAACTGGAAATTCATCACGAGGCCTGTAATAATGATTGATTTTATCTCCATTGAGCAAAAGCATTCGATCTAGAAAAACACCTTCAGGTAATTGATTTATGTTCTTGAGAAAGGTTAGGTTTGTGAAGGCCTTTTTATTTTTGTGATTGATACAGTGTGATGTCCATGAAATTTGATCGGGTACGATATCTTTTGACCAGGTTTCAAAGGGGAAACCCCATTTTAAAACCTTATCTCTGATACGGGAAATTCTTGAGATATCTTTAAGCTTAAGTTGATCTATTGCCTGAATTTCATCATCCCAAGATTGATTGATTTGACCTGCTTTTTCATTACAAAATGAAAATAGTGGGCAACCTGGTAGGGCCTCTGTAGGAACAGCTTGTGAAAAAAGTGTTTTAGAATTTAATAAAAAAATGAATATGATCAGTTTCTTCATGAATTTATTTTAAAATTTAATTTTCTTATTGGCCACAATAGTAATGATGATTCCATTTGAAACCGATATCATAATTGGCCGCTCCAAACTCATTTTTATCATCATAATCATATTGACTATCGGCAAATAGCCACATTTTAAAATCACTAGTTGTCGTAGGCTCTGGAAGATAAGGGCCTGCAATTCCACCAGTTCGCACTACACCTGTTGGACAATAAACACTGCCTAATGAGATGAGTTTATTTTTGACAGTGTTTGTATTTTTCAACTCCCCAGTCTCTGGTATGAAATCCTCATCTTCTAATTTACCATCAGTGATTTCTTCATTTGTACCTTCTGAGGAGACAAACTTATTAAAATAAACATGCATGTCCGTTCCTGTAGGAAGCATACACTTATAAAGATTTGTACTTTCTGTTGGAATAGCGTATTGAGAACAACACTTATCAGGGTCACTTGTAGTTTTTCCTAATTCCACACAGCAGTTAAACTTGTCTGGAGAAAATATAGGGTCAATTGAAATTTGATCTTGGTAGACTATTTTTTGTTGTGGATTAGATATATCTTTTCCTGCTGCAATCTGGTTGTTTTTAGGTTCATAAATCTGACCCAGTGATCGACCTCCAAAAGTGCTTGAAACATAATTGGCGGCCACTGGCTCAATGGCAGAACGGGTTGTTTCTTTGAAAATTCCCTCAATAAGTTTATCTGGCCTTGTGGCACAATAGAGTGGCTCATAGTAGATCTGCGGAATTCCTAATAATTCTAATCTTCCTAGCTTAGTTAAGTAATAGAGATCGTTTCCTGGATAAAGTCCTACTGTCATTGGTTTAAATTTAATCTTGATTCTGGCACTTGACCAGTCCTCAACATCTGTGGAAGTTCCTGTCGATTCAGTGGATACAGTGGGGTCATTTCTAAGAAGTGCTTTGATATGTAAAATATCTCCTGAAGTATGGTTCTGAATACAAGCTCCCGACGCATCTGTATCTCCTGTTTGAGTTACGTTTTCTGGAAGTGTCCCCAGCTCGGAGTTTCCCAAAATACATGCAGGATTATAAATGACTGTCTTCATATCATTGACAACAGCATTTGAACCAGGTTGATAAAGAGGAGCGCAATCGTCATTTCTTTGAACCTGGCAAAAAGATTTTAAATTTCCAGAGCGAATAACTCTAACTTGCTTATCATCGTTTTTCCCACCTTTGAAAGTAATTTCAACTTCTATAAGATTGTCTCTATTTATATATGGCGGAAGATAGTAAGATACTCCGATTGTATCACAAATTCCTCTGCCACGGCCAACGCAACCTTCTTCGTTTTCAGTGGTATCTTGTATATCTCCAGTTGGAATAAATACAGGATATGCTGGCCAGTTTTCACTATATTCTTTAAGGGTTGCATAAAACCTAGGTAGAGGTGGTGTAATTAAACTACTTGGAGCAAGTGGATTAGTAAGTTTAAATTGCCCTTTTTCATCATCAAAATCAGACATATCGAGAGTAACATTGCCATCATTATCCACTGTGCCAGGTATCATATCATTAATATCTTGTGGTAAAACTATATTTTCTTCACTATTACCCATTTCGACTTGTGAACAACCTCCATTCACTGGATCAGCACATGATAGTCCTAAATTATGATACATATCAAAATTTGGTTTAGTTATACCTGTTTGTAATTCTAAGGAGTCTTCCGAAAGATATCCCAAACATTGAAAGCTTCTGATAGGGATTTGTAATCTATTTGTAACTTTCCAATCATGCCCGCCGTCTGAAAATTGTCGAATCCATCCTCCTCCACAACATGTTTTCTTACCAGTGTCATGAAAAGTTTTCCATTGAAATGGTCTGGGTGTTTTCAATTTTGTGGGAGTTGAACCTCTTTCAAGCTTTGGCTCTTCATTATACGGAACTGTAAAATCTGTAGATGAATACCCAGTTGGAACTCCAAGTGGGTAGACAATACTGTAGCGAGAATATCTTCCCACACCATTTGGGTCTAAAAATGAAAAAAGATTAACATCTAATATTCTATCTTCATCCTTTTGTCCTTTAATAAATTCAGGATCACCTGTAAGTCTTCTAAACTCTGTATACATCGTGAGTTCATTACCTAAAGGCATACAACATTTGTTTTTTGTCATGTCAAAACTATCAAAACTTGGAGCATTTAAAGAAGGGTTTTCCTGAGATTGGCCACAGATAAGTTTTTCTCTCCAGTAATTTCTCTCCGCAAAAGTACCTCCAAAAAAATCAAGGTCATTATTACCATCTGCTATATCTTTATGAAGAGAGCTGACCGAACAGTCTAAATCAGTTTGACAAACACTTCCGGGTCTTCTTAGACAAGCATCTCTGGCCAGGGTAGGTGTGTTTAGATAAGAAATGCTAAAAATACGATCAGCTTCAATTTCAGCAAATGTATTTTCTGCTGTATATGTACTTACACTTTCTCCTCCACAAGAATTTTGTCTGTGAAGCTTTTGTTTTTGATCATTTGTAAATGTAATATCATTCAAAACATAGTTTCCATCATCATCAATTAAAGGACATGTGTAAACTCTTGCATCTCCAGTTGCACCAGAGTCACATCCTCCAATTTGCGAAATATAATCGGTTCGGCCAAGCGTTTCTTCAGATTGATGAGATTGTAATTGTGAACTCAGTCCAAGTTGTCTTCCTGGAGTACAAAAACCAATCGTGTCACTCGTAAAACCAAGATGTGAAAAATTTTGGGCAATATTTTCTATGGCCTCGTTGGGCAATGCTTTATTAGCCTGAATATAATTCTTAGGTCTACCTAGTACATCAGCTTCCTGGCCAAAAAGAATGGTTCCAACATTGGTCGAGAGTCTGGCCAATTCAGAATTAAATTTTGAAACCGGATTGGTACTAGATGTTAATTTCTGGCAATAAAAGTTTGGAGCACAAGTCAGATTTTTTCTGAGGATTGTATTTGAAATATTTCCATAATTAGGAGAACAAATCGCACCCCTACCTCTGTATACACAACGCTTTGGAGTTCCATTAAATCCAGCTGCTAATATTGATCCCACCGTAATTTTTTGATCGCCTGATCCTGGATTTTTTAGTTCATTTGCATCTTCATCAAAAACTGGCCATTGAGTCTGCATATTCGTAACATCAGCACACATATACTCCCAACCCAATTTAGTAATACAATCTGAGTCTACTTCACATTGATGATAGTATTGACAGCTAGCTGCTTGGTTTTGTTCAGGATGTTCAAGGTCAAGTTCGGGGTTAAAGTCAAATAGGGCCGCTGACTCTACTCCGGCATCAACAACAATGTATGCCCCATGCGTAGTCGGGTCGGCCAGATCACCAAGTGGATTATTTAAGGCCAAGTATAGTCGTTTGGAAGTTGCGACTATTCTTCTGGCCTTGCCAATTGCAAACCAGTTTACACCATTAAAAGAACCAATTAGAGCACCTTTGTTAAAACCCCACCAGTCCCTTTGATATCCGTTAACATAAAAAGAAGCTTGCGTTTTTAGTCTCGACCTTCTCTGTTCCTCAGGGGTATCTTTTTGCTGGTGAGAATAGGGAATCATAGTTGGTGGAAGCCAACAAGCTCGACCAAAAATTGTGTCTTCATAATTTCCCTGAGTGATATTCGTTGAATTTTGATTTCTATTTGTTGTATATCCGTAAGCGGTTAATCCTATCCCGTTAGATGTTGGTGGATGAGAATAAAAATTATCGAACCAAGAGTCATTTGAACACTCTGGACAAGGTGTTAAATATCCAGTGGTGGCCATTACAATATAGGACTGACCGATTTCTAATCCTTTTATTACTTTTGCTGGACGTGAACCTGAGAGATCAACCGACATTGAACCTAAAACTTGGTTCATATTGGCCTCATTCTGGGATAGAGGAATTGTTTTGTTGGCATCAAGATATGAAAATGCCACACCTTCTTGAGTTTTATTGGCGACTCTCATATTGTCTAAAGTATCAAAGCGTTCGGTATTTTCTCCTGAAGCATCAACTCCGAAAAGAATATGTGGAACTGAACGCGAAGGCACAGAAACATTTCTCTCTTCAAAGGGTGGAACTTCTTCATTTATATTTGGGGCAGAACATTTGACTGAAATTATATTTTGATTGGAATCTTTAGTGGCAATCAACGTTAAAAATGAGCATTTTGCCTGTGATTCTTCTGACACATCTGTAGGAAATGGACTCGCATCACACCCACAATCTCTCCAAACTTGTAAAAGTGTTGAGGTATAATCTGTAGAGGTGCATGTACCAGTGTCGCAACATTTAGAAAGATCTTGTGGAGTTGATTCATATCCTTGCAAACATAGATATTTATTTTTTTGGAGTTCAAAATTTGCAGCATCGACTTGGTTAAGATCTTCTTCTGACTCTGTGTTCACTGGTATGTGAGCAATATTGGGGCAAATATTGTAGTACTGTTCGTAATCTAATTTGTAAGAAGCATTTTGTTGAACTTTTGTGAACATTGCCCCATAAGCACTTTCAATGATATTATATTGTGCCTTACTTCCTCCTGGACAATTAACTAAGGAACTTCCACTATTATTGTAAGTATCCCAACATTGAAATTCATCTTTGTATTCTTCCTTTATTGACAAATCTACTGCGCACTGAGTTCCTCCAATACAACAATCATAACCCTGGCCTAGAGCTTTACAACTACTATTGGTACAAGTATTTGTTGGGAGTCCACTTTCTCCTGGATTATTTGTCGTAGTCGACTGATAGTCTAAGTTTAAAAAGAGTGAATCACTGGAGATTTTTTTATTATCAGCAGTATTATTGTTTATGAATATCTGAATAGTACTAGATAATATGACTCCATCGCACGTTGTACATAATTCACTTGGCGAGTATCTCGGAGCAAAAGGTGAGTTTAGAGATGAACATGATGAATTATTCATTGAACTATTGGCCAGATCGACTTGAAAAGATCTAATAGCAGTGTCAACATTGTCTCCCGGAAACTGATCTGCTTGAGTTTCAACAACACTTGCTTTAACTCTTAATTCTTCATTGATCCCTGAAAATCTAATCGCAATACAGAAAGATTGTTCACTAACTTTTTGTGTTGAACCATCTAGTACACCTGCTAAATAATTACTCAGACCTCCACCATTTAAAAATAAAATATCAAGGTTCGAAGTAATCACGGTAAGTCTGGTCGCTCTAGAAACAACGTTTGCAGAATTTGACCAAAAAATGTCCTTATTGCTTGATGTCGGTATTGGAAGTTGAGAATTCGTAGTTGGAGTTGACTCATTAATTGAATTATTTTTTGAAGAACTTCTTGATGTTTTATTTCCACCACTAGGTACACACGAATCAATAAACAAGATCGCAATACTCAAGATAAAAATAGTTTTAAATTTCACCCTCTTCATCACAGTACCTTTATCGGCCAAAATCCCTCATCAATTTAAAAAAATTCATGACTTAGAAGTTATTTTAAGTCCAAATCGGGAAAAATTTGGGTAGTAGACTCAATTATTTTTTAACTATCTGAATTAACAAGCATTTTTGAAAATGGAACAAAAGGCCTCTTTTATCCACTTGCCAATAATTTATGTCAGTGCAGGAAAAGACTTCCATGATTTTCACCTTAAAATCCGAGCAGTTATAATAAATATGAGGTGCATCATGAAGTGGAAATTTAAAAGCTTTTTTCTTTTCGTCGTTTTAACAAACTTTGCTTTGGGTTTGGAGAAGTCAAATTCCTTTGTGATCACAATGTATGATCATAGCGTTAAAGTTGTTTCTCCAAATAAGGGACAGAAAAACCCAGGTCTCATCGTGAGAAACAAGACTCTAGGCCCTATAAGAGCAAGGATTGAACGCAATAATAGTGAAATTCTTGGACATATGATGATTCCTCCTCAAAAAGATAAAAGTATAGATCTGGAATATAGGCCGGGATATGATTTGAGATTCATTCCATTATCTCCACCTTTTCAAGATGTAAAGTTAATGTTAGGAAAGAAGGCTTATGAGATTCCTCCAAAAAAATAATGTAAAGAAAACGATCATTGTGATTTCAGATATCCATTTAGGTGCGGGAACCTATGTAGATGGGAGAAGAAATCATTTAGAAGATTTTACATCCGATCAAGAGCTCGTTGAGTTTTTGGCCTATTTTAGTGAAGACGAGTATGCAGACCGAGAGGTAGAGCTCATTATCAATGGTGATTTTTTAGACTTCTTGGCCGTACCTTTTGTTGAATATTTTGATGATGAATTTTGGAGTGAAAAGGCGGCATTAGAGAAATTAAAACTTATAATGAATGCGCATCATGAAGTATTTGAAGCATTGAATAATTTCATTTCAAAAAAGAAAAAGAAAGTTGTCTATATCATTGGCAATCATGACGCTGAATTTGTGTTTGAAGGACTTCAAACTCACTTTTTAAATAGCTTTAGTGAAGATGCAAAAAAAAATATTACGATAAGACTATCAGAAGATGGCGAATATATTCCTGTCAATGGAATCATTGTTAAACACGGTCATGAATATGAAATCGCCCACCAGTTTCATGTTAAAGAATCAATAGTCCAAGACGAAAAGGGGAATCAGTATTTTTTACCTCCATGGGGATCGTACTATGTGACAAGAGTCATCAATAAATTTAAAGAAGAGAGGCATTTTATAAATGCGGTAAGACCGATTAAAAAATTCTTAGTAGATGGACTTATACATGACACACTTTTTACCATTCGGTTTATTTTTAGTACTTGTTATTATTTTGTAATGGTTCGATTTATTTATTATTTTCGTCAAGATAAGAATTTTAAAAATTTAATGGCCAATGCTTCAAATGAATTAGAACTTTTTCAGGATTATGAAGAACTAACCGGGGAGTTTTTTCAAAAAAGAGATGATGTGAAAGCACTTATTGTAGGGCATACTCATGATCCTATTTTCAGGTCGAACTTAGATGGAACTATTTTTATTAACACAGGAACGTGGACGAAGATGTATAATCTTGATTTTGGCAAAAGGCAAAATGGAGAGTTGCTTACTTACGCACAAATCGATATAAGAGAAGAGAAAAAATCAAAAAATAACAAGAAATCAAAAAACAAGAATCTCGTAGAGAATACTGAAACAAATAAATCTTCAGGAAATTTTGAGCATTTAGATTTAGCTCTTAATATTTGGAAGGGGAGAAGTGATTTACCTTTCACTGAATTCTAAACAGTTCGACTAGATTGTGAAGTCCAAAAAGAAATTGAAAAATTTTTGAATAATAGGGATATTTATCTGGCCTATATGATAATGTACATTATTTAGCTTCAGAAAAACAATGTCAGTCTGAAATTGAGTTTTTATTTAAGTCTGTTTTTGTTGACCGGTATAATGAAGCTGTAAATGATATGCATCTCAATCTATTAAAAGCTTTTTTTAGTTCTTTAGGTTATTCTAAAAACAGTCTACAAGAAACTCATGAACTTATGCCAAGAAATTCCGGTGATGAATATATTAATAAAAATGATTTACCAAATACCGAAGAAAAGAAAATGTTTGTTCTTGGAACTTTTTAACAAAGAGAATTATTTTGCGAAGAAACTAATTTCCTAAGAGATAATTTTTTAAAGCATCTCTAAGTTTCTTAGCATCATTTTCTTTAATAATGAGAATTGGCCCTGAAATAACTGAATCATCGTTGATATTTTTAATCGCTGGCATTTTAAAACTGTAAACATTCATCTGACTTAAATCTGAAAACGAACGAATCGCTTCAATTTCAAAAATCTTTTGTACTCCAGCGTACCGATTTTCTTTTACTTTACAGGCGATAATATTTTTAAATTGTGAGGAGGAACCAATTTCAAATACATTTTTAAGATTTCTCTTGTTATTGTTTTCATCTCTCATAAAGTAAATAAAAGTTTGATAAAAATTTCTTAAATCATCATCGTTGAGAAGTAGATTACAAATATAATCCTTTCCTTTGGAAAAAACCATTCCAAGAATTGAGGGACCATTAGATTTTTTTGTTTTTGAGAAAACAAAATTTCCGGGAATAATTTTTTTATCACTATTATCTTCAAAGGCAATGTTTAAAGAAAGCAGGGCCGTTGTTTGCTGTTTTAGAAGAATCTGTTCACTTAAATCATCTAAGGTTTTTGATAAAATTTGATTTGAAAAAATCAAAAATATTAGAAAATGAAAAAAGAAATTCATTCTTTAATCTTCTCTGTAGCAAAGCTCCATGTAAAATGGGCCATGAGCAGACGTAATTGGAATAACAATAACCGTAGTCCCTTCAGGGTATTTTAAAGTATGTCCCGCACCTTCTACCATTGAAGGAATGGCCATATTTGAAGTGTAACCAAGTTCAGCAAGGTCTCTTTTTGCATTTCCCATAATCATATTTGAAATTTCACCACCAACATCTGCAATCTCTTCATTGTATTCAGTAAATGTATCCATTAACATTGCAGAGGCCACCTTAAAATATGTATCATAAGGCCAAGAAAGAACGAGCATCGCTTTGTAATTGGATTCTCGATCTGGCATCTTTACTTCACCTGTAAGTCCTAATACCGCGGAAACATCACCCATTGAAATATTATTTTTTTTGAGCCCAGGTTTTTGAGCATCCAACTTAGTAAAGACCATTGTTTCAAACACATTTTTGGCAGCTTCAATAAAAGGCCTTGAAAACTCTATAAAATTTTTGTTCGAACTCATTACTTCCTCTTTTATCTATAGGCCTAAACTTGCCATCAAATCATCAATTGATGATTGATCTAGTTCTTGTTTCTGTTCCTTATCATAACTTACCGAAGATCTTTCAATATCTTTAAACTTTTCTTTCAACCATTTGAGACGAGTTGCGAAGGCCTGAGTATTTAAATGCGCAAGTATGTCCTTATTCTTTGTTTCAAGAGACTTGACCATTTTTCTCAATAAATCTACTGCGTCAAATAGAACCGCAACCACAACTGATATAAGTGGTTCATCATCACTGGCCTGACTGGATTTGTAGCCAATAACTTTACCAAGTTCACAGAAAGTACCAATTTCTTCGGCCTGTATAGATCTCGCTGCCCCCATGATTCTGTCAATGATTTGTCCAAATGTTTCTAAACCTTCGTGAGCAGTAGATAGATCATCCTCAATTGTCTCTAGTGTGACTTCGAGTTTATCCAAAAGTTCATTTGTTTCATCACAGAAGTCATCTATAATTTCCCTCATTGAAGGATCATCTAACATTGACATATTAAAACCTTATTTATTAAAAATCTTATCAATTTTTTCTTTTAAAACTTGTGCTGAAAATGGTTTCACAATGAAGTTACTCACGCCTGCTTTAACTGCAATAACCACGTTTCCTTGTTCTGCTTCAGCTGTAATCATAAGAAAAGGGAGAGTTTTATATTCATCTGATGAACGTAGTTTTTCTAAAAGTTCTAATCCTGTCATTTGTGGCATGTTCCAGTCAGATACAATAAACTCATAAGGTTCACCTGAACTTTTTGCTTCTTGAATCATAGGCCATGCAGTAGCTCCATCATCTGCTTGTTCAATTTTTGTAAAACCGATTTGTGTTAACATATTCTTGATGATTTTTCTCATAGTGGCCATGTCGTCAACTACAAGGATTTTCATGTCAGCTTTCAGACCCATTTTGTTCTCCCTTAAGGTTAAGCAGCGTTTGAATTGTTATCTGTATTCATAATATTTTCAATGCTTTCTAATATTTTATCGCCAAACTCGAATTCAAGTCCAGGGGTAAAGTCTTTATTTTTGAATTTTTTAATGATATTTTTTATCGGATATTTTTGATCAACAACTCTACCAGAAGCAAAATCGAAAATATGTGAAATTGAACCTACAAACAATGCAGCACTTTCAATATGTTCACCTTTTAATTCACTCGGGTATCCAGATCCATCAAATCTTTCATGATGTTGTGAAATCGCCTGTAGGGCAGAATTTGACAGATTTAAACCACTTTTTCGAACTAAATGTTGAGATAAACCAGGATGTTTTCTGTAATCCTTCTTTGTCTTATCATCTTGAGAGTGGATAGGTTTATTTCCAAGGCTTAATTCTAACTGTGTTAAACCAATATGATGAAGAAAAGATGCTACTATTATATCACTTAATGTTTTCTCATCATTGAGTTTGTTAATCTTGGCAAGCATATATGCAAGTGCAACAATTCTATTCGTAGGTGTATCTTCAGTCATCAGCTTCTCACATAACGCCATCGCCAAGGAAACTGTATCTGACACCTTAACACTAAAACACATCACTTCATCATGAACTCTTGAAATTATCTCTGTAAAATTATCCTCTTCTATGGCATGAGCAATTTTTAAATCATAATGAAAAAAACCATCTCTTTCATCTCTTTGCTTGATGAGAGCTTTGTACATATTAGCATTTCTTTCGTAAGGATGTTCTTCTGGCTCTTGTAAAGAAGGAATATCTTCTTCTTCGTAATCCATATTTTTTAAAAACGTCTTTTTCTGTTTTCTTTCAATCGCTATTTTTCCACCTTTTGAAACAATAAACTCTAAAAATTCCTTTTTTTCTTCGTCTAAAGGGGAATTTCCATATAAAAAAGCTGAATATGTTTTACTTTGGGGATTGAATACATATATGTGAAATGGAAAAAGATTTTCATTTTTCAAATGTTCAAGTTCGATATGAAAGTAACTTTTTTTAGACATTAGCTGGCCCTTCCAAATAATTTACCTATAAATCCTTTTTTCTTTTTTTCTTCTTTCTTTTCTTTATTCTCGGCCTCGTACGAGCCTTCAATCCCTTTAAGCCTTAAATGTTCAAGATAAACACCTCTAGCTGTTTCAAGTATGACTTCAATTTTATTTGCATCTTTTTTCATCACGATCTTCTCAAAGTCTACGACAGAAAAACCGATGATTTTATTTCCTTCTACATAAGGATAAAAGAATTTATTGTTTACTTCCTGAAAAGTTTCATCTTTCCACTTTGGAAGATTGTAGGAAATCCATTTATCATAATTCTCGTCCCTCATTTTTGACCACCAGGCAAATTTATTTTCGTTTGTCAGGAAATGGGCCATACTTGTATGGCCATTAAAAAGTTCAATAAAAGGCTCTTTCTCATCATCAACTTTTTCAAAAAAAGTTGTTACTCCACGAGATTCGTCATAAACGGATTGTTGAACAAATTTAAATAGTTCATGTTCTTTTAGATCTTTTTTATAATAGAGATTTAAAACTTTAACAGCATATTCTAATCCTCTGGTCTCCGGTTCGAAAACAGTTTCTGATTCTGCGGTAGACTCTTTCGCTTCTCCATTTTCTTCAACCTCTAAATCAGCAACAGGTTCGTCAAATACTTCAAAATGTCCTTTTATTTCATTATCTATATTCGACTCATCTTGAAAATCGCTCTGACGTTTTTTTCCAGCTTGTGCAATATTTAGACTTTCAAACTCTTTTTTCATTTTTTCATAATCGATCGTTTGCTCACCTAAATCTTTTCTTTCTTTTTTGTCTAATTGGAAATCACTTTCTTTTTTCTTCTGATCATCTTTATAATTTAATGTCTGCGATTTTTCTTTTTTCATATCCCAATCATAAAAAGGATTTTTTTTATCTGATTTTCTCCCATAATGCGTTTGAATATGCTCTACGTTTCCTTTTCCAATTTTTTTCCCATCAGCATCCTCTAACTCAAGACCTTTTTGTGTTTTTCCAACCATACGATTTTCAAGTTTATCGTTTTTAATATCATTCTTCTTGTTTTCTTTTTTGTCTTCTGAAAGTTTTATCTGGGTATTTTGTACTTCTCTTTGATTTAGTTTTCCTTTGTCTTTATCTTTATCCTTTTCTGACTTTTTTTTCTCACTTTCTTCTAACTTTAACTTATTCTCAAGATCATTTTTTTTCTTATTTTCACCATCATCTAGTTTTAAGTGGGACTCATGCTTATTTTTAGAAGAATTTTCATCGGTTAAATCTAATTCATTTTTGTCATTTCTTTTTTTGGCATGCTCGTCTTGCAATATTAATTCAGCTGTTTTGTCTTTTTTATTTTTTTTGCTTGCATCTTCAATTTCTAACGCATCTACATCTTTTTGACCTTTTTCATCTTCAAAATTCAACTGAGCTTGTGCTTTTTCTAAGTCCTTTTCAATATCATTTATCAAATCTAATTCATGAGTTTCTTTTTCTTTTCGTCTTTTTTCATCATCTAACTGGAGCTTTTCTAAGTCTGATTTATTTTTCTTTTTTTCATCTGATAATTCAAGATTGTCTAAATTTTTCTTATCTTTATTTTTTTCTAGATCATTAGTAAGTTCAAGCTTATCACTAGCTTCTTTTTTCTCTTTTAATCTAGCATTTTCTAATTCCAATTTTGTTAAACTTTTTTCCTCGTCAGTTAATTCTAATTCTTCTGCTTTATCTTTGTTTTTCGATTTATTTTTCCCTTCTTCTAAAGCTAATTTGGAACTAAGATCTTTTTTATCTTCATCAAATAGGTCAAATTCTTGAGCATTTATTTCTTTTTTATTATTTTTTTCATTTTCCAAAATAAGTTCTTGCGAATCTTTTTTTGATCGCAATTCATTATCCTTATGGTCATCTAAATTATCACCGGAATTTGAAAGTTTTCCTTCATTTTGCATTTGTAATTTGATTTCTTCAATGGCCTTGGCCATCATATCATCTTTTGAATAATCAACAGGTCCTTGATTGCTATTTTTCTTTTTTTCTTTTTCGAATTCTAGGGTAATGCCACCAGTATCTCTTTGAGTCTTGTAGTAAGCTTCTAAATGGGAGTCATCAAAACGTTCTTTTGTATTGTTGGTATTTTCTTCTCCAAATTCAAGTTTGGTATCTTTTTTATCTTTGTTTCTATAAAAGTTATCAATTTTATTTAAATTACTTTTTTCTTTTTCTTCTTCTTCAGTTTCACTTTTATCAAAAACAAGTTGAGTTTTTTTATCCTTTGTCTTGTCGTGTATACCTTCGTCTTCACTACCTGTTAAAATGCCTTTTTCAACTCTTTGAGCTTCATCGTTTGAAATTGTATTTTGATTTTTTTCTGCTTTAAATGATCTAACTTCTTCCTCTTCATCATCATTATTTTCACCAAAAGGAAGAGATCTAATTTGAAGTTTTAACTTGTACAACAATGTTTTTGGCGCAACCGGTTCTTGAATAAACTCCGTAAGACCTAATTTTGTTAGTTTTTCTAATGTTTTTGGTGGTAATTTTTTATTTGAAATCAATATTATTTTTGATGACGATTTTTTCAAAAATTTTGTATTTGCAAGTAAGGTCTGAGCACATTTTTTTGGAGTGGCCATGAATGTAAGTGAAGGCCCCAATGTAGGAAGAAGCTGATTGATCTCTACTAAATCTTCAACCTCAAAAATTTCATAGTTCTCCTCTTCAGCAATTGCTCGTGTTGCTTCTAAAAGGTTACTGAGTGTGTCAGTAAGTGGATGTACGATTACAACTGGTCTTTTCATCGTAATATTCTTCGGATTTTCACTATATAATCTGAGAAAAACAAATCAGACTAATGTTGTCGGAATAATTGCAAGAGGCAAAATATTCCACTCAGTTAATTGTGGATAAGTTACTTAAAAAACTAGTCGATATATTGCTAGCAGATGTCAAAGTCTGCGTGGGTCAATATTAACCGAACTAGCAGTAAGCTTATCATCCTTATGGAGGGTTGAGTCTCAGAAAGAGGCAGATTAACCAAGGAGGATTCGATGGGTTTACGAATCAACACCAATGTAACTTCATTGGCCGCCCAACGATCTCTTGGAAAGACTTCTACTGAGCAGCAAAGTACGCTGGGTAAGTTATCGTCTGGTACAAGAATCGTAAGAGCTGCTGATGATGCTGCTGGTTTGGCAATTTCTGAAAAATTGAAAGCACAAATCAGAGGCACAAAACAAGCTGAGAGAAACGCTTCTGATGGTATTTCTCTTATCCAAACTGCTGAAGGTGGATTGGGTGAAATTTCTTCTATTCTTACAAGACTTAGAGAACTTTCTGTTCAAGCAGCTTCAGACACACTCGGTGATACAGAGAGAAAATTCACAAATCTTGAGTATCAGAATTTAAAACAAGAAATTGAAAGAATTACACAGGTAACTGAATTCAATGGTAGAAAACTTCTCAATGGTACTGGAGATAAATACGATTTTCAAATCGGAATCAACAATGATGATTTTCAAGATCGAATACAGTATGACGCTCAATTGACTAATTCCGGTCTTGAGTACATGGGAATAGGGGATGTTTCTGTTGGAACAAAAGAAGATGCTCAGTTCGGTCTGGCGCGCTTAGATGGTGCTATTCAAAGTATCTCTGGACAAAGAGCAACTTTGGGAGCAATCCAAAACAGACTCACTTCAACAATCAATAACCTGCAAGTAACAAGTGAGAACCTCTCTGAGGCAAATTCAAGAATTCGAGACACTGACTACGCTTCATCAACTGCAGATAACGTGAAGTTTAATATCTTGAAAGAAGCTGGTTCAGCTGTATTAGGACAAGCAAACGTAACTGGCCAAACAGCTCTTAAGCTAATTGGTTAATCTCTATAGTAATTTTGTTAATTGTTATGAAGAAGGGACCCACGAATGTGGGCCCTTTTTTTACTCACACAAGTCAATATATTTTACTTGATGTCTTCTTCTGTCACAATTGTAATTCCAAGCTTCTTTAGTTCTTTTACAAATTCTCCATCACCATCTACTAAAGATCCAGAAAAGTTTCCATCATAAACTTTATCCATCCCACACATTGGTGATTTACTCTTGAGAATGGCCGTATCACAAATATTTTCTTTTGCTATAAGAGCTGCTAATTGAGCACCTTTTTGAAATTGTTCAGTCACATCTTCACCATCAATTGTGAAATATCTCCCCTGCCTATTCTCTGAAGGGGGTCTGGGAGTCTGAAGTCCGCCTAACTCTTCAGGACAAACAGCAATTGCCAGTCCATCATCAACTAGTTTTTTCACTTTTCCTGACAATTTATTTTGACCATCATAACGACAATTGATTCCACACAGACACGATGAAACTATGTATTTGTATTTTTTCATAAGTCTTTTTTACATTTTTTGAATACTAAGTGCAATACCCTGGCCAACTCCAATGCACATACTGGCCAATCCAGTTTTTTGAGAAGAATCTCTAAGAAGATTATGAATGAGTGTTGTGAGAATTCTAGAACCACTCGCCCCAAGTGGGTGTCCGAGGGCTATGGCCCCACCATTAATATTAACAGTCGTAGGGTCTAAATCTAACTCTCTAATACATGCTAAACTTTGAGAGGCAAAGGCCTCGTTGAGTTCTATGAGGTCAAATTTAAAAGTACTGGTAAAAAACTTATTTTTTAATTTCTCTACAGCTTCTACAGGCCCAATTCCCATGATATTTGGATGAACGCCGGCCACTGCTGCTCCAGTAATCTCACAAAGGGGAGTAAGGTTGTATTTAGTAACAAAATCTTCACTTGCAACAAATAAAAGTGCTGCTCCATCATTGATACTAGAGGAATTTCCAGCAGTGACACTTCCATCATTTTTAAATACTGGACTGAGTTTTTGAAGTTTCTCAAGTGAAGTGTCGGTCCTAGGTCCTTCATCGTTTTCTATAATGGTGTTTGAATTTTTTTCAGCGATATTAATGGGTAAAATTTCATTTTTAAAAAGTCCACAACTTTGAGCTTTTAAGGCCTTTTGGTGAGACTGGAGAGCGAATTGGTCCTGATCTTCTCTTGAAATTTTAAACTGTCTGGCCACTTCCTCAGCAGTTTCACCCATGCCTAAGAGTGGAAAAATTTTTTCCATAGATTTGTTCGGAAATCTCCAACCTATCGTTGTATCGTAAATTTTCTGATTTCGACTAAAGCCATGCTCTGATTTGCTCAAAACAAGGGGTGCCCGAGACATACTTTCAACTCCACCAACAATTGCACAGTCTATGAGACCACTTTTAATTCTTGCATAGGAATCCATTACGGCATCTAAAGAAGATCCACAGAGTCGATTAATTGTTGTTCCAGGTATTTCAAAAGGAAGGCCTGCTAGGATACTACTCATTCTAGCTATATTTCTGTTATCTTCTCCGGCCTGATTCGCACAACCGACAATTACATCACCAATAAGTTTTAAATCAAATGTGGCCAGGTTTTTAAAGTCTTGGATTAAATATGTAAGAAGATCATCAGGTCTAACGTTTGAAAGAAGTCCTCCGTATTTTCCTATCGGAGTTCTTTTGGCATAGGTGATGTAAACTCGACTCAAGCAGCGTCCTTAATAACTAGAGATTCATCAATAAATATATTGTATGTTTTAAACCAATTTCTTAAAATTTGAAACTGAGATTTTTCAATTTTTTCTATGCTTAGAATTTTTTTGTTTATATCCAATGTGAAATGTTTTTTTAAAAAGATTAGAGAATCCTTATCAAAATAGTGGGGGATTTCATTATTCATTATGAAATCTAAAACTACAATTGGATTTTTAGATACACGTGACATATGTCTAGGAATAGCGTGATCTTTGTAAAATAGCACAGTCTTATATTCAATGACATTGTTCTTACTGGCCATATCCCATTCAACAAAAAGGTCTTCAATCATTTCTGCAGCGATTTCTGCTTTTGAAGATCCAACTTCAACAATAATTCCATGTTCGGCAAAAAAGCGAATATATTCTTTTGCTTCTACTGTGTCGGCCAAAATAACAATGGATTCTTGCATAACTTCTCCTAGGAAAGATCATTAGTAGACTTCTCGGAAGATAACATTAAATTCTAAAGCCTCTAATTACTTGATTTTTCTGACTATTAAAATTTGCTAAAGGAGTATATGCTGAAATCAGTGAAGTTCAAGATCAACACGAATAAAATATCTAACTTGTTGGAAATATTTATTTAATTATAGATATCCTCTTTTCAATTGATCTCTTTCAATCGCATCAAATAATGCCTGAAAGTTTCCCTCTCCAAAACCATCATTATTCTTTCTTTGAATAAATTCGAAAAAGAGAGGACCGATATAAGTTTCCGTAAATATTTGGAGTAAATATCCTTCTTTATCACCATCAACAAGCAACTTTCTTTCTTCCAAGACATTTACATCTTCTGTAATATGTATACCTCTTTTAGATATGTCTTCATAATAAGTGTGGGGTATGTCTAAAAATTGAATATCTCTATCTTGTAAATCACCAATAGTATTAATGATGTTTGAAGTAGTCAGGGCAACATGCTGAACCCCAGGGCCTTTATGAAGATCTAAAAATTCTTGGATTTGAGACTTAGATTGTTCTGCATCTGGTTCATTAATTGGTATGATGACAGTTCCATCCCCCAACTGAACAACTTCAGATTGAAGACCTGTTTTGATCCCTTTTATATCAAAATATTTTGTCACCTTAAAGCCATATACTCGTTCATAAAATTCAACCCATTTCTTCATCTCTCCCTTTGGAACATTATTGGTGAGGTGGTCAATTCTGGCCACTCTAGTGCTTAAAGGTCTGGCATTAGAATCTGAAGCAAGTTTTGTAAAGCACGGCCTAAAATAAGAGGCCGGTCTTTCAATAAATTCATTGGTTACATCACCAAAGCCTTGTATAACTGCTCTTTTGAAAGTTCCATGCTCACTTTCAATGATTTTTAGTTCTTCAACTTGCTTTGCGCCTCTTTTAATTGCTTCTGTAAAGGCATATTCCGCATTTTCAACAAGAAACGACATTTTAGATACTCCCTCACCATGTCTTTGAAAATACTTACGTGCGTGAGAATTTGGATCAGTATTGGCAGTTAATAGAAAACGAACTTGTCCCTGTGTAAATAATTCACTATTGGTTGGTTTGTGTTCGTATGTCTTCTCAAAACCAAAAGTGTAAAAAAGTTCACGTGTTTTGCTGCCTAAATCATCACAAGTAAACTCTAGGTGATCAATTGCAAGAATGCCTAGTGGATTATTTACAGTAATTTTAGAATTCATATTGCCGTCCTTAGATTTTTTATCTAAGTATATTGGTTTATTTTTTTGTTCTCGCAAAGATGCAAAATGTCAAAAAACTTAACTGTATATATAATGATTTCAAAACAGGAGCGTGAGATCTAAATAAAGAGGTATAAAAGAGTATGCGTAACTTAATGATATTAATCATCTATTCATCAATTTTATCGAATTCTTATGCTGCTCTTAAAAGTGATAAATTCCTGCGTATTTGCAAGAAAATATTTGCAAAAGCACCTGTCTTACAACCAAAGTTTGAAAATTATATTAAGGTCGACTTAAACAAAGAAGATGAACATTATACTGTCACCCGCAGAGCATATCAGAATATTGGGATTGGAGTGATAGATACTATTTTTTTAGATGTTTTGGGATTTCATCCTGCATTAAAGAAAATAGCTGATTTATATCAAGTTAAAGGTATAGAAAAAGAAATAGTTAAAACAAATAAAGATGGTGAGTATGTTGATTTCACTTATAAGCTCCCCAACTTTGAGCACTTTATTGATATAATGATGGAGCAAAGAAAAATATATCAACAAACGACTGGAAAAGATGGTGTACCTTGTTTATTTGATTTTTATCCAGTTACTGCTGTCGTAAATAATATTGTCTATCTCGAAAGATTTCTTAAAAATGAACTGCCTATCGGTGATGATTCTAAATGGTTTGCTCACGATTATGTTCTTCATAGCTTTAATAATCAACTGTTCGAAGGTCGATTTTTCATACCGATAAAGAGTATAGTCAGTACTTTTCTTTCTCTTAGGGAAACGACGATAAATCTTAAAAAAGAATATGCTCCAAAAAAATGGAAGAGTTTAGGAGGGCCAACATTAGAACAAATTTTATTAAAATGGGAAGATGAATTATCTTCAAAAGTTGATACCTATACCTTTTATCCTCTCAGACCATTTACTTATAACTATAAATCTCAAGTGTTATTGATTAAAGCTCTAAAAGAAGAATTTCATAAATCACTTCATTTTAAACCAAGTTATGTTCAAAATCCAACAACATTAACCACAAATGGCCAGGATTTATTGAATTCAATATTTCAGCTCAGTAAGAGAGGGAAATTTAGTTCAATACTCGCTGATGAAGTGACTAAAAGGACCCGATATCTACTAACTTCAGACATTCTCTTCGAAATACGTCTAAATGAAAATGTTGAAAATAATATTTTCGAAAATATGAAAAATAAATTGTTTCTTTTCGATTAATACCTTTATAAAGATTAATCTGATCTTTTTTTTAAAAATACATTTCTCTATAGAAATATTTAAACTTAGGTTATTCTACTCTGTATGAAGAGTTTGTATCTTATTTTCTTGATCCAATTTTTAGCAATGGACGCTAATACTCAGGATTATTTTGATTTGAATAATATATGTACTCAAGTCACAAATGTTCCACAAAGAAATGATAACACTGTTGAAATTCTTACTAATAAATTATGTAATATTCAATTCCAATATTCTCAGAACCAGGACATTGTCACAAAGGCACAAGAGATTAGCCAAATCTTAATCAAATATTCTCCCTCTGAAAAGGTAAATAATCTTAAAGAATTAAATACTCTTTTTACTGATCTTACTCAACTTACGAGTTTGATTAATGATGTTGATTTAAAGCAACTTAATTCCTCTGTAGATTATAATGAATTTCCTCAGAAAAAGGTGATATTTGATTTTTTTAGTAAATATAATGATTATAATAAAAGAATAGGACTGTTGGATAATCTCCAAATGGCCAATGGATATGTAAAAGAGTTAGAAAAGATAATTTCGATGAGTAAGATCGGCAAAGAGGTTTTAGAGTGTTTTTATAAAGACACTCCTGAGAGTCAAAGAGAGATAAAAATTCTTGATCCCAAGAAAGACAATAATAAATCTATGGGATTAGTTGAAGAATACAATAATGGGAAAGTTTATAAAAAAATCTATTTTTCACTAGTGATTGATCCAATATATGCTTTAATTGCGCTAGTGCATGAATTAAAGCATAGTTGTGCCATTCATGAACAAAGAGAAAGTGTGCAACTAATCGAAGAATATGAAAAAATTGATGAAGTATATCAAAATAAGTATAAGTCTGATGAACATTTTAAGAATACTGTTAACCAATTTATTATGTTAGAAGAAAATAAAACAAAAGTTTCTATTCTTATAGATCAGAAAGCAAAAAAAGTTCAATTAGAGAAAATGATAAAAATCAAAGCAGACATTGAGGATAGAATCAGAATTTTATCTGAAAAAGATAAATCCATAATTGATACCTATAAGCAAAGAAAAAAAATATCTAAAGCTAAAAATGCAGATAAATTAAATTATGATCAACTTAGGGCAATAGATGAGCTGAAGGCATATAGATATGGAGTGCATTACTTTTCAACTTTAGCTCAGTTAATGCCAGAATTTTTTTGTAAGGCCAGTCTTTTCAGCCCAAGTGCTATGGGGGGACAACTTTTGAATTATGGAGGTTTTAATATTTACATGTCAAAAATGCTTAGGAGTGGATTTTTCGCCCAAGAAATGCTCTTGAGGTATGTTAGCATTGGACTTTATGATTCTCAAAACATTTTTAAACTTGATGAATTTGGAAACATTATAATGGACTCAAATGGATGTGCAATTTTTACAGATGAATTTTCTAAGAAGGTTAAAAAAGATCCAGAGTTAAAAGATGTGAGTTTGAAATGTGGTTAAAACAAAAATATGTACTTATATTTATTTTGAGTTTTAAACTTCTTGGGAATGAACCGAGTATAATAGATAAGATTGTTCATGATCTTAAGATTAATAAAAATCAAATTCATATTGCACCAAGAAAATCGATCTTTGGTGATATTCAAATCTATCAGATATTTTTTAAAGAGAATTTTCATAAAAATGGTGTACTGATTGCGAAATTGAAAACGAATGAATTGAAATATTTTTATTTAAATTCAAAATTGGAAGATTATATAAAATTTATAAATGATTTAGTTGAATTAGAATCAGTAATGATCAACGAAATTAAACTCGAAACATATTTAAAAATTTATTTTTCACCCTGGCCTGGAGGCCTAAATTTTCAATGTTTGACAGATGGAAAATGTGAAATTAGAAAGAGAGCAGAAGCAAGAATGAAAGTGTACATTGTAAAACGTAGCACAAATGGAAAATTAATTATTAATGAGAATTCATAAAAAATAAATGAACTTCCTAAAAGGTTGCTAAAAATGATTCAGGCCGTTTCAATAGTCTTTCGTCATAAAGAAGAAGTCTATCTTATTAAAAGACAAGAAAACCTTAGAGACTTTCCAGGATATTCAGCGTTTGTGGGAGGGAAAGTTGAAAAAGAAGATTTCAAAGAATCAATTAATCCTTTATTCCCATACATTGAAGATCAAATCGAGCTTTTAAATTGTTTAGTGAGAGAAGTTAAAGAGGAAGTTTTATATGACCTCACTCATTCTCAAAATATACTTAGTATAAAAAAAATCGCAACGACTTATTCTCCGCAATTTATTCCAAAACGTATGCATATAAGTTATTTTTTAATTGAACTTAAAGAGAAGGTTGACTTTAAATTTTCTCCTCATGAAATCGTACAAGCCCAGTGGATTAATCCAATTCTTGCAATGAAACAGTGGGAGAACTGTGAACGTTTAATGGTACCACCTACACAGAAAATACTAAAGGCAATGGGAAGTCATCAAGCAATTGATTACTGCTTGGACCTTTCTTTAAGCTCCCCAGAGGATAAAACGCCAATCGTAGGCCCTTTAAACGGGTTATTTCAGATATTACCATTTAGCAATACTCTTCCACCGGCCGAGATTACGAATTGTTTTGTTTTAGGTACGGAAAAAAATGGTTATTTTGTAGTAGATCCATCTCCGAGAGATGAATTTGAATATCTTAAACTAAAAAAAAGACTCCATGATTTTAAACTGAATTTTATATTTATTACTCATCACCATCCAGATCATCATGAAAGGGCCGTTCAGTTGTCTAAGGAATTAAATATTCCTATAAAAATGTCAAATTTGACTAAAAAGTGGATTGTTGAAAAGTTTGGTGAAGATTATCTTAAAAACTCTCAGCTAAAGACAATCATTGATGGGGAGATTTTATTTGATTGTGTTGACTATAAACTCCTTGCGATGAGTATTCCAGGCCATGATAGCGGACAGATGGCCATACATCGAGATGATTTTAAATGGATGATAGTGGGAGATCTTTTTCAAGGGATTGGGAGTGTTGTTATTGCAAATCCAGAAGGAGATATGAATATGTATTTCCGTACACTGGAGAAAATAATTAAAATATCCCCAAATGTCATTATACCCTCACATGGAATTGCATTAGGCGGAGTTCATTATTTGAAAAATCTACTTAAACATCGTCTTGAGAGAGAAAAAAAGATTTATGAAACTCAAAAAGATGGAAACTCTCTAGAGGAAATTTTAGAAATAGTTTATGGCCCACTACCACAGGCCTTAAAACCTTATGCAATGAAAAATATTATTACACATTTAGAGAAAATTAAAAAACATGGAATTGGTTAAAACCAGATTATAAAATTATTTTAACTTCCAAGTCATTGCATAGTTATTGTATCGTCCTCCAATATAAAGAGTTGAATCTGAGGATTTATAAGAGGCCGACCAACCTCCATTAAAATCGTCATTGGTTTGCACACTATCCCCAGCGATTTTAAAAAGGTGTCCACTTTCTCCAAAGTTTGTATCCAGTGTTCCACTGGTATCAAATTTTGAAACGATTAAATGCCCGAAACCGGAGGTGTGTAGCGTACCACTTACATATCCAACTGCATAAAAATTTCCATTTCCATCAGGGATAATTTTCAAATAGGTAATTTTACTGTTTGCATTAAACCCTGTGTAGTTCAATTGATAAAGGATCTTACCATCCGAATCGAAGTCGGTGTTAGCGGTTCCATCGAGATTTATACTATACACATATCCATCATTTCCGGGGATATATAATTTATCATTATGGAGAATCATATCATACTCATTTGAGGTTGTTAAAAAAGTGTATTTATAGTGTCCTGAAGTTCCAAAACTTGTATCTAAGGCACCACTGCTGTTATATTTATAGACTGTCCAATTAAAACGTATATATAAGTTTCCGGAAGTATCTTCAACCAAGTAAGTGTAGGTTGAGCCACTTGAAGTCGCACCGATTAAGACAGGGGAAAAACCTACATCATCAGTCCCATCTAGATTTAATTTATCAAAATAAAGATTAAAATTTGCGAAATCATAATAATGATAAGTAAATACAAGCTTATTATTTTGATCTATGATGAGATCATAAATGGCAGAAGGATTGATTGCTGTTGTCCAGATACCAGTTCCATTGAAACTGGTATCTAATTGGCCAGTTGAAGTGTCTATTTTCCAAATAGTCGCGTAAGAAAATGAACTAGGTGTGACGTGCCCATACACATAAATATTTTCACTGGCATCAAAAATCATACCTTTAGCGTTTAATACGCCTGACACTGGTGATACCGACATCTTTCCATCACCACTGAATGAAGTATCTAAATTGCCATTGCTGTCATATTTCCAAATAATATAAGAAGGTGCATTTGAAGGTGCAACTCCAAGATAATATTGATTTCCAGCTGAATCAATTAACGTATCTTTGATAAAAAAGTCTTCACCTGTATCACTTTTATAATCAGAAATAACAGCAATTGAAGAAATGTTTAAACTGTAGGTTGTTGCATTTGAGTCAAGACCATCATTTGCTCGGTATGTAAAAGAGTCAGATCCGATGAAACCTGAATTTGGAATATAATTACATGTTAAGTCATCACTACCGGTAGAACCTGATTGATTCATACAATCAACCAGCTGCCCATGACTTGGAGCTTGTTCAAGAGTGTAGGATATTGGGTTTCCTTCCACAGAGGTAGCTGAGTTAAGAGTAATTGAAGTTGTCGTATCACTTGGAGCGCTAATACTGGCATTGCTTGCTGCAGTTGGAGGTGAGCTACTTGAAATATCCATACTGATAGGTACTTCTAAATTTGAAGATGAAGAAGTGATAGAAATATCTACGTTCGCACTTTTTTGTCCAGGTGAAGCAGACGGATTAGATTCTATTGAAATAGTACATTGTCCTCCTGGTGGGATGGTTTGAGATGTACATGAATCTGAAGCAATCGTAAACTCAGAATTATCTGCACCAGTTATACTAACAGATCCAATCTGAATTGCACTGTTGGTGTTATTTTCAATCACAATTGGATCATTTTTATTTATGCCTGCACCAACTGATCCAAAATCAACAATAGATTGTGAGAGTGATATGGTTTCATTTGCTTCAGAGGTAGTGTTGATAAATGGAACTGCGTGAATTGAACTCTTTCCACAAGAGGACAAGATAGCTGTGATTAGGATGAAGCTAAAGATATTGATTAATTGTATTTTGCTTATAATACTTCTCATATGGATGAGATTTTAACTCAATTTAGATTTTTCTGCTAATTTTTCTGCTAAATAGATGAAATGACAATACTAGTTTTTGTTATAAACTTATGACAAGCGCCAATTTTTCAAGCTATAGTGATTTTTCTAACTGTGATATTTCTAGTCATGCACATAGTGAGATAAACCTAACAATATTCTACATATGTCTATTATTTGATCAATTAGTTGACATACTCCAAATTCGTTTTTAATAAGTTTCAATTGGTTAAAGGTATGGCATTTGTTTTGCATAATTATTGGAAACTGAACGGGAGATTATATGAGAAAACTACTTTTTGTATTTGTATTAATTAGCACTTCAAATATTTCATTTGCTCTTAGTTGTAGTGACCTTAAGCAAAACCATGAGAGTTTAAAACATGAATTTGAAGTTATTCTACAAGATACAAAATTAGACATTGAGCGTAAAGATCTGAGAGCTTATTCAGATATAGAAAATATAAAAGAAGACC
Organism: Halobacteriovoraceae bacterium; assembly: GCA_020635115.1. Lineage (NCBI taxonomy): Bacteria > Pseudomonadati > Bdellovibrionota > Bacteriovoracia > Bacteriovoracales > Halobacteriovoraceae > Halobacteriovoraceae bacterium. The sequence continues at coordinate 223,713 of JACKAK010000005.1, read as the reverse complement.
TAAACGAAAATTTAGTTTATCTTGAATCACTTAGAACTCGTTTTGAATATTTAAAAGAACCTATAGAAAAAAGTGAGTGTGAAGACGTTGGAGATGAAATCAAAAAAATTAATGAGAAAATTGAAAGTCTAGATTATTGGATATTGATAGTCAATATGATTATAAATAATTTGGGCGTGACAAGCATTCAACAAAAGAATAAGACAAATGAAAATTTGGCCAACATATTGACCAGATTTGACAAACTTTCTGAACTTGCCGTTTTGCAATCTGTATCAAATCCAGAGTATGATCCAATTAATGTTGATTTTCAAAGAACACTTGAGAATAAGAATATTATGGAAGATAGAGATGATAATTTTGTAAAAGACTTAAGTATTTTGACTACGACATGATCTAAGAGTTTTTCTATACAGTATGATTGGAATGATAACAATATTTAGCTTTTAGATAATTTAAAGATAATTATTTCACCACAACTTGAAAAAAAGCGACGTTAAGTCGATCCGCCCACTTAAACTTTAATAATAATTCAATGACTGAGCATCTATTTTTGTATTAATCAAAGTGCCAACCACAGTACACATATTGTGATTTTCTTCCGTCAGGAAGTATATCGTAATATCAGGATGTTAGACTTCTAAGAGTATTTTAGAAATGAATATTTTGATCTATTCATAAAATGATCCAGAATATCGATAAGGGTTATAGGGTTTTGTTTTGAGGTTTGATATGTCTGTGAGAGGGGTTCTAAAAAAAATTATTTTAATGATATTAAGTTCATTTTTATCCATGAATTTAATATTAGGCAATGATGCTGATATGTCCGGTCCCTGTTTGTTCTCTACAAACTCACCTTATTCCACCCAAATCTCAGACTTAACCAATTATATAGGGTTTTCTGTTCAAGAACTAAAAGAATGCTCAGCATTTAATTTTAAGTCTCAAACAGATTTTAATTCCAATCAGAAACTAAATAATTTGTACAGCGCCTTTTTCACAGGGGATCTCCAATCTGATCAAAAACAAAAAACACTCGGAAATAAAATGAGAAAACTGATGTGCGACTGTCAGTATAAACTTTTTGAGAAATATACAGAAAATGTTGAAATCCTGATGGAGGAGTCTTTAATAGATTCTTCACAGGTTTATCTAGAATATCTCAAAAATATGAGTATAGATGTAGATCTCTACGAATCAATTGCTGGAGAAAAAAAAGGAAAATCAAAAAATGAGTGTGCTGGAGAAAAATATTTAACAGATTTGTTTCTTTCTAATAAAAAATCAGGAAAGGCATGTTCAACTATTGAATTATCAGATTTTAAAAATAAGGTATCCGCACTTGTTATTAATCAAACTGCATTTTATACATCAACAAATGAAGAAGGAAGCAGTCCAGTTATATCTTCTCAAGGTTTTGTTTTTGAGTATTCTAAAGGTGATATCGAGAGTTCAAATTTAATTGCTCAAGATGCAAAACAGTTCTTTTCTCTTGATAAAACTTTAGAGCAAAACAAGGGTACTCCTCAAAAAGAATTAGTTGAATTGTTTATAGAAGAATATCAAAGAGATAAGTACTCTAATAAAGAAAATTTAAAACGATGTGCACAAGAAGGAAATTTAGACTTCAATTTAATTCGTTTTGCAGGTGATGAGACTCTGAAAACAGCTTTAAGTAATATCGATCAAGCGAATAAGGTAATTTCAGGGATCAATCTTGATAATCTTACCAGAAATTTGGCAGCAGATATCTCTTCAGATAGAAATACTAATTTAGATTATTACAAAGAACAGATGAAAAAGGCGTTAAGTTCGGTTCAGAAAATTTTAATAGAGATGACTGAAAACTTACCTGAATTTAAGGAATTTGAAAAAAATAAAAAAAATGAATTTTCAAAAGATGAACCCTTAAGGAAATATTCTGAATTTATAAATGATTCCAAGACTTTACATCTATTTGCTGTAACAAATCCCATGATCGATGTACTTTTAAAGTCTGGCATTCGTAAAGTATTCGACAAAAGATTTGATCAAGTACAGGACTCAAATGACTCGAATCGTGTATTTGAGAGTCTTAATGATCTCAGAAATATTCAAATGCAGATAACGTATGCTTCAAAATTAGCAAAAGAGCAAGATAAGGAGAATCCATACAAGGCACACTGTGAAAAATCAAAATTGGTTGTAGATCGATTATGTAAAGTATTTACTGGCAAAGTTCTCTTAGATGAATTAGCAATGGCGCCAGGGTCAGATGTAAATAGACAATACTATCAGAAGATAACTAGCGATCAAAAAGAAGTTGATAATTCTCCATATTTATATACCAGTAATATTTTATGGTGCTCTAAAAATGTTCCAGAATTTAAAATTTCTAATAATGAGATCGATTATTATTTTAATCAGTCAAAAAAAAGAACAAGTATTGATCGTCTCGATACGGTAGTTGATGAAGAATTAGAAAAACTTGCTAGTAATAATTTTCTAAATGAAGATAGTGATGAACATTTTTCGCAAACTCAAAAAACAGAAGAAGATAGGGATGAATTTCACAAGTTTAAAGATTTTGAAAATCATTTTAATAAAGAAAAATGTATAGGTATGTTAGATAATTTTAAGTTAATGATTGAAAAAAAGAATGTGCCGGCAGGGGATGAAGAGCAAAAAAGTAAAATTAAGGCATATATTGAAAAATTGGAAAAAGGAATAAAAGAAGTTCAAGAGGATAAAACTGGAATATATTCAAATAGAAATCAAGCAAGAGATTACGCAGCAAATATGAGAAAACAGTTAAGTGGAAATTCCTCTGAAAGACATGAAGTTTCACAATCAAAATCAGACCCTGAGAAAATTGTGAAGAGCAACAGTAATTTGATAAGAGAAACTTCTGGAGTTATGCAAAATACAATCCAACCACAAAATAATGGGCAACTGCCACAAACAGATGTTTCAGGTTTTGTAGCAAGTTCAGATAATTCAGAACATATTGGAATTTCAGATGATTCAGACTCACGTGCATTAATGAAAACCTATGACGATCAATTAAAAGAGAAGCAGCAGAAACTTGAAGAACTTGAAAAAAGCATAAATGAGCAAAACGAAAAATTAAATGATCTGGAAAAGAAAAAACAAAAAGAAGAGATTACAAAAGCAAATAAAGAGGTTGAAGCTTTAAAAAATAAAATGGAAAAAGTGAAAAAAGAAAAAGAAGAGATTTCTAAATTAATTGAAGAAGAAAGAAAAAAGAACTCAAGAAAAATACTTCCACCTAAAACTGTAAAACCAAAGGCATCAGATTCATCTTCGGATGGAGTTGGAAACTCTAAAGCTTATACTCCTAGTAGCTCGGAAACTTCACAATCAACAACCTCTCAGGGCATTAGCTCTCGACAGCAGCAAGGGGAGGCAATTCATCCGTTGATTGGAGAAAAACCTAAGGTAACACAAACAAATATTTCAGTTTATAACTCTGGAAATGGTTTTTTCAGCTTATCTGTAAATGGAGGGTATGGAGATTTACTTGCTGAAATTGATGAAAAAAAGGAATTTTATATCATTAGACCTGATCTCAGCAAAATGCCCCTTGAAGAATACTTTAAGGAATTCTGGGAGAATGTAAAACCTGATTTTATTAAAAAAGTGAAAGAAAGCATTCTTAAAAATAACAAAGAAGAGAGTATTAAGAAGACTGAAAAACTCGGTAATTCTAAACAGACAAAAATAGAGTCAGCAAAAGAATTTTACAGAGTTAAGGGAATTAATTTGATTATAGATGAAGCAAGAGAATGATTCTATCTAGGTTTTATCATAAACCTTTAAAGTCGGTTAAGAGACAGATTTATCTAAATGCATTTAAGTTTTTTGTCGATAGGCAAATAATGAAAGCATTTGTAGTCTTATATTCCGCTCTTAGATTGTGTTTAATATTAGAATTGGGCGATTTATATGCTGAAAATTTCTTCACACAAAGTAAAAGATTAAAAGACATCAAGTGGCAGAGTTCTGAGATTGAGCAAGAATCATTTCTTGGTGTTCAAAGCAATACATGTGGATTTAATTTTTCAACGATACCTGATTTAGAATACATATCAAGTGAAATAGGTCTAAGTGTTTCTCAAATTAAAGATTGTTCAGCGTTTAAAATTGATAATTCCAACATAAAAAAAAATATGGAAAGACTAGACATGTACAATAAGTATTTAAAAAATCAGTTTCTTTCTGATAAATCGCAAAGGATATTAGCTGAAGAATTTCAAAAGTTGACATGTAATTGTCTGTCTAATAACTCAGTTATCAGTATTAAAAATTCAAGTGAAATATCAAAGAATTTGCTTTTAGAATCTCTTATAGATTCATCACTTGTCTATATTGATTATATCAAAAAATTAGAAAGAGAAATTGATATGTTGCCAGGTGAAGGTTCGGGTTTATCATGTAGTTCAGATACCTTTCTTTCTACTCTTTACGAATCCTCAAAAAAAAGGGGAGGTTCTTGTTCAAATGTTAGTCGAGAGGATTTTAAAAACAAAGTAGCAGCACTCGTAAGTAATTCTAAGGAGGCTTTACTTATTGAAGATGGTTTTGAATTGTTTAAAAATGGTTATAAGTATAATTACAAGAAAGAAGACATTGAAAAAGCTGTTTCTCAATCATTATATATGAATCAAGGATTTGTTGTTAATGAAGGTTTAAGCTCAGAAGAAAAAGTTAACTTAATTTTTAATAAATTTAATTCTGATAAAACTGGAAGAAATGAAAATTTAAAAAAATGTATTGATAAGGCAAAATTAGATTTAACTACGATCAATCAGATAAATTCTTCTGTCATTAATAGCTTTACATCTGAAATTAAATCTTTGAGCAAGAGTCACCGTGAAGAATTAGATTTTTGGATAAATGAATTAAGTACAAATCTATCTACAGAAAAAGATACAAATTTAAATATCTATGCAACGACTCTTGATCTTAAGGTGCATAAAATTAGAGACATCTTATTAAAAAGCTTTAAGGATCTACCTGATTTTAAACAAATTCCGCAAGAAGACAAACAAATTGGAAGATACTATGAATATTTTCGGGATTCTCCATACGTAAATCTTATTGGTTCAACCAATCCTTACTTTGGAACATTACTTGAAAATGGTATTGGTAATGTTTTTAGTCCTTATTTTGAAAATGCTGTTAAAGGAGATGATCCAAAAAAACTTTTAAAACAATTGGAAAATATTCGAGAAATTTACAGTCAACTCGAATTTATTAACGCTTATACACAGCAAAAAGATTTAAATCAATTAAGACAAAAAAAATGTCAACATTCAAATGTTGCGGTAGAGAAACTTTGCGATATCTTCTCCGGAAAAATTAATTTTAGAGATCTGCCTATGAGTGCAGGCAATGATGTTTCAAGACAATATACTCAGAATGAATTCGAGGCAGATCAAAATAAGTTGAATTCTTTTATTCAAAATAATAGATTTTGGTGTGAGTTGAATATAGGGGAAGACGCTCTTTCTAAAAATGCTCCAGAAATGATTCAAGAAATTGGCGAAGAAGAAGATTTACAATTTATTCCAGAACAACAAGGTCCTTCAATGATTTCTGATGAAGTTTTAAACTTTGCAGAAAATAGATTTAATTCTCGAAATAGTTTTAATAATATTTCAAAACCAAGAATAAAAAGGGATTATGAGAATGATGAAAAAAGCAAAGTAATGTGTAGAGAATTGCTTTTAAACTTAGAAACATTTGTAGATAGTTCTACAAATTTTACAAGTGATAAGAAAAAAAGTCTTATTGCAATGTTAAAAAAAGGTTTCAAAGAGATTGACTCTATTGAAGGGAACTCATTACATCAAAAAACACAGAGTGTTTCAGGCAAATTAAGTCCACAAGAATCACCTCCGCGACCATTTAGCTATACTCCTCCTATTAGTAAGCCTACTCCTGGGTCTGTTTCGGAAATTGATGAAATAAAACCTATTCAAACTCCAACCCCTTCAAGTTTAGGGCCACTTGCAACACAACCTATAACAGAATCAAATCAACAAAATACCCAAACTCCACCACCTCTACAGAATGATGATGAAATTCAAAAAAGAATCAGTGATCTCGAAGAAAAATTAAAGGCAAGTGATGCTCAAATTTCTAAACTTAACACAGAATTAGAGAGGAAAAAAACTGAAGGATTAGAAAAGAAAAAAATAGAAGAATTAGAACAAAACCTAAGAGAAGAAAGGGAAAAAAAGAAAAAACTTAAAGAAGAACTTGCTTCAATCAAAAATAATCCTGAAAATAATATTAAAAATAATTCAGATAAAAACGATTCTCAACCCACTCAGATTCCAACTACTAACATTAATTCAGGAAAAGGTTCTGGAGGACAACAAACTGTAAGTACACAAAATGGATCTGATTCAAATAGTTTTTTAGGTTCTTCTTCAACTTCCACATCTGGCCCGATTTCGAGAACTGGTCCTGAAAATGTCATTAAAATCCGGCAATCGATTGATCCGGTCGTAACACAAGATGTGCAAAATGGAAGTTTTTCACTGAGAATTTCACCTGACGATATAAGAAGTTTTCAAGTGATAAAAAATGAGAAGGATGAATATTTTGTCTCTTTTAAAGATGATCTAGATAATAAAAAATTTAAAAAATTAGATGAATATCTTACAAAATATATACAAGATTCATATACAGGAATAACTCCTGATAGCATTATTGAAACGATTACAAAGATAAAAAAACGAATTATAGAATCTTATAATATTTCTCAGGGACCAAAAGACGAAGATGTTAAAGAAGTAAAGCAACCAGATGAAAATACTCGAAAATTCTATAGAGTAGATGACCTAAACAAAGCATTTACACCCTTAGAATAAAACTGCAACACACCGAAAACATTCTATAACGATCAATATTTGACATTATAATGTAAAAAATGCAAAGAGTCTTTCATCAAAAGAGATAATCAGCTATTTTGAATCATTCGAAATTTTTGGAGGTTTATTATGTCAAAATTTATTTTGTTTTTAGTTCTAGGTGTATTACTTCACAGTAATGGTTATTCAATCACGAGAGAAGACGCTATTAAAGAATTGGAACAGATGATTTTAAAAAAACATCACATTCATGTTAGTCCTGCTTATAATGATGCTTGTATGGAACATCTTCTTGGTGAACATTTTTTTCAAGATAGTCATAATAAATTTTTAGAATTCATAATTGATTTATTAGATAATGTTTATTACAAGTTTGGCGGTGATTACTCAACTACTGAAATCGATAAAGGTTATGTAGTTTTAACTGAAGTTTATACAGCTTTTAAAAGATTTCTTAAACCAAATCTTAGCGAGCAAAAAATGAAACAAATATTTAAACAGAAGCTTGGCAATTGGGAAAATGGTGGAAAAACATATGAATTATGTAATATGTTCAATTTAGAAGATAAAAATTAATATATACCTGAGAAAGAAAAAAACTGAATAAGTGGAATTTTTTCTTTCTCAATTTTTTTTTTCAATTTTTCATGCACAATAATTTCTGTATTGTGATCACGCATCCTAAAAAACATTTTTTTAGCTGCTAGATCAACTTCACCCTGATCAACAAAACCTATAGTTTTAAACGCTTGATACTCATCTGATATTATTTCTCCTGATTGCGATTCCAATATTACCGGATAGAAATTGATGTCAACAATACCCATTAATAATATTATCTCTTTCATCCTATGATTTAGTATTGGTACAGGCGTTCCATCAAAGCTTGGAAGTGGAGCATGTTGTGGAGACTTTTGAAAGATTAAATGTATAGGAGTTTCAGGCAACCTTTTATGAGCATATTTTTCACTAGGATCTGTACTGAACTCTAATCCATCTGTCCAGCTCATACCTCTAACAGGATTTTTCAACTTAAAACTGTGCATTTTTCCTTTGGCATCAGTATCACTATCCATTATGTAGAACATAAAATTTCCTTGATCAAAGAGATATCACTCATCTGCGCAATCAAAATAATATCTAAAAATTATTTTAAATCAAATTTTAAAAATAATTTCCAGTTTGAATTTACAAATCTAATGCATTGAGGTGTGTAGCGTTACTACATTTTTGGTAAGATCGTGACGTATACAAAGATAATTTGGAGAATAAAAATGGACGTGATTTCGAGGCCCGTTGATAAAAATTCAAAACAGTTTAAAGAAAATAAGGCCTACAATGTTAATTTAGTCAATTCTTTAAAGGAAGCACTAGAAAAAGTTAAATTAGGTGGTGGTGAAAAATATGTTCAAAAACATAGAGATCGCAAAAAACTACTTCCAAGGGAGAGAATAGAAAGAATTATCGACGAGGAATCACCTTTTTTAGAATTATCCCCACTTGCAGCACACTGCCTATATCATGATGATGTTCCTGCTGCAGGCATCGTTTGTGGAATCGGGAGAGTACACGGGGTTGAATGTATGTTTATAGCAAATGACGCAACAGTAAAAGGGGGGACTTACTTTCCAATGACTGTTAAAAAACATCTAAGGGCCCAAAAGATTGCCCTTGAAAACAGACTTCCCTGTATCTATCTTGTAGATTCAGGTGGAGCATTTCTACCTATGCAAGATGAAGTCTTTCCTGATGAGAACCATTTTGGGCGTATTTTTTATAATCAAGCTCAAATGTCTGCTGCAGGAATCCCCCAAATTGCTATCGTTTGTGGCTCTTGTACTGCCGGAGGGGCCTATGTTCCAGCAATGAGTGATGAAACAGTTATTGTTAAAAAAAATGGAACAATTTTTTTAGCTGGCCCTCCTCTCGTCAAGGCCGCGACTGGTGAAGAAGTAACTGCTGAAGAACTTGGCGGGGCCAAAGTTCATACCCATGAAAGTGGCGTCGCAGATTATTTTGCTGAAGATGAAGAACATGCGCTTCATTTAGGTCGAAATATTATAGAAAACTTGAATTACAAGTCTGAAGGTGGCCTTTTAGGTCAGAAAGATAATTCCAATTTTGAAGAACCACTATACCCAATTGATGATATTTATGGAATTCTCTCTAAAGATACAAAAATACCTTTTGATGTTCGTGAAATTATCGCTCGCCTAGTTGATGGATCAAAGTTTAGTGAATTCAAAAAAAATTTCGGCACTACTTTAGTATGTGGTTTTGCAAATATATACGGGCAAAAAATTGGAATTGTCGCTAATAATGGAATCCTCTTTAGTGAAAGTGCAGTAAAAGGTGCACATTTTATTGAGCTCTGTGGACAAAGGAAAATACCTCTCGTGTTTTTACAAAATATAACTGGTTTCATGGTTGGGAAAAAATACGAATCCGAAGGTATCGCAAGACATGGCGCCAAAATGGTCACGGCCGTTTCAACTGTGAGTGTACCAAAATTTACAGTTATCATCGGAGGATCCTTTGGCGCCGGAAACTATGGAATGTGCGGTCGTGCTTATTCTCCACGATTTCTTTGGATGTGGCCAAACGCCCGAATTTCAGTAATGGGAGGGGAGCAAGCTGCAGGAGTTCTTACAACTGTTCGCCAAGGATCTTTGTCCCATAGTGGAAAAGCAGAGATGACAAAAGAAGAAGTTGATGAATTTCAAAAACCAATTTTAGAAAAATATGAACGAGAAGGAAGCGCTTACTATAGTAGTGCTCGCCTTTGGGATGATGGTATTATTGATCCAATTGACACCAGAAAAGTTCTAGGTCTGGCCATTAGTGCCTCTTTGAATGCCAAAATAGAAAAAACCAATTTCGGAATATTTAGGATGTAATATGAACAAATTTATCGAAGTTATTCAAAATAGCGGTGTTGTCACAATTTCACTCAATAGACCTGAGATACACAATGCTTTCAATAGTGAGATGATTGGCCAATTAATCAAAGTATTCAAGGATATCGAAACTAACAAAGAAGTTAGAGCTGTTGTCTTAACTGGCAATGGGAAGTCATTTTGTGCTGGAGCAGATCTCAATTGGATGTCTGAAATGATTCACTTTTCTCAAGAAGAAAATCTCATCGATAGTTTGAAACTTGCAAATCTTTTTAAGCAAATTAATCATTGTCCGGTACCTATTATAGGTAAAATCAACGGTTCTGCCTTGGGTGGCGGAGTTGGACTGTGTGCAGTTTGTGACTATGTCGTTGCAATTGAAAACGCTAGTTTTGGATTCACAGAAGTTAAACTTGGACTTATTCCTGCAGTGATTTCACCCTACGTCATTAGTAAAATTGGTGAATCGAATGCGAGAAATCTATTTTTATCTGGAAAGCGTTTTAACACGACATTGGCAAAACAAATTGGTCTAATCCATGAGGTTGCCAGTAGTGATACCGACCTCAATAATTTTGTGAATGAATATATAAAAGAAGTACTATCTTCTGGCCCTGAAGCTGTAAAAAGTGCAAAGTCCCTCATTAAAAGTGTCATTAATATTCGACACGATGGAGAAGAGGCCCTGAATCAATTTACGAGCGAGTTTATTGCCAAAGTAAGAACGCGCAATGAAGGACAAGAAGGTATGAAAGCGCTTTTAGAAAAAAGAAGACCAAACTGGAGATCTTCAGATGAAAGCTATTAAAAGAATTCTCATTGCAAACCGAGCTGAAATTGCTTTAAGGGTGATGAGAACTTGCAGAGCAATGGGAATTGAAACAGTTACAATATTTCATGAAGATGAAATCGGACTTCCTCATACATTTGAAGCAGATTATTCTATTTGTTTGGGAAATGGAGAACTCAAAGAGACCTATTTAAATATTTCAAAAATCATAAATATTGCAAAAGATTTTAAGGTAGATGCTATTCATCCAGGTTATGGTTTTTTATCTGAAAATGCAGAATTTGCAGCACAGGTCGTTAAGGCCGGAATCATATTCATAGGGCCAAGACCTGAAAATATTGTCATTATGGGTGATAAAAAGACTTCAAAACTTGCTCTTGAAAAAATAAATGCACCACTCATACCTGGTTATCATGGCGATAATCAAGACAGTAAGTTCTTAAAAGAACAAGCGAAAAAAATTGGTATACCTGTTCTAATAAAGGCCTCCGCTGGTGGAGGTGGGAAAGGGATGAAGATCGTCGAGCGGATTGAAGATTTTTTACCTCAGCTTGAAAGCGCAAAACGAGAGGCCCTAAAAGCATTTGGTGATGATACTGTATTAATCGAAAAATATATTCAAAATCCTAGACATATAGAAGTTCAAATAGTCTCAGACAATCATGGACAACATTTTCATTTTTATGAAAGAGAATGTTCTATTCAAAGAAGACACCAAAAAATTATTGAAGAAACACCTTCCATGGCCCTTGATGATTCACTCAGAAAAAAGATCTGTGAATCCGCAGTTGAAATGGCCAAAGGAATAAATTATCTTGGTGCCGGAACGGTTGAGTTTATTTTATCTCCAGACAATGAATTTTTCTTTTTAGAAATGAATACGAGATTGCAAGTTGAGCACCCGATTACAGAAGAAGTGACAGGGTTTGATTTAGTTGAGTTACAAATTAAAATTGCTAAAGGAGTAAAACTTAATCTCAAGCAAAAAGATATCAAACAAAAGGGACATGCACTTGAAGTAAGGGTCTACGCTGAAGACCCGGATAATAATTTTTTGCCTACTGTTGGTAAGATTTCATATTTAGGTAAAAGTGAACATTGTAGATTAGACATTGGTATAAAATCTGGTAATCAAGTACTTTTAAATTTCGATCCAATGCTTGGGAAAATTATTACTCATGGAAATACAAGAACACAGGCCATAAATAAAATGAAAAAGGCCCTCACTGAAATTCCATTTTTAGGGACAAAAACAAATATTCAATACCTCTTAAGGATTTTAGATCATCCTAATTTCAAAGAGGCAGAAACATATACAAGTTTTGTTGAAACACATAAAAGTGATCTTTTGCCAGCTAAGTTAAATAATGAACAACTCTCTCTCGCTCTTGCTGCTTTTCATCTTTCAGAAAAAGAAAGTCAAAAATTGTGTATCGAAAAAAGAGACGACATTTGGGAAAAACTGAACTCATTTAGGAATGCATGATGAAAAAAAAGATCAATAATGAATTGGTAGAATATCAAATTCACAGAACAAACTCATCATTAAGTATTATGATTGATGATACAGAGTATAAATATGAGCTTGTCTATCAAGATGAAAATTCAATTGTTTTAAAAGACTCACAAAATAAACTTCAAAAGGTTTTTAAATCTAATCATCTCTTATCAATCAATGGCGAATCATTTGAAATCACTTCTGATAAATACATTTTACAAGGAGCTTCTGAACATCACGAAGGCGAAATGATCTCACCTATGCCTGGAAAAATCGTAAGCGTTCTTGTGAATAAAGGACAAGAAGTTAAAAGAGGTGATAAACTTGTCATCATGGAGGCCATGAAAATGGAGCACACCATTCTTGCAAGTGAAGATGGAATTGTTCAAGAAGTCTTTTGTCGACCAGGAGATCAAGTCGATGGGGGAGTTGAGTTGATAGGACTCAAAGTGTAACAAAGGAGGTTAAATGGATTTTAATCGTTTTCCTAAAGAAGTCACAATTATTGAAGTGGGGGCCAGAGATGGCCTACAAAATGAAAAAAAATCCATTTCAACTGAAAAAAAAGTCGAGTTTATCAATGGACTTTTAGATAGTGGGATAACAGAAATAGAAATCACTAGCTTTGTAAGACCCAATAAAATTCCTCAACTATCTGATGCTACAGAGGTCTACACTCAACTGAAGCCTAGAATCAAAAAAGAAAAAATCAGAGGGATCTGTTTAATTCCTAATTTAAAAGGAATGGAAAATGCCGTTGGTTGTAATGTGAAATCAATTGCACTATTTACGGCCACAAGTAATGAGTTCAATAAAAAAAACATTAACGCAACAATTGAAGAATCAAAGATTCGAATTAAAGAAGTCTGTCAAATGGCCAGGGAAAATTCAATTGAGATGCGAGGCTATATCTCTACCGTGTTTGGGTGCCCCTACGAGGGAGAAACATCATTTAAGAATTTAGTCGATTTATGTCAATTTTTTAAATCCGAAGGTGTTCAAGAAGTATCACTCGGAGACACGACAGGCATTGCAAGACCAAAGCAGGTAAGTCAATATCTAGATGATTTACTGAAAGAATTTGATAAAGATTATTTCTCTATGCATTTCCACGATACTTACTCACTAGCACTTCCCAATACACTTATCTCTCTCGAAAAAGGAATCACTCGATTTGACTCTTCTGCTGGAGGATTAGGTGGCTGCCCTTACGCTAGGGGAGCAACTGGAAACTTAGCGACTGAAGATCTTGTCTATTTTCTTCAAAAACTAGGTGTCAATTGTGGAGTAGATCTTGAAAAACTTACCCAAGCATCAGAAAGAATTATCGAAGAAATTAAAAAAATATCTATGTCTAAAGTACATAACACTCTAACAAAGTAGGATAGATGAGTAAAAAACTTGTTTTAAAAGAAGTGAGAGACTCTGTCTGTTGGTTAACTCTAAATCGCCCAAATCAAAGCAATGCTCTGAACTCTCAACTAATTCATGAGTTTATTGAAGAACTAAACATATGCGAAAGAGATGCCTCCATTAGATGTGTTGTTGTTACAGGTGCTGGAAAAAATTTTTGCGCAGGTGGGGACATTGATAAAATGCTTACAAAGGAAGATATTTTTGCTGGTGAATCTAATGAACTCCGAAATCTTTACGCTCAAAATATTCAAAAAATCCCACAAACAATAGAGTCAATGCAGACTCCAATTATTGCTTATATCAATGGAGCGGCCGTCGGCGCTGGTCTAGACTTGGCCTGTATGTGTGATATTCGTGTTGGAACAGTGAACTCCCGCATGGGTGAAACTTTTGCCAACCTTTCTCTAGTCCCAGGTGACGGAGGTACTTTTTTTCTGAGCAGAATTGTAGGTTTTGCAAAAGCAATGGAAATGTTTTTAACGTGCGATATTTTGTCTTATGAGGAATCTTTAAAAGTAGGTCTTTTAAATCATGTCTATGATATTGATACAGCAAGAAAAGACTGTCAGAAATTGGCCCTAAAGATAGCTTCTAAAGCACCTGTTGGTATTGCCCTAACAAAACAGGCCCTAAAGCAAGCTCAGAATTCAAATCTATATGATCATTTGCAATTACTTGCCGCTTTCCAAGGAATTGCTCAAAGAACACAAGATCATTTTGAAGGGCTAAGGGCATTTAGAGAAAAGCGAGATCCTAAGTTTTTCGGAATTTAAAATAAAGAGGATACCTTTAAATTACAATAGGTTATGAATTAGATGACTTCGCTTTTTGACAAAAAAGATAGACTCTTACGCTTTAATTTTCCAGAACCAGATAGTCTCCCTGTTTGACTTGCTGAACGAGGTGAATAGGAAATCGAACTAAAATTCTGTCACACGAAATTAATCAGACAAACTGAACAATTGTCCAATAAGGTGCTGATTTTATTAACAATTTCATATATATCATTACTCGATTGTAATGTTCTGAGTTGACAGAAATAGTTGGCTTAATCCCAATGTTTCTATTGTCATAATTCTGAGAGTTATTATTACTTCTAGAAGGGTAAATCCATAATTTCCCAACGTTCTATTATTTTTTCAAAAATATGCTTCCTTCTAAATTTTTAAGATTAATGTACAATGTTATTTATATATAGTGAAACTGAGAAATAAAATCTATGCAAAATATATTTTTATATTCGTTTTTAATTCTCTTGTTATTTAAAAATTCTGCTTTTGCTGTTCCATTGTCAGCGGTCAACTTGCAAGATTGCACTCCCAAACTTAATGACACCAACTGCAAAAGTGTAACTTGTGGTGAAACATGTTATTATGCTTCTTGTTCTAGTAATAGAAATGAGAACATTAACATTACGAAAATGCCTTTCACATTTTCTGTAAGTGATCTAAACGAATGTTCTACGGCCACAGTATATAATTTAACAGAAATTCCAAAAACGATAACAACACCTGCGGGATCAAGCGTTCAAATAAGTGAAATAATCAAAAATTTTCAATTGGATTATTTTATTTGTCAGCCTCTGACAATTTCTTGGCCAAAAACAAATCCTGGTTGGTCATTAGTGAGTAGTGGATCTGGCTGTAATACTGGTTGTCCATGTGGGGGCAATAGAGGATCTAATCATAGAACATATACTCAAAACACTTGTTCTAACTCGACTCCTAATCCCTATAATTTAACTAATGGGCAAAGTGGACAGTGTTGTGAATATAGTGCAGATCCATCCGTCGGTAATACTTGTCCTGCTTGTTACTGTGCACCGACTCCTACACCGACTCCTACACCGACACCGACTCCTACACCGACTCCTACACCGACACCGACTCCAACAACTTGTGATCAAACAGTAACGAAAAGTTGGGGCATGACCTATGGAACGATAACATTTTCATGTTCTGGAAATCTGAGTTCTATGACTTCCCCTGTTCCGAATGGAAACTATACTTTTCATGACACTACATCTTCTAATGCTAGAGGGCTTGCTGTTTACTCATGTTCAAATGGCTCTTGGAGTAGTAATCCAACTTCTCCAGCATGTGGTTGTCGTTCAGGTTCAAACGTAGGTGGTGGAAGTTGTACTGAAGTATTTTGCCCTGAATGGGGTAACACAACTTGTGGATGTCCATCAATCCCAAGCTCCAATTGGGTCTTTACTGGTTGGGGGGGATCAGGCCCAAGTTGCGGTTACACTGGTGTTGTTAGTAATCAAAGATACAGCTCTTCGACAGGACTCTTAATTGGTTTTGACTGTATCTGCAATTAAGCAATAAAGACCTTGCTCATTTAATAAGGCCAAAAAGTCTTGGCCTTATTTTTTTGTTTTTCTGTTTTGTCTGCGTCTAGTGTCTTGGTCTTCTAGGAGGTCTATTTTCAGGAAAAAATACAATTCTCTCAACAAACAATTCCCCTTGATTCACTACCAATTGCCATGGGCCACGTGCTTGCCAAGGATTTACGTAAAAAACGAGCGGGCCAAAATCTCTATAGAAAGAACTTTTTGATCTAGTTCCTACTGGAAATCCATTAATTTCTAGTGTGATCGTTACATTGCCATAAACAGGTCGAGCAAAAACTTCAACTCTTTGTAGTGGAAAACTTTCTAAATTGAGACCACGTCCATAAACTTGAAGTAAATCTCTTTTTAAAAATATTCTATTTGCATAGTGGGATGAAAACCTTTGACCTCGATAATTTACTATCAGAGGCCTGAAGGGGATTCGATTATGACCTCTATCATTTAGTTCAGTGTCTCTTCCTCTGTCTCCGCGTCCCGGGCCTGGATGAGCTTTTTCAGGTTGCCGATTTTGAGAATGATCATTTACTTGAGCAAACATTGGTAAATGAAATGCCAATAGAAATAATAAAAGTGTGTACTTCATAAATTCTCCTTTTTGTGTTCCTGCTTTTGCAATGTTTTTTATAAAGTCCTTTCGATTATATTTTTATAAGCAATAAATATGCCAATAATATTAACAAGATATCAACAAGAAGACGCATTGTATCCAAGAGAAAAAGGGATACTGGTTTCATTTTGACCTCAATTATCAGAGCAAAGTGTTACCATTCAAAAAAAAATCTTTATCTTTTCTTTAGCTTATTGACAACCGAGGTCACAGAAGAAACAATTTAAAAGAGAAAACAAAGGACATTTTTGAAGTTTATTTTTTTCTTTTTTTTGTTCTTATCCACTTCGTGTACCCAACTCAAAATTTCATCAAGTGGGGGTATTCTCACACATACTTCAGAACCAACAACAAAAGAGCATATTGAATTTGAAATAAAAAAAGAGATTCCATTCTACCTTTATGGAGCTTATCCACGTATGCAAAAAATTAGTTTTGATAAAGAACTTTTAAGAGCTGGTTTTGTCGACGTCACTCAAGTCTCGTTTGAATTTAAGCAAACTATTTATCAGCATATTCTTTCATGGATAACTTTGGGAATGTATCTACCTCATACTGTCTATATCTACGGATATGGGAGAGAAAAAACAGACGAAGAAAAAACAAAGAGGATTGCTCTATGAATCTTCTTCTTTTTCTTTCACTCTTAATAATTTGTAGTTGTAGTGGACATCATATTGTCACTGCAAAAGATTGTGCAGGAGATGGGATTTGGTATGATAAAGAGTTGAGTGATGAAAACATCTCTGATGAGGCCGGATTTGAGTACGAAACGACGAGTACTGCATTTTTACCGATACTTTTTTGGGATACAACTTATGTGAGTGAAGTTCTTGAAGATAATAATGTGAGCTGTGGCGATTTGGAACATCTTAGCATACAATATAGTACGGGTATATATAGTTTCTTTACCAGAATTTTACCTTTCTTTAATTCATATACTGTGAAAGTTACTGGTACACTTAAACATAAAATGATTCAAGATCAGGAAGATAATTGATACCAAGGATGGGATTTTTTCTCGGGGCCATGGATGGCCCCTCTTTTAAAAAAATATATTATAGCTCAAATGTAAACTCAGGGCCCTAGAGCTAAATTCCTGTCAACCCCCAAATTTCGGACAAAACTCTCGGCATTTAAGCTGACACCTGATAATTTTGATAACTTCCTTTATTAAATTTATTTTTAAACTCTATTGGTGAATTGTAATCGAGTGAACCATTCAATCTATCAGTATTGTAGAATTCAATAAAATTAACCAACTTTTCAAACACATCACTCATATTTTTAAAGTACCAAACTTGTAAAAACTGAATTTCTAAAATAGAGAAAAAACTTTCAATATAAGCATTCTTATTTGGGCATTTAATGGGAATAAATTCATATTCAAGACCTATTTCTTCTACATAAATGATATCATCAGAGGGTCATTATCAGATCGAATTGCAAGATCATCTAAGTTTGGATTATGTTTATCTATGGCCTCGTTAAATGTGACTAGCAAGTCTTTAGTTTTACAGCTGTGGCCAATGTGATAATTTACTATTTCTCTGTTGAAGACATCAATTATGGCCAAGAAATAAAAATATTTATTTTCTCCATTTTTGTTCACTGTTAATTTCATCATAAAAGCTTAGGAACGAGAATTTTTGATAATCCATAGGCCATCCTCCTTGAAAATACCATTACCAATTATAGCTTTTTCATGTTTCACGGCCAAGTCATGCTGCGTGATTTCCTGCGCTTAGTGGATAGTGGCACAAAATTATGGCAGATTTGATAGTATAGTTTTAAATATTTGTTTCTAAGTATTTAAAACTAATTAAGTAGAACTTTTGATATATAATCTATCTATGTATAAGAACTTTAAATTGGGCTTCGTCCTTTTTTTTTTTTCACTACTTAATTCGTGTGGCAAAAGTCGCATTACAATCACTCTAAAAGAGCGTAATTCAAATTTGAATAATTTTAGATCTGTTGATATTTCTTTAAAAAATTTTGGGGGGATATCTACGAGTATTACTAAGGTTGGAGATTATGCTTATATTGGTAAAGGTCGTCGTGGATTATCAGTTTTCGACGTCTCTAGTCCAAATGAACCTATTCTGGTAAAAAAAATAGACAATGGTTTTGACTATCAGTTTCTTCTCTATGAACAAGGACTATTATATGTTTGTAGTGCATCGGATGGACTTCTTGTATTTTCGATTAGTGATCCAATTAATCCGCAACTGCTACGTCAAGTCGATACACCCGGTGAAGCAAGTAAAATCATATCCGATTCGGGATATCTATATCTAGCAGATGGAACAAATGGTCTTTTGATATATGATATAGTCGATCCAAGTAATCCTATTGAATTAGGCGGATACCCCGCTTCAAATTCAGTTTTAGATCTCGCCATCTCAGGAAATACACTTTATCTTGGGGATGTTTTTGAGTATATCATCGTAGATATTACCAATAAGGCCTCTCCTTCACTTCTTGGAGGTCCACACTATATTCCTGCTTCTAATCCATTTTTATTTATTGAAGGGCATAGTATGTTTGGGTTTGCGTCTTCATCACAGACTTTACACCCGTTTGCGTATAATGTATCAAATCCTTCTTCTCCCTCTCTTGTTTCTTCTTCTACTTTATATCGATCGACCCTTTCCAATATGAAAAGAGTTGAGAATTATCTCTACGTAAGTTATTCCTATGCTATTAATATAAGAGATCCTAGAGCATCGGGTATAGAGATATTTGATATTACCAATCCTCTTAGTCCAACATCCTCAGGATATTTTTATTCTCAGGCCGGTTGTAGTGATTTATTTGTTGAAGGATCTTATATTTATTGTGCCAGTTATGAGGGAGGTGTCGAGGTATTTGATCAAACAATGCCAACGAGTGCTCCGGTTCAAATCGGTGGATATGATAGCGGTAGTAGGGATTACGATATTGGTATGTCAGGTAATTTCCTTTATACTGCATCTTATGCTAATGGTCTGATTATACTTGATGCCAGCATCCCTTCAAATTTGACTGTTCACGCACAAGAGAACACTGTCGGCTCTGCATACAGGTTGCATGTTGGCGCAACACATGTTTATGTATTAGACTACATTAGCAATCTTCATATTGTAAATGTATCAGATACTACTAATCCTCTTTCGAATCCAATCAATGAATCAACTTATAGTGGTACTTTTCTTGGCGTCACGGTTAACGGTACTGAAACGATTGCATACTTGTCCTCTAGTTCAGGAATTGAAATAATAGACATTTCTGACAAAGCTAACCCTACTTTGATTACAACATTTACAGATTTTTCTTCAGTTACAGATCCGATTTGGTCTGCAAATAATCTATATGTTGGTAGTGGAACTGCTTTACAGATATTGGATGTGTCGGTGCCATCTAGTCCGACGGTTATCGGATTTGTTAATTTGTCTGGTAGCATTGTTGATATAGAAAGTATTGGTTCATATATTGTTGCTTCCACTAGTGCAGGAATTGAAATTATAGACGTTTCAGACACATTTTCTCCGAACGTAGTTGGTTCACTTTCGATTCCAGGTTTTAGTCATAAAGGTCTTGCTGTAAAAGAAGACTCAATCATTATAGGAGGGTTTAGTGAATTTAGTATTATTGATATGTCCGATAAAACAGATCCAAAGTTGGCTTTTAGGAGCGATGTCCCCCACGGGATCGCAGAGGATATTATCGCAAATAGTACACATTTTTTTATGGCCAATAATCTTTCAGGTACACGTGCATTTTCATTTTCAGAGTTACCTGGGCAAAATATTGGAATAAACTTCGAGGCCGGAGAAATTACAGACATCATAGTTAGTGATGACAAACTGTATTATAGCGATAATGTAGGTGGATTTGGTATTGCAAATTATCGAACATCAGATTTTCCTCTTAGCGAATTAAGACATAAAGATACAAGAAAACTTGATATCGCTTTCGAAAGAAACAGGATCTATACTGCAGATGCAGAGTTAGGTTTTAGTATTTACGATATCACAAATATATCTTCACCTGAACTAATTGGGCAGCTGGCACCTCCTGGAGGCTTCTCACCTATGAAAATTGTGGTTAGGGATTCTATTGTTTACGGATCTTTTGAATCAATTGGAATTCGAATTTATGATACATCTACTCCAAGTTCGCTCACTCAAATAGGATCCCTTGGCTTTAAAGGCAATGAGGCACTTTTTATATTTGGAGACTATCTTTATGGTGCAGATGGAAATAATGGTGTTGGAATTGCAAATATAAGTGATCCAAGTTCACCCTTAATGTTAGGCCAATTTGATACTACAGGGTTTGCCAATGACATTGTGGCCAATGATTCGTATGTATTTGTCGCAGATGGTTCTAATGGACTTGTTATCCTGGATGCAAGCGATAAAAATAATCTCATCCAAAAGAATATTGTCAATGTTGGGGGAACATCAACTGCACTTGCTTTAAGCGACAATATTCTTTTTGTTGGAGTATCCACAACCAAAGAACTTCATGTATATGATGTTTCTAACCCAACATCGTTGCAATTACTTGGAACTTATGGAGGGCTTGATACCATTTATAGTATGGCAATAGAGAGAAAAAGATTATATTTGAACCTCTCAAAAAATGGGATAATCGTTTATGACTTTACTAACCCTTTGCACTTGGTTACTGATTAATGGTCTTTTTAAATATTAATTTTATCACAAAGTCCTTACGAGGAAATTGTCCAGAGTATATAAAGGGCAGAAAGAATTCACCTAAGTAAAAACCATCTAGTCTCGTTCCACTTGCATTGGCCGATTTAGTTTTTTCAGAGTGATCAGCAGGTTCTCCTCTATTAGAAAGATAATCAAGGGCAAAATTAATTTCAGTTTTCTTAGATAAGGTGTAACCTGAACCAATGTGGTAACCAATAGTAGGACCTGGAGCAGTAAACGTATTTTTTGCCGTAGGGTTTGGAACAACTTGTGAACTCCAACTCAGTCTGAAACGGAGAGGAATTTTTTTAGTAATTAAATATTCATGACCAAAAATAATGGCATGATAGTCATTCCAAAATTGAGGAATATTTGCTGCTCAATTATCAAGTAAATTTGAACATTCTAATCCTGAGTTTAAAAGTAATGTTCCTGAAATCTCAAGTGACTCATTGATGGAATATTTTGCAAAAGCATGTTTAAGATGAAAAATGTTTTTAGAATTTATTTTATTTGTCAAAATTGTATTGTAAACAGTCCCTTAATGATACAAAGCAAAATAGGCCAAGATAGATAAAAATCTTCATAGAATATTCCCTATACTTTTTCTTTTATTTTAGGGGGTTTATGTTTTTTCGCACGACACAGTACAGCTTTAAATCGTTCACTTTGCGTCTGTAAGAATCAGTTTAAAAGGAAGATTGATTTTAAATAAAATTGACAAAACCAATACATATCTATGTAATTGGGAACATTCAAAAGACCCTAACAAAGGAATGTTTAATGAAAATTAAGTCAATCTTGCTTACTTTGCTTCTTTCACAAAATGTGTTTTCAACGACAGTTGAAGAAGCCGATAAACTCTATAAAAAAAGAGGCGAAAAAGATATTAATTCATATCTTGCAGCTCAGGCCTATTTGAAACTTGCGGCCGATGAAACAAACACCTTAGAAAAGGCCAAACTCTACAACAAATCTTCACGTTCTTTTTATTATATTGGAAGAATTCGTAAAAAACTCGACTTCTTAGAAGATGGAGTAAGTGCTGCAAAGAAGGCCTATCAATTACTTATTAGTTCAAATGGTGTTCCGGCCAAAGAAGAATATAAAAAAGAGGCCGCTGAGGCCTATTATCAATACTCAGCGAATCTAGGGAAATGGGGACAAATTAAAGGGCCAATCCGTTCATTGTTTCGTTGGCCAGAGCTAGAAAGACATCTTAACTGGTCAAAAGCGATTGACATCACAGTATCTGATTATGGCGCATTGAGAATCCTCGGACGGGCCTATATTAAGGTTCCAGGTAAAAGTGCCATCGAAGGATTAAATTTCCAAAAAACCGCTTACGAAAACACTCTTGTCGATGTGAACTTGCCCAATGGACAAACGATCAAAGTTTCTAGAAATTTAACAACAAATCTTTTTTTGATGGAAAACTATATTGAAGCTGGCCAAACAGCTCCTTTTTGTGAACTTTATGACAAATTTGTTCAAATTTATGAATCATCTGAGGGAAATGATAATGTCTTAAACCAAATGAACGCAGACATTGTTCCTGAGGCCAGACTTGATTTTGTAGATTTTGATGAAAATAAAGATTTACACGAAAAATATGATGAAGATTGTTAAGCTTAAGTAGAGGGGAAGATGAAGTATTTTTTCTTAGGATTTATTAGTGTTTCTGTATTGGCCGGAACTTTAAAGGTCCCTATAGATTTACCTTCAACCAAGGTTCTTCCAAAAGGTGTGAGAAATATCTCCTTTAAAGGGCTGGCCGTAAATGGGAGTACAAAATACTCAAATAGCGGAGAAAGTGTAGGCGTTGGGGATGCACTGAATACGACTGTTACATATGGTGATTTGATTTCAGGACAAAGTGATGCAACAAAAGCAGCTACACTTGAAAATTTGATTATGGATCTTGGAAAGAGTGATGATCAGATTCTTACAGAAACTATTGGACAAGTCGATATTAAAGCGTCTGCTTACGTACCTGTCATTGCCTATGGACTTACTTCAAAAGTGACCCTTGCATTGGCCATTCCGATAATTGAAACTTCAAGGAACATTATTGTTGGAGTGAATACAATAAATCCTAATGAAGTGAGTGAGTTAAAAAATAAAATCGAAGAAAAAAGTGTTGTAAAAGCAGAAGAATTTGTAGAAAAAATAAATAGTCCAATTCCGAGTAAGTTAAGTGAATATGGCTATGATGAATTACAAAATTACAAAGAAACTAACCTCGGTGATATTAAACTCGTTTCTAAGATCAATACCTTCGAAAATAAGATTAATGCTATCACTCTGGCCACTTCAGTGACTCTGCCTACAGGACGTGAATTAGATATTAATCGTGTTGCGGATGTACCAACTGGAGATGGACAAATAGATGTTGGAGTTGGTCTTCACTACGATTATTTTCTAACAAATTCAATTACACTTTCTTCTCTCTCCCAATTGACGTGGGAATTATCCGATATTGTGGAGAGAAGGATTCCTAAAAATTCAAAAAGTTCTTTATCAGATGACATCGATAGTGTTGTGGTGAGAGATATTGGAGACTCTGTCTTGCAACAAATTGCCGTTTCATACAATAAGAATGGATTTAATGCAGGTGTAGGCTATTCTTTCCAATATAAAAGCAGGGATGAGTATCAAGGAGATAAATACCAGCAAGAACGTTATGATCTGTTAGGAAAAGAGACATTTAGTCGCATGCACGCTGCGCAGGTCGTTCTGGGTTATGACACTTTGTCTCTTTTTAAAGAAAAGAAGTTTCCCGTGCCCTTAAGACTTTTAATCAATCAATCATGGGTTATTGATGGGAAAAATGTCGTGAATGATCCATTAACCTCCGTAGACTTTGCTCTGTTTTTCTAGGAAAAAAATATGAAAAATATTTCAGTAATCTTTATACTTTTAGGTTTATTATCTTGTGGCCGTGAGGCAGAAAATCTTAAATTAAAATCAAATCTGTATGATCCAGGAATTAACCGAGGAATTACGGCGAACTTTGATTTTGAAGAAATTTTTAGGGCCGGTACTATTCTGGCCATTCCTAACGAAGATGAATTAAATGGCGTCTCATTTGAGGCCCCGAAGTCTTGGGATAAGTATTTTGTAGAGATGAAAAATGATAGGGGAAACCCATTTTTTAGTAAGCTCCCTAAAGTCAGTTTTAAACCAAATACAAGCAATTTTGAAAAAAGAAAAATAATTACTCGAGTAATTCTACTTGCAGGTGAAATTAGGGATGATTTGTATTTACAACTCTCAAAGCTTGAAAAAGATATCTCTCTTCTAAAGTTAGAGATTAGTGAAAAAGTATCTCCTTATTTAGAGAAATATATTTGTTACGAGCCTAAACGTCAGGGAAGAAGAAAATTATATAATTGTCTTTCAAATGGTTCAAAATCACGTGTACCTGAAAAATGTTCGGATATTGATTCATATACATTTACAGATTTTACACCTGAACAAAATCAACAGAAGGAAGAAGACTATATCAAGTGTGAAGAAATTGAAGCACCTTTTGATATCAAGATGCAAGAGCTTATCGATATGAAAACGAAGCTAGAAGGTGACAGAAGATTTGCCAAATCTATGGTAACAGATATGCTCATAGACATTCAAAAACAAAATAATATAACGTATTTATTCACATCCATCGGCTCAGAAGATAAAGGGACAGCAAATCAATCTCTACTAAAATTGACTGACGATAAATCATCAATTGAAAATCTAGAACTGAATATATCATTCGGAAAGGGGAACGAAGTTTATTCTTCTGAATTAGGTACAATTGAAATTAATAAATTTCAAATTCTACAAACTCCCTCAGTTTTAGATTTTACAATAAAAACAAATGATCATTGTTTTTCGTTTGAAACAAGTGGTACTCTCACTAAATATGGACTTAGATTCATTGGTGATTTGATCGTAAAGGACATTGATTGCACTCATCAAATCAGAAAAGGCGTTGTGAAATTAGAGTTAAATGAGAAATCAATCTAGTAAAGACATGAGGCCACTAAAGAATTCTTTTTTGTAATTCTTGGCCTCTTCCTCTGTCAAATGACCAAACGTCGTTCTGTCTTGTTCCAAAAAAAGATTTTTGTCTTTTAAATCAATTAAAAATCGAGAAATATTCCTTTTAATGGTTTTACCGTAAAGATTTCTCTCTTTACAATAACTCATGATTAGCTTTTCTTTCGCTCTTGTAATTCCAACGTAGCACAGTCTAAGCTCTTCACTAATGTCTGATCCCTCTTTGATTACTTTTTTATGTGGAAGAATCTCCTCTTCAACGCCAATGAGGTAGATGATGGGAAACTCAAGTCCTTTTGATGAGTGTAAAGTCATAAGAGTGACTTCATTCTTTCTTATATCATTATCTTCTTGAGATTCATTTTCTTTATCTTGAGAATCTTGAAGTACGATTCTTTCAATAAATGTTTTCAGAGAGGCATGCTCCATCTGAAATTTTTCAAATCTCTCGGCAGATTCAATAAGTCTCATGACATCTTCTTTTCTTCTCTCAATTTGCTTAGGATTGTCATATTGTTTTTCAATAAATTTAAAAAAATCAATTCTTTCGATAAGAATTGATATCGCTTCAGGTAATTTTTTGTCTCTAAAAATGGATTTGAAATCATTAATTATTTTGGTGAACTCTTCAATTGAATGTTTTCGTTTCGGATCAATATCTGGAAATTCTTCAAGTGATTGAAAAAGAGAAATTGAATGCTCATTAGCTTTTTCAATATATTTATTCAGTGTGGCCACACCGATTCCTCTATTTGGAATATTGAGAATTCTCCTTAGAGAAAGTTCATCTCTCACATTTTGAATCACCATTAAAAAAGCAAGCAAATCTTTGACTTCTTTTTTTTCATAAAGTTTTTGTCCACCAATAATTGTATAAGGAACATTTTGCATACGTAGTTCATCCTCAAAAACTGGAACTTGTGTTTTTGAACGATACAAAATGGCAATATCTGCAAGGTGTTTGCCTTGAGATTGATACTTGGCAATCTCATCGACAATCACTTGAGCTTCATGATCCGAGTCTCCCATTGCCCACAATAGTGGGACTTGCTGACTACCATTTTGTGACCATAAGGTTTTATCCCTGCGGTTTTTATTTTTTTTAATAACTTGATTGGCCAGATTTAAAATGGGAGACGTAGAACGGTAGTTTTCTTCAAGCTTAATAATTTTAGCTTCAGGGAAATATTTTTCAAAATTTAAAATATTAGAAATATCAGCTCCTCGAAAAGCATAGATTGCCTGATCGTCATCTCCAACAACACAAAGGTTTTTATGAGTCGAAGTTAAAGCGAGAACAAGCTGAAACTGAAGAGTATTTGTATCTTGATATTCATCAATCATAATATATTTGAAATTCTCAGAATAACGATGGGCAATTTCAGGGTTTTCTCTAAAGAGTTTTACCGTTAAAAATAATATATCATCAAAGTCTATTGCATTATAAAAACGAAGTTTTTCCTGATAATATTTATAAGCATATTCCGTCGCGAGATCATATGAAGATTCAGGATCAAAGTGAAATGAATTAACATACTCACTCTCTGAAATCCCATGGTTTTTAAGAAGTCCAATCTTACCTAATATTATTTTATGATCATAGGCCTTCTTGTCGGCAGAATAGTTTTTTAAAGCAGCTCGAATGATGCTCAATTGGTCAGAAGTATCATATATTGAAAAATTTTTATGATACCCAAGGTTAGTGATTTCATTTTTGAGTATTTGTACACCTAGGGAATGAAAAGTCGCAAGTGTCATACCTCGAGTTCTACTTTTTCCTAATAAAGTTTGAACCCTTTCACGCATCTCTTTTGCGGCCTTATTTGTAAAACTAACCGCTAAGATATCTTTTGGAGGAATATTTAAATTGAGCACCATATGACCAATCCGATAGGTGATTGTTCGAGTTTTTCCGGTACCTGCGCCGGCCAAGATGAGTACTGGCCCCTTAATTGTTTCGGCTGCTTGTCGCTGTGCTTTGTTTAGTCCTGCTAATGAAATCATAACGTGCAGTCTACTCAATTATGTAGAATTTGGCCTATGTTTTATATATTATTTCCGAATGATCCAATGTGTAATGTTGTATTGAATCGGATAAAAGAACAGGCATGAAGTTAAGGTCGTTGATATTGCAGACCGTTGTACTGAAAGTGTAAAGAAAAAAGCATTTAATCTTGCAGTAATTTGGTATCACAACTCGCGATTTTTGAAAATTTTGGCCGGATATAAAATGTATAGGTAAGCACCAAATCTGACATTCCGAGACTTTAGTAAATAAAGGACATCAGGCCGACTTAGAAATATTAGATGAATAGTACTTTTTAAGTGCTGCTTCAAAAGCTTTTTTAGAAATTGGTTTTGAAACAAAATCATTCATTCCTACATCAAAACAACGCTGCTTATCCTCTTTGAAAGCATTGGCCGTCATTGCAATGATATAGGGACGATCAGAAAATTCACTGCGCAAAAGCTTCGTGGCCTCAATACCATCCATAACCGGCATCTGCATATCCATTAGAATAATATCAAAATGCTCTTCTTTATACTTATCAATTGCATCTCTTCCGTTTTCCGTCACAGATAACTCCACCTCGTAATGACTTAAAAACTTAGTAACTACTTTTTGATTGATCTTATTATCTTCCACTAAAAGAATTTTCAGGCCTTTGCAATCTAGTCTTTCTTCTTTTTTGGACTCATGGACTTCATGAATTCTGGACATATCAATCTTACTCTGATCATGAGGCAGGGAAATATCTATTGTCGTTCCTTCATTCAATTTAGACTTAATATTGATTTTTCCTTTCATTAATTTGACAAGAGAATTACAGATCGCCAAACCTAAACCTGTTCCTCCATGCTTTCTTGAAATCGTTGAATCTGCCTGTCTGAAAGCATCAAAAATATAACGTAACTTGTCTTTTGGAATCCCAATACCCGTATCTACAACTTTAATCGTTATGTCCGATTGATATGTACTCAATTCTAAATTAACTAATCCTTCAGATGTGAATTTAATCGCATTGCTCACTAGATTAGTAAGGATTTGTTTTAAACGCAATTCATCTCCATAGAAATACTCTGGTGCTCCCTGTAGATTAAGCGTTAAGTCAATGTTTCGAGAACGGGCCATTGGATAAAAGATTTTATAAACATCATTAACTGCTTCTTCTAAATTAAAAGTTCTATACTCTATTTCAAGCTTACCAGCTTCAATTTTTGAAAAATCAAGAATATCATTAATAATATTAATAAGAATTTCTCCTGACTTTTTCAACGTCGTGATCATATCCCTCTGTTCCGAAGTGAGTTCAGTCTCAAGAAGTGAATCGGTCATCCCAATAACTCCATTCATCGGAGTTCTAATCTCATGACTCATATTCGCAAGAAACTGACTTTTAAGCTCACTCATTTGCTCAATTTTTTCAATCGCTTTACTTTGTATATATCTGGCCCTTTTTTGTGTTGTAATATCTTCGGCCAGTGTTAAAAAACCTGCAATATTTCCCTTTTTATCTCTTAATATTGTATTCGTCACACGAACCGGAAGGACTCTTCCGTCTTTTCGCGTAAATGTCCACTCCTTGATCTCTGGTTTTTTTGTGATATTTGATTTGAATAAAATAGCGTCTATTCCCTTTTTAAAATTCGTTCCATAACATTCATTAACTTCATTTATATAATCTTCATTTTCTTTTGTATTATAAAAAGTATCGATTGAAAGAAGATGCAATACTTCTTGAGATGTATACACTAGCATCTTCTCCGCTTCACTATTGTAATACGTTATTGTCCCATTTAAGTCTGTTGCGATAACTGCATTTGAAGTTGAATTCAAAACAGCATCCTGAATATAGTTGAGGTCTTTTAATTCTATGGTCTTTGCTTCTAATTCTCTAGACTCTTTGACAAAATATTTTTGCCCCAAAATATAAAAAAGAATCATACCTATTGCAAGAATGAACAATACAATGAATATATCCAATTTCAGATTATCTTCGATGGCATTTCCAAAATTATATCTATTGTAATAGAACTTCACATAGTGATCATTATTGAATTTGATTTCAGAACTATCTTTAAAATCTTGATCACTTATTTGATCAGGCAATTCAACAATCCCGTGTTTTGTGAAGTAGCGAATTGGCATCACTTGATGAAGTTCCAATTGTCCATAGAAATCAGTCAGTTTAATATCTGAAATGAGTATTCCCACAATTTTTGTACTTACCGTAACTGGTACTGCAATTCTTAGATATTGCGATTCTTTTAAAATCACAAAGTCGTAATAATATTGTGCATTTTTACTAAAAATTTCTTGCGACCATGGAGCTAATTCTATATTTTTACCAAATATTAATTGCTCTTTATCGTCGTAGATGGATGCATTGCACTCTAGACCTAAAAGTTTTTTGTCTTTTAAAAAGTTAGCTTCACTTTGAGAGAGATTATCTCTTTTCATCAAGAGGTTTATCACTCGATCGTCACTAGCAGTATCTTTCAATGATCGAATTAAATTTTCAATATGTGTATTAATCGTAAATCTGATAATATTCGATTTTACAACAATATTTCTTTTTTGCTGGTTGAGCGAAAATGAGAAGTTCCAATAGAGTGCTAGACCTATAAAACATATCAGCAGTGGCGTAAAAATACCTAGAGCGATATAATTTAATTTTTTTTTATTTCTATCCATAAATTTAATGAAACTCCTTGAATCTACTCGGTTTTTCTCAAAAAAAAATGATAGAGTTTAAACATGACTGCCTGGGTCAAGTAACAATAAAACAATCTGGCCGCCTTTAGGAGATTTTGCTAAATTTAAAGCACAATTCAATTAATTTTCAAAAGGTTATGCCATGGCCAAAAAGACCAAAAAAAAGAAGGTTTCTAAAAAAGTAAAAAAGAAAGGACCTATTAAAAAGTTGACTAAGAAAGTCAATAAGAAAAAGGTCGTAAAGAAAACGAAATCAAGTAAATCGACTAAGAAAAAAGTTGTAAAAAAGTCGGCAAATCAAAAAGTATCTAAGGACAAAGTTCTCTTCGATACTCTACTTGAACTTATTAGAGTAACATCTACTGTTATCCCTGATGATGTTCAAAAAGTTATCCTTGAGGCACTAAAAAGAGAAGAGAAAAAAACAACTGCCGAATACGCTATGAATATTATTAAAGCAAATATCGAGTTGGCCAAGAAAAAATCTCAGCCAATTTGTCAGGACACTGGTACGATCTTGTTTTTTGTTTCACATCCAGTAGGCTTTGAGCAATCTAAATTTGAAAAAGTTGCAAAAAAAGCTGTTGTTAAGGCCACTGAACTTGGTTATCTAAGACAAAACTCTGTAGATTCCCTAACTGGTGCAAATAATACAATGAATATTGGGCCAGGACATCCTTCAATTCATTTTCATGAACATTCTAGTAAAACGGTAGAAATCAAACTCATGCTCAAAGGCGGTGGTTGTGAGAATGTTGGTGCACAATATTCTCTTCCCAATACTCCCCTTGAAGCAGGTAGAGATTTAGATGGTGTTAGAAAAGCGATTCTAGATGCTATTGTAAAAGCACAGGGAAAAGGTTGTGGCCCTGGTGTTCTAGGGGTATGTATTGGTGGTGATAGGGGAGCTGGATATATCGAATCAAAAGAACAATTATTACGACGTTTAGATGATCAAAATTCAAATTCAGATCTTAAAAAACTAGAAGAAGATATTGTGAATACCGCAAATAAATTAGGTATTGGCCCAATGGGATTCGGAGGTAAAACAACTCTACTTGGTTGTAAAATTGGTGTGCTCAATAGGTTACCGGCCTCTTATTTTGTTTCCGTTTCCTATATGTGTTGGGCCTACAGGAGACAAGGGGTTTCAATTGATGCAAATAACAAAATTAAAAAATGGTTATATTAGGAGAGAGGCATGATTCGTTTAGAATATCCGTTTAAAAAAGAGGACATCAAAAATCTTAAAGTTGGAGATATGGTTCTCATTTCAGGGAAGCTTCTCACTGGCAGAGATGCTGTTCATAAAAGATTACATGAAGGGACAAAACCTCCCATTAATCTTAATAATCAAATTATCTATCACTGTGGGCCAGTTGTTTTAAAAGATAAAAAAACCGGAAAATACGAAGTAAAGGCCGCTGGCCCTACAACTTCTATACGAGAGGAGCCCTATCAATGGGAAGTCATGAGAGACCATGGAATTGTCGGTGTTATCGGAAAAGGTGGAATGGGCCCTAAAACATTAAAAGGCTGTCAAGACTATGGTTGTGTTTATTTTCATGCTATAGGTGGTGCAGCACAAGTTTTAGCAGAAAAAATTAAATCTGTTGATAATGTCTATTGGGAAGATTTAGGTTCACCTGAAGCAATTTGGGAGTTAAGTGTAGAAGAATTTCCTGTGGTTGTAACAATGGACTCCCATGGAGGATCTCTCCATGCAAATATAGAAGAGCAAAGCCAAAAAAAATTGAAATCATTATTGTAGAGAGAATTATTTGTGAAAAAAAAGTTACTAGTTACCTCGGCCCTGCCTTACGCGAATGGGCCACTACATTTTGGGCACCTCTCTGGTGCATACTTACCAGCTGATGTCTTTGTGAGACATAAAAGATTAAGTGACGTTAAAACCATGTATATATGTGGATCTGATGAGCATGGTGTTGCAATTATGCTCAAAGCAAACGAGCTTAAAAAAGACTATCGTGACTATGTTAACCAGTGGCATGAAAATCATAAAGACCTATTTAAAAAATACCGGGTTGATTTTGATTTTTTTGGACAAACATCAAAAGAATACCATGCAAAAGAAGTAAAGATTTGGTTTGGAAAACTCCATTCAAAAGGTTTTATCGAAACCAAAGACGAACAGCAATTATTTTGTAATAGCTGCAAAAACCATTTACCAGATAGGTTTGTAGAAGGAAAATGTTACGTTTGTGGGTATGAAAAGGCCAGAGGTGACGAATGTCCAGACTGCGGAACTTGGATTGAGTCCATCAAACTCATTGAACCTACTTGTCAAATATGTGGAAGCAAGGAAATTGAAGAAGTCACTGTGACTCAGTATTATCTTATGCTCTCTAAGTATCACAACGAGTATAGGCAATGGCTTAAAGATAAACAGACCTCTTGGCGAAAAACTGTATTTCCATACGTTGAATCATTAACAAATGAAAACCTACATGATAGGGCCATCACAAGAGATCTCGATTGGGGAATTGATGTTCCTCTAGATGAGGCCAAAGGTAAAAAACTTTATGTTTGGTTTGATGCTCCGATTGGCTATGTTTCAAACACGAAACAGTACTTTGAAGAAAAAGGAATACAGGAAGATTACCTCAAGGACTGGTGGCAAAATCCAGATACTGAAATAGTAAACTTCATTGGGAAAGATAATATTATATTTCATGGAGTGATCTTTCCAATGATGTCTATGGCCTCTGAAAGAGTAAGACCAGTGGATGTCGTTGCTGCGAGCCAGTTTTTAAACCTCAATGGAAAACAGTTTTCAAAATCCACCGGTAATTATGTTGATGCAATTGAGGCCTTTGAAAAATATGGTGACGATGCCCTTAGATATTATCTTTTATCCATTTCTCCTGAAACAATGGATAGTAGTTTCACTTGGGAAGGCATGGCCGCAAAGGTAAATGGAGAGTTAGCAAATAATATTGGAAATTTAGTCAATCGCTGCCTCAAATTTTGGGAAAAAAATTGGAAAGATGGGATTGATTGCCAAGTCATTCGAGACTTTTCTGATCGAGAAATTGCCAAGAAAATTCAATCCAAAGTCAATGAGTTTCATAATTGCTTAAATAATTATGAAATCAAAAAGGGCCTTGAGACTGTTATGTCTATGGGGCATGATGTGAATCTATATTTTACTGAAAAAGAACCTTGGGCCGTTTATAAAAATGATCAGGCCAAGGCCAGCGAAATTATTGCCGAAACAGGGATGGCCATTTTGATACTTTCTGTTTTCTTATCTCCATTTATTCCAACCTTGAGTGAAAAAATTCAATCTCATTTTTCTGATGTTGTGACAGACGATTTCAAAAAGGCGATTTATAAAGGAGATTTTTCTATCATCAATAGTGTATTTAAAAACAATTTAGCACTTAATGGAACACCACAAGCTCTCGTTCCTAAAATTGAACTGAAATAATCTTAAAGAAGAGGTGTTTTTATGCAATCAAAAAACACAAGCATGCAAAAATTCATGGAAGATATTTGTGCAAAAGAGGGGATAGAATCAAACTATTTGTCACTTCATGAATGGAGCGTCCGCAGGCCTGTTGATTTTTGGATAGAACTCATCAAATTTTACAATTTAGAAGTAACAGGTGATTTTTCTCACGCAATAGATCCAACTGATTTTAATGGATATCATTGGTTTCCAAACTTAAAGCTAAATTTTGCTAAAAACCTCCTGAGAAATTCTGATTCAGATAGAATAGCTCTTAAAAGTGTGGTTGAAGGTAAAGCTGTTAGGGAACTTTCTTATAAGCAACTTTACAATGAAGTCGCTAGGTTTCAGAGGTCATTAAAAGGACTTCTTTTACCGGGAGATGTTCTCGCATGTTATATGCCTAATATCTGTGAGACAGTCATTTCAATGTTGGCCAGCAGTGCTTTAGGTGCTCAATTTACCTCAACTTCTAGTGACTTTGGTGTTGAAGGTGTCGTTGATCGTTTTGGGCAGTCAAAACCTAAAGTTTTAGTCGCAGCTGTTGCTTATCAGTATAATGGAAAAATCTATGATCAATCTGATAAAATTAAACGCATTTTAGAAGAACTACCTTTTATCGAAAAAATTGTCCTGGTGGATTTTTTAGATACGGGTATAAAATTAGAAGGTGAAAAATTTGTAACGTACAAAGAGTTCGTTTCAAATGAGTTCAGTACTGTTGAGTTCGAAGAATTTCCATTTTCCCATCCCCTTTACATTATGTATTCATCAGGAACAACAGGAAAACCAAAATGTATCGTTCACAGTGCTGGGGGAACTCTACTTCAACATGTTAAAGAACTAGGTTTACATTCGAATCTAACAGAAGATAAAACTATTATGTATTTCACAACATGTGGCTGGATGATGTGGAATTGGCTTGTTTCTTCGCTATATTTTGGTTCAACCATTGTTCTTTATGAAGGCTCTCCCGGTTATCCTTCCCCTCAAGAGTTCACTGAAATAATAAATTCAGAAAAAATTAATATCTTTGGAACTTCCCCTAAATTTTTGAGGGCCTTGGAAGATTATTTGATAACTGGCCATAAAACATTAAGTCATTTCCGTACATTGGAACTTATGTTAAGCACAGGGGCACCCCTTCTTCCAGAGCAATTTGATTTCGTTGATCAACATTTTAAAAAAGGTCTGCATCTATCATCTATTTGTGGTGGGACTGATATTATTGGTTGTTTTATGCTTGGAAACCCCATTCTTCCTGTGAAACGTGGTGAAATACAATGCCTTGGACTTGGGATGGATGTGGGGTGTTTTAGCGAGCAAGGTGAAGAATCCGTTGAAAGTGAAGGGGAGTTAGTTTGCAAACAAAGTTTTCCTTCAAGGCCTCTGTATTTTTTAAACGATGCTGATCAAAAGAAAATCAAGGCAGCTTATTTTGAGCGTTTTCCAGGTGTGTGGCATCATGGTGATTTTATTAAAATCACTGAGGAAAAAAGTGTACAGGTTTTTGGGAGAAGTGATGCGACTTTAAATCCTGGTGGCGTTCGCATTGGAACTTCTGAAATCTACCGACAGACGGAGACAATTCATTATTTAGAAGATAGTATTTGTGTTGGAAAGCAAGTTGAAGGAGATGTAGAAGTTCATCTCTACGTAAAACTACGTTCAGGAGAAGAACTTACACAACAGAGGATTTCAGAGATTAAGTCAATTATTCGTACAAACACAACTCCAAGACATGTTCCTAAGATCGTTAAAGCAGTATCAGATATTCCTTATACACGCTCTGGGAAAAAAATGGAGATGGCCGTTACGAGATTAATAAATGGCAGAGCTCTTACAAATATAGAGGCGGTTGCTAATCCTGAATCACTTGAAAATTGGAAGGAAAAGTAGCTCTTGATATTTTTTTTAATGTAATAAGTAGCATTAAGGAGCTTCTGTGATTGATTTAAAAGCTACTCCTGAAGAGGGTTACCTTTAAATTTCAAAATATCATTTTTAAACTGCTGGCCATAAATAGATCGATCCCAAGTGGATATCAATGCACCTGATTCAGAATCAACCATGGCCCTAAAACCCATAGTCTTGTTATCAGGATTCAAATATCCTACATTAACGACTTCAACATACCTGCCAATTCCATGTTCAATCTTGATAAGACTAGCTTCTTTTTTAACCATGACTTTAGTTTCAGCATCCTGGAAACGCATGAGATGCTCTGCTAGATTTTCCTTCCAATCTGCATTTATTTCATTAACCATTTTAATTCCTACCATTGGATCCTGATACTTTGCTAGATCTGTACCTATTAAAATTCTTCCGTGCCTTGAAATACCCGCAGGAGCTGTTGCAGCAGGTTTTCTAATAGTGTCTGTTTCAGTCGTAACCTTATTCTTCGTTAGTTGTTCAACTTCCGACTTAAGGCTTGGATACTTTTTGACTTTCTGATCATTAATCTTCTTGAAAGTTGTGAAACTTTGATCTTCTAGATTATCGAATTGATCTTTATATTGAGACAAATCTTTGCTCTTATGTAAAGCAAAAGGAATAGAGAATAATATAACGAGACTTAAAAAAATCAATATTTTTTTGATATCCATGAATCGCTCCTTGATTCATCTTTTTATTTGTTTTTTTCACCAATTGTAAAATGAACATGCAGGATTTGAAAAGGTTTCGCTCCCGAATATTCATAGTCATAATACTCATCGTTATTATTTTCAATATCATGAAAACAATCTGAGCAGTTGGAAAATCTTGCCCTAAAACGACACTCAACCTCAGTAGCATGAGGAATTTTAGTATTAATTTCAAGTAAAAAGATATTAGAAACATTAAAGATTAAATCGTCGCTGTTAACCCCCATAGTCTCCGCCCAATTTGATTTAGGATTGAGTTTTGAAAAGAAGGCCTGATCTGCACCAGGAATGACCCTTACAAAACAGTCATTGTAATGTCCGTTTTGTATGAGACAATTTGACTCATCTATCGCATTTTCTTCCATAAAGACACTCTGTAAAACATATCTCTCTCCACCGTCATCATTGAGTTTTAACATACAAACGGGGGTAAGGTTCTCTTCAGGTTCATCACCGTTGAGTCTGGTCGTATAGGAACATTCTCCTGGATTCGTTCCTGTTTCTCCTCCAATATCAGCAGCACCATTTGTTGGAAACCCATCACCTAAATTACTACAAGGTCTACCATTTCTGGGATCCCCATTTTGATACTTAGCATGGTCCCAATCATTTGCGAGTATCTGAATTCCACCAAGCGGACTGTTTGAATTATTGTATATATTCAATGTCAGACCAACGATTTCACCTTGATTGACAACAGCATCATTTGTTCCATTCCAAGGAATATTACTTGGGATTTCAGGAGATAGAGATGTAATTTGCCCCGTTTGTTGTAAATTCTGTAAAATCGTATATATTGTGTTTCTATCATCAAAGACATAAGCATTGGGTTGATTTGCTCTAGTATCGATAATTAATTTATTTTTAGGTTGTAAGACAGAATTTGCTCTGTTGAATTCATTAACACTTTGATTTGTAAGAGTGTGTTTGTTTAAATCATTATTATAGGTTCTAAAAAGAAGTAGTCCATAGTCATCTAATAATTTTTCAATTCGGTCTCTAGAATAGAGTCCTCCATCAATTGGACAAAGACCTTCTGTGTTGAATATCAAATCCATCTTTCGAGCAAAAGTTTGGAAAAATGATCTATACGTAATCGGGTTGACGGTTTTGTTCCAACTAAGTGCGTGTTCTGGACTATGATTAACCAAATTATAGATAGGTTGTTGAAAACCATTGCTCGAGTGATCCGATGATGTAGTCGTTAAGTCTCCTAAATGAGCAAGTGTTTCAGACATGATTCTCACGACCATTGCCTTGGCCTGATCTTTTGGAAATGAGCAATCAGTAATCAGATGTTCAGTCAACGCAACAAAGTAATGTGAAGCTATTTGGCCAGCATAATGGACATCCTGAACAGGGGTGTCCTTAGCGTAAACATCATAGTTTAAATAATCAGGATATTTTAATCTCCCTTCAGAAGTTTTAGAAAAGAGATTGGCGTGTAGACCATCTTCCTCATTTAATGGTCTGTCACTATGAAAAAATCTTCCAAGTGCCCATTCTCCAAATCTTGATCTATCTCCTTTTATATAAGCGAAATAATCAGCAATACCTTCACCAATTGCACCGGCCTCATCATAAAAAAGTTGTCCTAACTGAGTCCTTTCAGTCATCCTTGAAACGACATCAGGTGAAGGAGGATTTTTATCAGTGATGAGAGATGTATTTCTCATATTGAGCATGATATGAGTGAAAGCATGGCCTAATTCGTGATAAATAACACTTGGATCCTGTGCAAATTTAAGACCTTTATTGACAGGGTCTACTCCCATACATAGAGAAAAATCTGCAGGCTCAAACCTTGAGTTTGAATATTCCTCACAATATGGATAGAGAGAAAGTGTAAAGTTTTGATTGCTGCCGTATACACTTGTTCTTCTGGCCCAATTCCCTCCGTCATTTGCTTTAAAAAGATCAACTGGAAATGAGCTTAAAAAGATCAGAGGAGGGGATGCCAAATTATAATCAGAGTAATATGAATTGTATCCTGATTTTAAATGTGACTGAAATGTCTCAACAGCTCCTTTGAGGTGATAAAAGCTATGTGCTTCTAAAAACTCTTTTGTATTGGGAGAATAACCCCATTTCCCTTCAATACTAGAAGTGAGAGGAGCGTTGGCATTTTTTCGAACCTCATAACAAGCACCCGTAACGCCTTCGCAAGTGCCTTGAAGAAATTGGTTCGTTGTGATGTCTACTGGTTGAGCAGGTAAGATTTCAGCGATATCAAAGTCGGCCTCAAGTCCATAGTCGTTTGTAATGATAATTGGGTTTTTTAGGAGTGCCCTTCCTTGTCCAATACCAAGACCAACGTTTTCATTTTTTGAACCTAGGATATTGTCGTATTTTTCACTTCTATTTTGACGGGGTTCAATACAAGAGTTTAAGAACAAGAGTATCAGGATTGCACTAAGCATTCCTAATTTCTTGTGATTTCTATAAGTTATATCCTTCATACGTCCTACTAAATCCTCATCTGATAGAATACTCCTATTTGTTCTATTCTTTACCTCTGTTCATACTTTCAATAGTTTGCTGCAAAATAGATCCTATGGCACCGCCAAGTTGTTGTGCCGCTCCTCCTTGTGCTGAGTTGCGATTTAAATATGATAAAGCTTTACAAGGAGGTGGGTTTTCACCGAGTCCGGCCAGTGTGGCGTTTATTCCACCGTTAGCATTTATAAATATCTGCATATTATCATTAATTACTTTTGAGTTTGGAAGAAGATCTATATAACCTTCTTTAAATTTTTTAGGCTGATCGATAAGGATACATGAGCTGTCATATGCTTCGCTTTTACAATAGTTTATTGAAGAAGCAATTGCTTCGTTTCTAAGTTGGCCACAAAAATCTTTACCTTTTCCACCACCATTATTTTTAAGTTCCTCTTCAAGTTTAGTGATTTCAGCTTGTTTGGCATCTTTTATTTTCCCTAATGTAGATTCAATTACTTGAGTAGAATCTGATAGGCTGGACGAATTTGAAGGATCAACTTTTTCTGCTACTTTTTCTGCTACTTTTTTTGCTTCATCAACGGCCTTATTTTTTTCGTCAAGCTCATTTTTGAGTTTATCTATAGCGTCTTTGTTAGGGGGAGTATTTCCCGGAGCGGTATTAGTAAGTTTATCTAGAAATGTAGACATTTTGTCTGGTTCTGAAGGGAGACTAGAGATATCTAGTTTTGGAGTGCTACTTCCCAACTT
This sequence comes from Halobacteriovoraceae bacterium, assembly GCA_020635115.1. NCBI lineage: Bacteria > Pseudomonadati > Bdellovibrionota > Bacteriovoracia > Bacteriovoracales > Halobacteriovoraceae > Halobacteriovoraceae bacterium. The sequence goes on along the minus strand of JACKAK010000005.1, from coordinate 184,474 downwards.
TGTATTTATAGCTGTAAGGTCCGTATTAATTTTATCCATTAATTCTTTTCTATCTTTATTCGCTTTTTTATGTTCTTCGCGTTTTTCAATCAAGGTTTTTATATTTGCTGATAGTTCGTCTTTTTCACTAGTTAGTTTAATCAATTCGTCAATTTTAGAATTTAACTCTCCTGAAATACCCATCTGTTCTTTGATATCTGTAAGTAGAGACGTTTTTTCTTCTGTTGAAAAACTTTTCGTACTTGAACTTTCTTTGTTTTTTTCATCTGTGATTGAACTTTTGACTTCAACATCAATAAGTTTATCAACTTTATTTTTTGCTTTTATAAAGTAGTGAATATTGTCTGAAATACCCTTTTTACTTTGTAAAATCTGAGCATAACTGAAAAGCTGTTGAGGAAGCTGGTCGTTTTCTTTTGCCAAATCTGAATCATAATGTTGGATAATTTTAGTAACATCACTAACATGTTCGATTTTACCCGAATTTAATTGTTTTAAAATATCTGGGACTTTATTTTCATCTATTCCTGCTAAAGTTAAAAAATCTTTCGCTTTGCTTTTTAAGTATTTTTCAACTGCCCTGGAATCGTCTCTTGCTTTATCACACAATTTTGGCAAATCAAGACCATCTTGAAGTGCTTTTAATTGTTGACAACCAAGTACCTTCTGAGTGTAAGCACTTTTAGCATAAGCATTTACAAAATTTCCACCTGAATTTAATTTCTGGGTCAATTCAACTGCCGAGGCAGTAGAATTTTCAGTCAAATCTCCAACTATAGAATCACACATTGGATCTTTCATTTTGAAGTCATACTCTATACATGACTCATCTGCTGCTTGTTGCTGTTTCATTTGAGCGTCTTGTGCTTTTTTAATGTTTTGGTTGTACTGACTTTTCATCTCTAGAACAAGATTACTACACTTGTTCATTATAGTTTCCCACTTGCTCTTATTTTCATCAATACTATTTTCAACTTCCTGAATATGAGCGATTAACTTTGCTTTAACTGCATCAGTTTGTTTTTGCATAGCTCCCATGAGGAGATCCATTTTTGATTCATATCCATTTTGCAACATCGCATTTGGGTCACCATTCGCAATCAGTTTTAACATTCCTCCTGGGGTTCCATCTGTATTTTCAAAATCAATTGCTCCACCAGCAAGTTGTGCTTCTTTTGGAAGAAGCTCATCAATTTTTAAACCTTTTGGCAAGACAAATGAGGGGCCATATGATTGTTGCAGTTTCTTTCCAAGTAGTTCTGCTCTGGCCTGTTGATCAGCAACCATTTTATTTTGCATTTCATGAAACAATTTATACTTATTATTAATGGTTCGCGACTTATTGTACATTTTTTTAAGCTCATTTTTAACGAGCACATCTGCCTTAGCATGACATTTCCCAATGTCTTGTGCACAACTCACTGCTGTTGTGATACAAAAAGAATCTGACTTAGTGTCATAAAGTGATTTATCACTACAATCCATCACTGTTCCAGAAGTCGGTCCCTCACAGAGAATTTGCTTGTCAAGTTCTCTTAAAAGAGAATTTGAAAATTTTGCAACTTCAGCAGTTAACTGATCCAAGTCTTGTGAAGCTTTTTGAATGACATCTTTTTTCGAACGGGAAAATAAACTTTGTCCGTCACTATTTAATCCTGAAATTTTCTTCTCACAATAACGGACATGTGTAAGAAGTTGATCGTAAGCACTTTGCTTCTGTGGACTATTGGAATCGATATATTTATGCTGGTTATATTCAACCTTACCTTCAAATGACTTCATTCTGTTTAACAAGTCATAAGTTGACACTCCTTGTTTGGGAACGCAACCTCTTAAATCATCATCTGTTACTTCTGATCCACTCTTCATTCTTGATGTATCACATAGGATATTATACATCTCAATTGCATACATTTTTTTTCCATGATCTCTCGTATCTAGATATGATCCTAAAATCTGTCCATAACTGAGTTGTTCTTGGGTTACACATTTATCAACCTCAATTTTAATAAACGCTTTCTCAATAACTTCTTTTGAAATTCCTCCATTCTCACTATTGAATCTTCTAATATTTGTTAAAAAGTTATTATCTAATGGAGGAATATCACTGAAATTATACGACTTAAACACACTAAAAGCATTATTGTATTGTGTTTGCATTTCAGCTTTTCTTTCATCGAGTAGTTTTGAAATAGAGTTCACAAAATTAGTACCATATCTTCGATTGCCTATGAGTTTATTTATATTGGCAGAAGAAAGTGAACTGATTCCATTCTTTTTAATCTGTTCTTTGATAAGATCTTTTTGTTTTCCCCAATCTTGTTTCATTTTTGCTTCGTTAGATGTGATTTCTCTCGATTTTTCAAGCAATCCATTTTGAATACCATCTCGAATATTTTTTAATCCTTTTTGTCTGTCTCCTCCCTTGACAACATTTTGACAAGCAGGGTCACGAAAAAGATTTCTGGTAAGAGGCGTATCAGAGCTGTTAAATTTTCGAGCATCAGAATTTAAGGATTCCATAAGATCATTCATTTCACGTTTGAACTCTTCTTCTTTTTCCTTATTCATTTCAATCGATTTTTTTAGATCAGTCATGTTTTGCTCAAGTTGTGCTAAAAGATTGTTTGAGCCATTTTCTAATGAATCATACATACACTTAACACCAAAATTTGTATTCACTTGGCCAGTGTTTTTTGCAAGGGCGACTGTGTATCGATCTTTGAAAAGTTTAGCTTGATCCATTATAAGCTTTGCCTCTTGCATTGCTCCCGTCATGTCAGATTCAGCATCGGGACTTTCACAATATTGTCCGTCGATCGCTTGATCAATCGGAGGAGGGGTCTTGCAATTGGGAAATAATTCATCTTGCATTGTTGCACTAGGATCTAGTTTGCTAAATCTGGAAATATTTGCAGATTGCTTTGGCGTTTGCATGTATGAGATAGCAGCATTCGTTAGGCCATCAAAAATATTATATATAGTTTCATAGGCAGAGTTGGGAAAAGATCCAGCAGTTTGTTTTTGCTTGCCATATGAATTATTTTCATCAATTAAATCATCGTCAGCAAAAGAAAGTGGTGTTGTCGCAAACAATAACGACGCCTGCAAAAAAACTATCTGTATTTGATATAAAAACCTGAACTTCCCCATCCGATCCCTCTATTTTAAAACCCAAATACTCATCGACTTTACAGGGGAGAATTTAAGTGTAAGTCGAGAGAATGGTTGAGTTTTAAGTCTCTTCCCCAAAGAAACTCTATGGCCCACAAACCATTTTATACCAGATTCAAATGCTCGCCTAATGAGCTAAAGTAATCCTATGCTTTTGGAGATAAATGACCATGATTCCAGAGAGATAGAGACATGAATTGATTTTTATACATAAGGTGCTGTTTGCCAATTATTTGTGGAGTTTATGACAGGAAAAATTGCCTAGGTGCGGCGAATTGCTACTTTCACATTACATGGATCTTATCCCTGTAATTTCGACAACTTTTATTCTAAGATAATGTCATATCTCAAGAAGTGATATTGATTCAAAGAGTCGGGTATTTATGAGTAGAATTGGTGAAGTGACCAAAAGACTAAATTTGAGGCGAAAACAACGAAAAACAAGGGCAGAAGAGGGCCGTAAAATTAAACTCAGAAGCCTTGATAAGAGAGTTGTTCTTAAAAGGAATTACCATGCCAGAGGTTTTAGCTTAGGTGCTCTTATCTTTAGGACGATGGCATTTTTAATAGATTTTTCTGTCACTTATGTTGCTCTGTCTTTTTTAAGGTCGTTTGAGGTTCATTACAATAAATGGCTCGGAAACGTCGCAATCGTTTTGAAACTTATTAGAACATACTATCTCGAAATTGATAAAATTGATCTGCTCTACATTGATTATATTCTATTGTTCTTTTGTCTAAAAATTCTAACAACGTTTATTTTATCAGTGAGTTTTGGGCAATTTGTAATGGGACAAAGAAGTGAAAATGGATTTATCTATTCCAGGTTTGGAGGAATTCTTAGAGTACTTTTATCTCTGGTTACTTTACCTACTCTTTTACTTGAGCTTCCAATAATTTTTGGAAGAAGAAGCTTTAAAGAAATCATTACTCTAACTAGTGTTTATCAAAAATCTAGATTTCCTCTTTTTGGTTTTATATTGTTTGTTCCCATAATATACCTTTCATTTGCTTCTCCTTTGCTTGAAAACCTCTACTATGCTAAAGGTGTTGCAAAAGCAGATTTTTATAAAGTTGAAGATAAATTTGATAAGAAAAACTCACATGAATATCGCCATTTAACTTCAAATAAGTTTTCCTTTAAAACATTTACAAATCTAGCAAATAATAGATTTCTACTCATACCTACTTACAGTATGGAGAAAAATAAAGGAACTCTTAGAATAAGGCCCTATTTAGAAATCTATGACCAAAAAAATAAAACCTTTGGAAGATTCAAATACATGAAGAAATTTTCATTGTTAAGTACATTAGAGGAAGGTCAAATTGAAAATCCACTCTATAGCAAAGTCTACCCATATCTCACTCTGGCCTTGAAGGATAAAAAAAGAAGCCCTCAGAAATATCGTGAAAAATCAACCCAAAGAGATGAAGACAACCTAAATCTACTCTTTAGTGACAACACAAATAGGGATGTGAGAGATTTTGTAGAGGAAGCTTTTTCATTGAATTTAATGAACTATGGGCAACATGCTATCAAAAGAGGGCCATTTATTAGGGGGCATGTTTTAGTTCGAAATGCGATTTTGAAAATGACAGGAAATAGTGATCCTGAAAGTATAGGTATTGTTCAAATGGGAAAAATAAGCAATTTTCTCTCACTCGTTCAAAAACAAACTGATCTCAAGGGACAAAATTTAAAACATGTCGAAGATTGGTTTTCATTGGGGTCTGAAAATGCTCGTTACTATCAATTATCATGGGATGATGGCCCGTCTGGAGAAAAATCGGCGCGTGAATTTAAAAAAACATTCTTTTTCACAATAAAATGGTTCTGGGATTATAAAGATGTGTTTCAATTTCCGGAAGATGAAAAACAAATGAGTGCTTTTAGTATTATTGATTTTTACAATTCATCTCATCTAACAAAAGATCAAAGAAGTACACTAGGAAATTTTACCTATCATTATTACTTTGATCTTGCTAAAAATGCGATGGAGACAAATGATAAACCTTTGCAAAGAAAAATTGAGTCAAATATTGGTCGACTTATTGATATTGCTAGATTAAGGAAATCAGACTTAGGAAATGCTTATAGTTTGAAGCATTTAAAATTTATGAGCTCGTTAAAGAAGGCCCTTGATAATCAAGATCGCGCTTATTTTAACTTATAGAAAGATAGATTATGGGATATTTTGATGCGTTTGTTTATGGACTTGTTCAGGGACTGAGTGAGTTTTTGCCAGTTAGTAGCAGTGGGCATTTGGCCTTATTGCCTCGTCTAATGAGTTTGAAAGATCCTGGAGTTGCATTTGACCTGGCCATGCATGTGGGAACTGCCCTGGCGATTGCAGTTTATTTCCGCCATGAAATACTCAAACTTATTAATCCAAAAATCCTTCACAAAGATGAACTTGGAAACAGATCAAAACATTATTATCTTTTAATGAACTACTCTTCTTCAACAATTGCTTCCGTGTTACTCATTCTCATTCTAAGGCCAGTATCAGTATTTGCAAGAACTCCAATGTTTATTTCTTTAGACCTTTTCGTTTTTGCTCTTCTCATGTGGTGGAGTGACAAGAAAAAAGATCATGAAGAAAGTCACATGTTTGAAATACAATGGAAAAAATCAATTCTAATTGGTCTTTCTCAGGCCCTCGCGATATTTCCCGGTGTGAGCCGCTCTGGTGTGACTATTTCCATGGGACGCTATCTAGGGCTTTCGCGTAAAGAATCTTCCCAATACTCTTTTTTGTTATCACTTCCCCTTATTTTTGCCGGAATGATTTCCAAAATGCCTGAACTCATGATTCAAGATAATACGATCACTTTTGATATTATTCTATTTGGTGTGTTTATTTCTTTTATTGTTGGTCTCATTACACTTCATTATTTCTTGAGTTTCATAAGAAAAATGGGACTTAACCTTTTTGTAGGTTACAGAATTCTTCTGTCTATCATCATATTTTATGTCTTCATGGTATAGCAGGAGAACACAAAATTTCTGTATCAAGTTTTAGAGATTCTGGTACACAGTAAAGATGTACATTCCATTTAAGTCCTGCCTTATAGAGCGCTAAGGCACCAGTAATATCATCAGCGGTACTATTTTTATCTAAGTAACGGCAGACTTTGTTACCGGATTGAGATCCTTCAGCTACTCCTGGCACAACATTTTTATTGATGACAAGTCCGTAAGCTATTTTTCCACTGGCACATAATCCTTTATCGCTAGCGAAATTAATGATTTTATTGTTGTATTCAGATTTTATAAATCCAGTCTCTTGATCGTAGAGATTGTCATCAATATCTTTACCTATACTTGAGACATATCGATTGAAATAGACACTCAGATTCGTGTAATCGTTAAAAACACATTTGTTTTCAACGGCCAGACCCGTACAGCATGAATCGTTATTTCCGCCTTCAGGAAGCTCATCTCCGGCCTTTATACAACAGCGTACTTTATCAGGTGAGAAAACTTGTTTGATACCATCACCAAAATTTGTCATGTCTGAAGCTTTATAATATTTTTTCTTAACCTTTGGATCTTCATATTCAGCAATCGCGCTGCGTTTGATTGTGTATTCACTTTCAGTTCGAGTGGTTCCGGCCACGTAATTATAGTTATCTTCATCTCTTACTGTGATGAATTGATAGTTTGGATGAGTGATACATTGAGTTTCACTGAAATCCGCAGATTTAATTCTGACTTGTGGTATTCCAGTTAATTCAAGTGAACCAAGCCACTCAAGTGTCAATTTAGAGTCACTATTGTCGTTTGGAGTGATATAATTTTTGGCCATACAACGTGGATCAGATAAGTCTTGAGTATGAGCGCAAGTGAATTTTTTATTGTCATTTTCAGGCTCAACCGACTCAGCACATTGCTCAACTAGAGGATCACATCTTAACCAGTTGAGACATTCAAAACCATTTACATTTATATTTTGGAATTTTTCTGGTTTCCAAACTTTGTCACTTTGACCATTTTCTTCACTCCATTCGCGAACCCAGTCTTGCGAGCAACAGGTACGGGAAGCAATTTCTTGAAAACTATTGTTTTGTTTTCGATCTTTCTCATCAATAGAATTACAACTTAGAGAGCTTGCACCACATTCGTTATCTTGTGCTACAACTAATGGTGGATATTCAAGAGGTTCACTTTTAATCAGAGAATAGATAACCTGCATTCTTGTATTTCTCTTTGGGTCAGAGTAGGCGAAATCGATACCTCCAACTTTGTCACTATAGACTTCAGGAACAATAGTGTTTTTCGAAGTCGGGATAGTTATAGTTTTCCCTATCTCACGGCAACATTTGTTTTCTTCTATTTTAAAATCTGCATGATCTATAGGATTATGATTTCCACAAACAAGTTCTTCTTTCCAATATTGAAGTTCTTGGGAGTTAAGAAGTGAGCTCTCATTTGGTAGATTGTTTAGTTTATTCTTAAGGAAGCTGGATGGAGAGCAATCTAAATTCGTATGACATATAGAACCTGGAACTCTCAAACATCTACCTTGCTCTAGGGTTGGGGTAAGAATTTGATTAACCCTGAAGTTTTGAATTAAGGTTTGTCCGGTAATATCTTCGAGAAGTTTTAGTGCATTCGTACTAATTGATTGTGATCCGGCCAGAATTCGTACACTTTCATCGGATAAAAATTTATCTTTAAAATCACTTCTATTTCTTAGGAAATTTCCGTCTTCATCCATAATACTACATTGCGAGAGATAACTTTGTTGTGCCACACTTGCATTGTTTGGAGTCACACCCATTGCGAGGACTTGATCTCCACCATAATCTGTCTCAGTACTTGTTCCAACTGGTGGAGGTTGTGCTGAATTACTATTTATAAAGGTTAGGGCATCTGCAAATGGGTTTCTTCCAGGGACGCAGATTGAGTTAATTCTGTTATTATTAAGACTTGTTGAAGCAATATCCGGGGCCAGATCAGTTCCGTTATATTTATATGGTCTCAAAATGTAACGAGCACCTTTTCCAAATGTATTAAGGTCGTTTTCACTTATGTATGGGCTAGAGTTTTGCGCAGCAACCGAATAGGGAAAACGGGCAATTTTTGTATTGAATTTTGCTTGTTCATCTGCAAGTCCGATAGACTGACAGTATGTATCTGAACTGCATGAATGGAGAGCTAATTTGTCGGTCATAGAGTAGCTTGTAGCACTTGGTTTATCATATTTTTCATGACAAGCTGATCCACGCCCTCTATAGACACATCTTTTGACCGAACCAGTAAGTCCAAAAAGATCTTTCAAATATCTTGTTTCAGTTGTTTCAGTGATTTCTTCACCGTTATCATCAAATGCGGGCCATTTCGTTTGCATTTGTGATACATCAGCGCAAGAGTATTCCCATCCTAACTTGGTAACACAATCAGAATCAACTTCACATAAGTGGAGTTTTCTACATTCTGCCCCGTCACTTTCCATGTCACTTCTAATCGCTGAACCAGAGTTAAAAATACTTGAAGATTCAGTGACGATCACAGTGTAAGCGCCCTCGCTAGTCAAATCACCCATAAAACTGTTCACAGCAAGAAAGAGTCTATTCGTTTTTGCTGTGATTCGACGGTTGTTTCCAATAGAAAACCAACTAAGTCCATCAAAAGATCCAATAAGTGACCCGTAATCAAATCCATACCAATCTCTTTGGTAGCCATTGGCAAAAAGAAAATGTTGCGCTTGAAGTCTATTTCTTCTCTGATCAACTAGGTTTCTGTCATGTTTATGAGTCCAGGGGATCATTGTGGCCGGAACAAAACAAGCTCTTCCAAAAATCAGATCATCTGACCTATAATCTTTGGAGTTAAATCTATCAAAAAGATTCGTAACAGGAACATATCCTCCACCCTTATTGGCAAAATTGTTGGGGAAAAGTTTTGAAATACTCGAATAATAATCAACTCCGCAGTTTGCACATGGGCTAAACTGTCCATTTGAAGTCACAATGTCGTAAGTTTTTCCCTTTGTCACTTTAAGCATTTTTGCAGGTCTAGCTGATCCTGTTTTATACTCCAAGGTTCCATAGATCTCATGAAATCCGACATAATTATCTACATTATTTGGTTTATATTTGTTTCCATCTACATAATAAAATTTTCTTGGTGATTGTGGGTCAGGTGGATTGATGCTTGAGTCTTCTTGTGCCTGAGTATCAATATTAATTTCTGATTCATAATTTCCACTTTTGTCAAAAAAGAGGTGAGGGACTGTCTTGGTTGAAAGATAAATTGTTTGTTGAAGTGGTACAGATCCAAATACGATATCTGGATAATCACAAAGATAGTCAACTGTTTTTCCAGACTCATCAATTTTTGGAATTAACTGACATTCATCTGTTGAACAATTGCAAAAACTGTTTGATGAAATAGTCGCCATCGCCTCAAATTTAGGAGCAACGAGATCCTTTTTGCTGCTATTTGTGTCCACTCTATAGGAAATAATTACTTTTCTACCCATTCCAACTTTTGAACTCGAAAAGAATCGAATCACATATTTTCCTTCAGTATTTTGAGCAACTTCAAAATGAACATTAATATATCTTTTGACCCCATTAACTTCTACTGAAATATTTTGTTCAGCTTCATTGTAGGATTCAGGTATTATGAAATCTTGGTTATCTCCAGGGTAATGGTCTTCTGAAGTTCCTTCGTTTTTTCCCTGAATGTATGTTTTCTTACATGTAGCTAATGAATTATTTATTTTTGTACAACTTCCATCTGCGTAATATTCAATCTCGAGTTTATCTTCAACATCACTATTTGTAAGAGGGACGTTGAAATTTGAAATTACTGTTGGTGCAGTATAATCATCAACTGCATCACTAATATCAAAACTTCCAATTCCCGTTTTTTCTCCATTTTCATATAGGACCTGACCACCATATATTATTTTATGAACAGTTGGTAGTCCTTTGAGAGAATTACATTGGGGTGATAATATTGTGCCCGAGTAAGAATAACAAAAGTTTTTGTCGCCATTTGGTGTATTGAATGAAGTTTGTCCTGATGTTTTAATATTTTTATAAATAACAGCACATATGGATTTTTCACCCTCGCCAGCAATGGGATTTGTACATGTATAAAGTCTCTCTTTTGAAACGGACATTTCATAATCATCAGTATCTGGATTTTCTGGTTCATAAGGATCATCAGGAGGAATATACTTATTAGGACAGAAGTAAAAGATTGAGTTATATTCAGATAATTTTTCAAAGTTTATGGTTCCATCTTGATTTGTTACATCTGCAATTGCCTGTAGATATTCAGATGAACTAGTGTCGACTTCTGCTTTAACTGCTCCATGTTGGACACAGCGATTTTCGCTACAACAGTCATAGGTGGCGTTACACTGAGAATCTAATGTACAAGATGAACCAATCGGCGTATCTTCTTGTCCTTCTGGAGCTGTCAGTTCAAAATTAAGATGTCCAAATTGACCAGTTAACTCTTGCCCAGATGCCGAGAAAACATAAATCTGATCTGATGAAATTAAAGAGGTGTTACAGACTGTTGAATTTGGGCATAGTGATTGAAAATCATATGCTCTGGCCACGTAAGTACTTTCGATATTTGCAATAATAGTCAATATTGAAATTGTTTCACATTTTCCTTGATTAGTCGCGGAGCGAGTTGGCCCTGGGTTAAAGGAAAGATAATATTCTTTCGAATTATTTGCTCCATTTAATTTGCTCTCAATGTTGAGATGAGCGATAAAAAATCTGGTTCCAGTATTTATCGGAAATTTTGCTATCAAACAATATTCAGTAGGATTATCTCTCACAAAATTATGAATTTGTTTTCCTCTTAGATTTATTTCATTGTCGAAGTTAATTGGAAAGAGTGCATTTGAGGTGATGACTTCACTTCCATTTTCAAAATAGTTTACATTAATATTAAAAGTTGGATCATTGAGAAGTGAGGATTCATTGTCAGGAGTTCCTACTGCGCCAGTTGTTTTTGATTTCGCTGATCGTGTTCCAGATGAAGGAACACAAGAAGAAAATGTAAACATACCGATGAATAAAATTATCCATGCAAACTGATTTGATATTTTAATTTTCCCCAAATAATTCATCAACGAAATCCCTCGGTCTCTAAAGGGTAAGACTTTCCACTACTTATCGGCCCTTTAGGATTCGTCTTTACATTATCAGCTGAGTTTTTGATGATTTTTCTTATATACTCACGAAAAGCAGAATAATTCTTTAAATCTAGGTAGTTACATATACCCCAAATAGTTTATTTTTGATGTACTTCAATTTTGATTTGCCAATTTTTTGAGCATTGGGCGAATACCTGATTTCAAGAATTTGAGTGCATGAATGAAAAGGCCTAGTAACAAGGGTAATATGAATGTAAAATAGTCTTAACAATTTATAAAAATGGATGTGCTATGAAATACTTAATGACATTTATTGCAGTTTTTTGCTCGATTATATCCTTTGCAAGCGATATGGACCCGAAGATGGAGATAAATCCGACCCAGTTGGAAGCGATGAAGGGACAGATTGAGGCCTTACAAAAAAACCCTGAATTCAAAAAGCAATTTGCTGATCCCAATAGTGATTTTATGAAGCAGATGAAGACACAGATTTCACAGACAGTAATTACTCAAGATGCCCTAAGAGAACAGATAACGCAATTTCATCAAAGTGGTGCAATTTCGGATGAAGACTATGCTAAAGCACTAGAAAAAGTTAATAGTATGACTCCCGCTGATATTGAAAGAGCAAAAGCTGAGGCGATTCAAAAAATTCCATCCATAGTTAATGGTAACTAGTATTAGATATAAGTTCATATAATATTTTAGTGTACATCTTCTATCTATGGACTTGATTATGTGTCCAGTAGTTGGCACTACAATTTTATTACATCGATTATTTATTTTTTTAAAGACAGTAACCATATGTTTACACATAAATTTATAATAGTGTTGAAAATACATCTATTTGGGTTAAAATTTATTGATGAGAGTTATTAGTTATAGTCTATTAATACTTACTTTATTTTCTTCTTGTGGAAAAAGTAGAATTAATTTAAATATCTATGATTTTCTTAAATACGAGAAAACAAATTCTTTATCAATCCAAAAAATTGAAATTTCACCAATTGACAATACGAAAACCATACAAGTACATGCTAAATATAGTGGTGACGATAATGATAATAGTAGTGTGAATTTTTATTTTTGTAGTATTAAAAATACACCTGGATGTGATCCGCTTACTGGAGAAAAAATAGTACTACAAAAAAATGGAACTATTTTTGAAGGAAATATAAATCTTTTAACGTCAACGATATCTCGTGGAGATTTTTTAAAATATCAACTTATTTCGACAGATATTGATGGTTTAAATGGAGGGAATGAATCTGGAAGTGTTTTTATACCCTATGATAATTCTATGGCCAGATCAATTCGGCAATTATCTAGTTTTTCTTTTCAACTTAAACCTATTGATACAGGAGGAAGTGAAAAGGCCTTTGCTTTGGTAAAGGGTGCTGATGGTTCAATATATTTGGGAGGATATACTACTTCAAATCTTGCAGAGTTTGCTGGTGGAGGCAAGGACATACTTATTATAAAACTAAATCCACTTGGAGAGTTGGATACAAGGTTTGCAAAATCTGGATATTTTCATTTAGGTGGTATTAGCTCGCAATATACTCAAAATGAAGATCAAATATTCGGTTTGGTGTTTGATAATGAAGGAAATTTATATGCTTCGGGCACAACTACTGGCAGTTTGGGAGGACCTAATGGAGGTTCTTCTGATGTTTTTATAATGAAAATAAATTCGTTGTCAGGAACTCTTGATACGTCTTTTGGCAATGGGGATGGTAGAGATAATGATGGAATCCTTCAGATTAATAATATTAATTCGAACGATGCGTCTGGTTTGGAAATGTTGAACTCTAGATTAATCTTTGATGGAAATTCCTCACTTTTTTTAGGAGGAAGTACTGTTGGAAATCTAGGGGGAGCTAACGCTGGTAATTTTGATGCATATATTATTAAGGTTTCAACTTTAACAGGATCTTTAGATGAAAATTTTGGAGATGGGGACGGTAATGATAACGATGGTATTTTACAAATAAATAATCTTAATACCTCCTCAACTGCAACCGGACAAGAAATGAATTCATCTATTGTTTACGATGGGACTGGGAATATTTATTTGGCAGGTTCTGTTTTTGGAGGAAACCTTGGTGGACCAAGTGCTGGGGCGAGTGATTGTTACATTGCAAAAGTTAATTCTGTTTCAGGTTTATTGGATTCTCAATTTGGAGATAGTGATGGTGTAGATAATGATGGAATTCTAAGAATAAATCATATTAATAGTGTTGACCCAAATACATGGGATAACATAAATGACATCGCAATTGATATTGATGGAAATATTTTTGCTGTTGGGGAAACTAAGGGGGGAAATTTAGGAGGACTTAATAGTCATCCACCTTTTAGTAATATTATAGTTTTAAAATTAGAGAGTACAAATGGAAATTTAGATAGTAGTTTTGGAGACGGTGATGGAATAAATGACGATGGAGTTGTACAGTTTAATGATTCTAATACTGAATTATGGGATATACCATACAAGGTAATTATAACAGATAACTCAATACTGATAGCAGGGAATACATCAAGTGCATTATTTGGAGGAGTGGATTCCGGTGGAGGTGATGCTTTTGTCCTGAAACTTGATAAAATAAATGGTCTTCTGGATTCAGATTTTGGTGATGGTGACGGGACTGATAACGACGGAATTGTGAGATTTAATAATATTAATTCTAATGATGCTATTTATGCAGATATATTCACTAATATGTTAATAAATAGTTCAAATGAGATTTTTGCTGTCGGATATACTAAAAGTTTACTTGGTGGATTAAATGCTGGAAGTGAAGATATTTTCATTGCTAAGTTAGACTTTGTAGATGGCCTTTTAAAAAATGATTTTGGTAGTGGAGATGGAATAAATAACGACGGAATTATTCAGTTTAATTCTACTAAGTCAACAAATGCATATTTTTCAGACAACGTAACTTCTGTGTTTGTAGATGATAACGGGAAAATGTTTATAGCAGGCCATACGAATAGTTCTTTAGGAGGTAAAAATTCAGGAGGTAGAGATGCTTTTATTGCAAAATTAAATTCAATTTCAGGTGTGTTAGATCCAAACTTTGGGTCAGGGGATGGACAAGACAACGATGGAATTCTTCAATTCAATTCATTTTTAGTTTCTGATGCGTTAGGAGATGATTCGATTTTTTCTATAGCTCAGGATGATAGTGGAAAAATATACGCTGTAGGGGAAACCCGTAGTTCATTTGGAGGGGCCAACGCTGGAGCGAGCGATGTATTTATACTTAAAATAGATTCAAACACTGGGAGTCTAGATACTAGTTTTGGAAATGGTGATGGGTCTGATAATGATGGAATTGTCCAATTTAATAATTTTAATGTTAACGATGCATCAATGCCTGAAACTTCATATGATCTTGAGATAAATTCTAACGGAGATCTATTAGTAACTGGATCAACTTATTCTTCTTTAGGAGGAACAAATGCAGGTTCAAGTGATATTTTCACTGCAAAAGTTGATTCAACAAGTGGAAATTTCATCACAAGCTTTGGCAATGGAGATGGACATAATAATGATGGGATTTTGCAATTTAATAATATAAACACCAACAATGCTTCTAGCACTGAAACAGCTTTTAAAACAGTTATTGATCAATCAGGAAATCTCTACATATCTGGAAGAACAATGAGTGCTTTGGGAGGAACTAATGGGGGAGGATTTGACGGTGTTCTAATAAAAGTAAACAGTATAACTGGGGTATTAGACACAAGCTTTGGAAATGGCGATGGACATAATAATGATGGGATTTTGCAATTTAATAACTCAATTTCAAACTCTTCTGCTCACGAAACATTCACTTCGATTGCACTAGATGGGATCGGCAATTTATATGGAGTCGGTTATACAAATGGTGATTTTGGAGGTACAAATTCAGGGCTTACAGAAGGTTATATTTTTAAATTTAATCTTGCAACAGGACAATTAGATACCAGCTTTGGAAATGGAGATGGGGCCGATAATGATGGTATTTTTCAGATAAACAATTTAAATGCACTTGATTCATCTAGTTACGAATATTTCACAGATCTCAGTATCGATAATTTAGGATATATATACGTAGTTGGAAATACTGAAAGTTCACTAGGGGGGAGCATTTCTTCCGCATATGAGGATGCTATCATTATCAAATTAGATTCATTTGGAATTATTAATGATTCATTTGGAAATGGTGATGGAAATGACAATGATGGAATTTTACAGATCAACACATCAAATACTTTAAGTGCAAATAATATAGATTTATTAAATTCTATCTATATAGATTCAGAAGGAAATCTTTTTGCAGTGGGAGATACTAGAAGTAGCTTATCTGAAAAAAGTGCAGGTGAGTATGATATTTTTAGTATCATGATAAAAAGTGGAAGTAATGGAATTACACCTTAAATCTCATTATAATATGCCCTCTAAATATGTGATTTGCTCACCAGACTTACTATAAATATACCCAATCCCCTCGGCGTAGTATTGATCTATTGAAGAATCTTGTGAGGTATTAATTCTTAATTTCCAGACACCTTTATACTTTATTCCATTTGGTGCTACAAAAGAACCTATATATTGCCATTGGTGGAGATTATTTAATGGGCCAGCTTTAAATGTTAAATCATTTTTTGGGCCAAGAATCGGACTACTCCAGTGATAGGAACCATCATCAGAAGGTATCCATGATGAAATATTTTCGTTTTCAATTGAGGAGAAATTTTCTGATACTACCGTTGGAAGATTGTATTTATAACTATCCTCCTTTGAATATTCTAGTGTTGTAGTGTACTTGTAAGCATCTCTACCTTGGTAACTAACTTTATCAGAAGTGCTTATATGCATAATCAAGTTATCCTTGAAAACACCTCCAATTTTCATGACATATCGATAGGTTTTTCCAGGCCTAGGGAGAAGGGGATTTTTTGAAAACAGTTTGATAGAACTTGCTTGTTTTTGAAGATTTCTTTGTAGTTCATCAATTTTTTGTTGAGAAATATCTGTGATTCCTTTTCTAAGAGCAGGATTTTCTTCTCTTTGTTTTTGCATTTGCTCTTCAAAAATAATTTCAGTTTTAACCTGATCAGCGAATTCTTTGAACATTTGACGGTCATTGATCTTAGAATCCATTTGATCAGAAGTAACACCAGAGAATTCATTTTGAGGATCAAAATTGATATCTGTAGGGAAGATTTTTGACAACAATTTCTCAGCTAAAGACACTTCCAATTTATCAAACTGAGCATCTTTATTTTTTGCAATTTGAGCAATTTGTAGAAATGCTTCAGGAACAACATACTCTTGATTAACAAGAATATCAAAAGCTTCACTCCTCGTATTCACATTTAATAATAATTTCGCAGCTTGAATTTGAACCTTTGGACTATTTGACTCAAATTTTGTAAAAATCCGCATCGCATTTCTAACTTTTAGCATATTGTCTGAAAAAATTAGATTTTCTAATATTTCTAATTCATCCCTTCCAATTTCACTTACCCTCTCAAGAAGTATGGTGCCCATTTTATTAATATCAACATCTTCATACTTTTCATTATTTTCAGTTTCTGCAAAAATATCTATAGCAACACTGATAGGTAATATCCTAAATTTATGGGGTCTAATTTGTGACGTTGTTAAGAAATTTCTAGCTTCTTCAAAACTTAAAACACTCCTTAGACTATCTTCTTTGCTACTTGTAACCGGTTCTATTGAAAGTAATAGACGCTCAGGATCTTCAGTCCATCTCGGTTTAATTCCATGTTCAATATTTTCTTTTGCTAATTTTACAATTTCACAGAAAATATAATCATCGACAACCTTATGGGCCTTAATTACATCGTACGCCCTTTCGGCGAAGTCTTTATTACGTAATAATTGAAGAAGCTTTAATTGGGTTAGAAAATGAAAAGGCCCTTTAATTTTTTCTAATATTCTTAGGGCATTTTCTATTTTTACTTTTGAATTAAGCTCTAAAATTTTAGGAAATATTTCTTTATGCTCTTTGGTTAATTCCTTAACCCTATTTATAATGATAGTTGTAATCTGATAGTAATCCTTACCTAAAAAAGTTTCATTATCATCCATTTTTAAATAGAGATCAATTAGATCATCAATCGACATTGTTAAAGTTATATCGGGATTTAGTAAATGAGTTTTAAATAGATTTTGAATTTGAATCTCACTCAGTCCTGCTTCAAGAAGCAAATCATTTTTATTCTCACTTTTAGGTTCTAATATGACTAATAGTCTTTGGGGATCTTCGAATTGAGAAACTACCAGTTTAAAACGAGCATTGTATTTGGCCATTTGAATGATCATCTTATAAGTTTCATTTTCTACGACTTTTTGATATTTGAGTACATCGAATGCTTGCTGTGAAAATTTGGAATACCCAAGTTTTTCTACAACTTTCAACTGAGCTGAGGGTGATAGAGGATGTATTTTTTCCAAAATGCGGAAGATTTCAAGTACATGTTCATCTGAATCAATTAAAGATTCTAAAGTTCTTCTGTCATCAATAGAGAGTTCACTTGAACGATTTTTTATACTCATACTCAGATCTCTCATACTAAAGTTATCGAGATCTTTTTGGTTGCTATTTTTTAATTCACCTAATCTTTCAACTAATTTACTGATTTCAAGCGTTTTTAGCGGCCCCGGATTAAGTTCCCCATGAATTTTAAAATTTTCATTCTGGGTCTCTGTGATGCCACTTTGTTCGAGAAGTATATTTTTGTTTTTGATAACAGTTTTTGGATGGTATTTCATTTCACATTCATTAAAATCTTTCTTCTCAGTTGCAAATATGTAAAAGGAATAAAAAGAAAGTAAGACTACTTTTAAAATGATTCTTTTATAGTTTGAATGAATCATACCTGCTCCTGCTTAAAGACTATATGGAATGTATATACCTAGTTTTAGTTTCGAAATATATGAAAAATACTCAAAATTTTTAATTTTACATGTTTCAATTACTTAGCAACATTTTTTGTTTGTGAAACAAAGTGATTTTTATGCGGTAACCTCTAGTAGTGCATGAGCACACTAGGAATCCCCTCCGTTTCGGAGGGGAGGACGTCAAGAAATCAGAAGGCCTTAATAATATCAAGACCTTTTTTAAGACAACAAAAAGCAAATCGAGTCTTTAATTTTAATCGATCACCCCTAAAATATTGTATGTCTGCCCCGGAAATGATTTCTCCATTTTTCCGATAGGCCCATCCAAAGGATAAAGTTCCAACTGGCTTTTCTTTCGTACCACCTGATGGGCCAGCTATTCCTGAAGTAGAGAGGGCCATATCTGAATTGTAGGCCTTAAGGGAGCCTATGGCCATTTGTTCAGCTGTTTCAACACTCACTGCTCCTACTAGTTCAAGTGTACTTCTTTGGACTCCCAAAAGATTTACTTTGGCCTCATTAATATAGGTGACCATGCCCCCTAAAAAATGTGAGGAAGAACCAGATATATCAGTGATAAGTGATGATAAAAGACCTCCTGTACAACTTTCTGCAAATGAAAATTTTAGATTTTTTTCTTGAGCTCTTTTTAAAAATAATTCGGGTAATTCATCTTCACCAATATGCCAAATGTGATTGAGAAGTAAGCTTTCATTAATTATTTTATATAATAGATTTTTTTTCTCATTTGTAGTGTTCTCAATAGTAACAACGATATCAACTCCAAAAACCCGTGGGAGTGAACTTACTTTTCCAAACTGTTCGAGATCTGGCCAAAGAGTTGGACAAAGCTCATAAAAGATTTTCTCTTCTGGTATTCCAAATGTTCTAATGCGAATTTTTTCACTTTTTGTTTTATCAAAGTTTAACTTTGTTGTGAGTTCAGGGAAAAATTCATCACTTACCATTTTTTGAAATTCGCTGGGTACTCCTGGTGCACAACAGATAAATTGATTTTCTTTTTCATATAAAATCCCCGGTGCTAATCCTCCAGGATTGTTAATGGGCCTAAATTCTAGAGGCAGAAATTGGTAAGGGTTATCATGCTTTGCATCTTTTTCCAATGACCAATCCCTTTGTGCACGGAGATAATTGGACGCTGCCACCTTTTCTGATTCCTTATTTGGAACAATTTTAAGTCCAAATGCTTTTGCCAGGGCAACTTTTGTCCGATCATCTTTGGTTGGGCCTAGGCCTCCAGTGACAAAGGTAATATCGTATTTTTCATCAATGGCCTTTTTAAAAGATACTTCTAGATTAAAATCTTTATCTGGTAAGATTTGAACCCGTTCAAGCTCTAAAGAATTTTCATGTAGAAAATTGGCCAACCATTTAGTGTTCATATCAACAATTTGGCCAGTTAATAATTCATCACCTATAACTAAAAGCTGAATTTTCATAAAAATTGTCCTTCATCAAATTACGCAAGATCACTTTATAGACAAAAAATTAGAATAACGATAGGATGCTGCATATTATATTATAAAATAACCAGGTGTATCATGAATTATCAAGAAGTCAATTTCGATGGTCTTGTAGGGCCAACACACAATTATTCAGGACTCTCTCATGGAAATCTTGCCTCTTTTGACAATAAAGGACATGTTTCTCACCCCAAATCTGCTGTTTTGCAGGGGTTAAAAAAGATGAAGTCATTGCATGATATGGGTCTACCTCAAGCGATTATTGCGCCACATGAACGACCAAATATTTCTCTACTTAGAAATTTTGGATTTTCTGGTAAAGAAGATGAAATTATTGAAAAAGTTTACAAAGTTGATCCAACTTTGTTGGCAATTGCAACCTCGGCCTCTCCCATGTGGACGGCCAATGCGGCCACAGTTTCGCCAAGTCCTGATACTAAGGATGGAAAGGTTCATATTTCAGTGGCTAATTTAAATAGTCTTCCTCATAGGTTTCAGGAAAGTGAACAAACGCAGAGGATTCTTAAGGCCATCTTTAATGATGAAAAATATTTCACAATCCACTCTGCGATACAAGGTGGAAATGCTTTTGGGGATGAAGGTGCTGCAAATCATACACGTCTATGTTTAGATTATGGTCAAAAGGGAAAAGAAGTTTTTGTTTTTGGAAAATATGCTTTAGACATATCTAAACCAAGGCCCCGAGGACTGCCGGCCAGACAAACTTTTGAGGCCTCTAATACACTAATACGACGTCATAATCTTAAAAAAGACGTGGCCATTCTTGTCCAACAAAGTCCTGAAGTTATCAATAAAGGAGTTTTTCATAATGATGTCATCTCTGTGGGAAATAAAAACGTCCTTTTGTACCATGAAGATGCTTTTATTGAAGGTGATCATCATATTGAGAATCTTAAAAAATCCTTTGATGAATTTATACCAATTAAAATCTTAAATAAAAAAGTTACTGTTGAAGATGCGGTTAGATCCTATCTGTTTAATACCCAACTTGTGAGTTTGAAGGATGGTTCTATGGCCATCATCGCACCCAAAGAGTGTGAGGAAAATTCTGCTGTAAGAAAACAGATTACAGAAATCATTAAGGATCAAAGTAACCCAATTAAAGGAGTTCATTTTTTTGACCTTAGAGAAAGTATGCAAAATGGGGGAGGGCCTGCTTGCTTGAGATTGAGAGTGGTTTTATCTGATGAAGAACTACAAGCAATCAATCAAGGTGTTCTTTTTACAGATGAACTTTATGAAACTCTTGTTTCTTGGGCCAATAAACATTATCGAGATAAAATCAGGCCATCTGATATTAAAGATCCCAATCTTTTGAAAGAATGCCGACAAGCACTAGATGAACTTACAAAGATTTTAAAGCTTGGTAACATCTATGAGTTTCAAAGGTAAGTGATTAAGTGCCAAAAACAACTCAGTTTACATTAAAATATGATCAAGATCTTGATGAATATCTGAATAGAGAATTTCCAAAGATGATTGATTATCGCATTCTTTCACAAAGTTTAGATGCGAGGGGTTCTAATAAGGGGCGAGTTCCAACTTTTCAATACAGAGTTGAAATAATTGAAAATGGTGAAACTTTTACTGTTTATAAGGAGTCATTTACTCAAAAGAAACCCTTCATAAAAAAACCAATTATTATTGGCACTGGGCCTGCGGGTCTTTTTTGTGCTCTAAGGTTTGCTGAATATGGTATACCTTGTACGCTTATAGAGCGTGGAAAAAGAGCACATGAACGAATGAAGGATATTGCGCAGTTTTGGCGATATGGAAAATTTAATACCGAAAGTAATGTGTGTTTTGGAGAAGGTGGAGCTGGACTTTTTAGTGATGGGAAATTGATTACAAGAGTGAAGTCACCTTACGTACAGTATGTCATGAATCGCTTAGTTGATTTTGGGGCACCTGAAGAGACAGCATATCTATCAAATCCTCACTTAGGTTCAAATAAAATTCGTATCCTCATTGGTAAGATTTCAAAATATTTAGTTGAAAATAAATTTGATATTAAATATGAAACAAAATTGGAAAAAATTATTTTTGAAAAAAACAAAGTGTGTGGAGTAGAACTCTCAAATGGTCAAAAAATTGAAACAGATCATGTTATATTGGCCACTGGCCATTCTGCTGGAGATATCTATCAACATTTAGTAGATGAAAATGTATCTATGAAACAGAAGGATTTTGCTGTCGGTGTACGTGTTGAGCATCCTCGTGAACTTATTAATAAAATACAGTATGGAAATTTTTCTACTGATGACCGATTGGGGACAGCAAGGTATCGTTTAAGTTATGAAAATAGAGAGCAAAAAAGAGGGACATATAGTTTTTGTATGTGCCCTGGAGGCCATGTTTTATCTTCTGGAACTGAGGCGGATGGAATTGTTGTAAATGGTATGAGTAATTATTCTAGAAGATCTCCCTGGTCAAATGCAGCGCTAGTGGTTTCAGTAAAGGCCGGTATAGATTTTTCTGAAGAAGATGTTTTGAGTGGGTTAAAATTTCAAAGAGAAATTGAACAAAAAGCATTTTTAATTTCAAAAGACAAAGCGAGTGGAAAAGAACTTCCTTCTCAAACCCTTTATGAATTTTTGGATGATAAATTAAATCATCATTTTTCAGTTCTCTCTTCAGCACCTTCAAAACTTGTTCACGCTAGATTAAGTCAAGTTTTACCAAGCTTTATTACAGATCACTTGAAAAATGCACTGATACATTTTGATCGCAATATGCCCGGTTTTATTTCAAAAGATGGTCTTTTTATAGCTCCAGAAACGAGAACATCTGCTCCTGTTTCTATTTTGAGAAATCGTGAAACTCTTGAATCAGAGAGTCACAAAGGACTTTATCCTTGCGGGGAAGGGGCAGGACACGCAGGAGGAATCACATCTGCTGCTGTAGATGGAGTGAAGGTCGCAGAATCAATAATAATGAAAAATCTTTAAACATTCAGTGGTGAGTTCAAATAGGCCGTAGGATCTTGATTTGTAAAATCAATATTGTAGTAATCATTAAAACCACCTCTAATCGGTGAGGTTTGGTAAAATTCAGCTCCTCCAAGCTTAGACCAATAATACTCACTTCCTCTAATCGCCGCTGGTCCTATTCCGTAGGTATTATTCACAAAGCCATTTTTCCAGTAGTAATAACCGTTATAATTTCCATAAGGATTTGAAAAATCAAATTCTGTTGAATTGGCATAAGTTGAGGCGTAATTATTAAAAATAGAGAAATTATACTTGAGGTCTTGGATTGCTTTTCCTCTTTCAAAATAAAACGTCTGATTAGGCATGGAGGAATTTAGATAAGTATTTCCAATCGTGACGAGACCATTAGCAGTTTCATTCCAGAAACTGGGCTGGTTATACCAAGCGAATGCACTTTTAGGACTATTCCAATCGTCATTATAAAATTCCGTAATCTTTGTAAATTTAGTGTCTAGAAACCTTACGTTTTTACAAAAATTAGGAGCTAAAGCTTGATAAGTTTTGCTCCCCTTTCCAATACATAGATTAGATACTACTTTCCTATTGTCCTGTGGATCCAATTTATTCGTCTTATCAAATGAGTCTTGATCAAATTGTACTGCCCAATCGAAACCAAGTGGGTTTTCTTTTTCTAGAATTTTTGATGTATCCTCTATCAAATTGAATAAAATTTCATTTTTGTTTGTATCAGCATCATGAATACTACATGTTTCATAATAATTTGATCCATGATATTCTTTTTTACAGCGAGAACGGTAATCTATTACTATCAAATGAGCAAGTTGTTCCAAATCTTTAAATTCTTTTTTGTCTCTAATATCATTGATTTGATTATTGATTTTCTCCCGTTCCTTTTCTTTTAATCTGAGGTCATCTTTAAAAGGAGAGGCCTCATATCCACTTATTTCCATAAGGCATTTGGCCAGAGGTTTCTTAATGTCGATCTCTTTGGATTTAACTATTTGTTTCATACCGTCAGCTATTTGAAGATAGTCTACACATCCGTCAAATTTGTTTTTTGTTTTTGCTTTAAGATCTTTTATAAAATCTTCTGGTGTTTTGTTCACGCCCGTTGCAAAATTAGCTACATTTGGAAGTTTATTTTTCTCTAGATACTCTTTGACTTTTATTTCACCTTCTCGATTCATCATTTGGTTGATAAATTCTTTAGATTCATTAATCTTGTCTTCGTAAGTTTTATAATCCTCAGACAATTGTGATTGTGCTGCACTCTGATCCAGGTAGATTCGATTATTTTCATTCATAAGGTCATTAATCGTATAATAAATGCTTCTAAAAAAACCTTTTACGCTATTTTTATCACTGTATTCAAAATATTCCTTCATTTCATCAATATGCTTACTTAAATTGTTAACGATGGTTACTGCTTTTCTTTTACAATCATTTCTAACATTTTCAAACTCCACCTTGTCAGCTAAGTCTCTCGAGGTAACATCATACTGCTCTTGTTTATCCTTGTTTCTTTTTCGAAATATTTCAAAAATTCTATCAACTGTGAGATTTCCACATTTATTATTTGAGGGGGGCACAGTATCTGAAACGAAATCTGTAATCAAGTTTCTTATTTGTTTGGCATAACTTACACCTTTATCTAATTTTTTTATAAAATCTTTTCGATTTTCCCTATTTTTTAGATCAGGTTTGTTTTTAACTCCATCGAAATACTTATCAGTGTAGAGATCAAATTTTTGTTTAAGTGTTAAGCTTTCCCGCACTGTAGGACTAAAACCATCTTCTCTATCTTTTTCTCTTTGAATCTTTAAAGTTTCAAGCAAGCCTTTTGTTGAATCAATGAAATCATTTCTGAGACTAACTGGATCAGCAGGGATTTGATCATAGAACTGAGTTTTAAAATAACTGCAACTGTCTATTTGACCACGCCCTATACAGTTACGTATTTCTTCAATATCAAGAAGATTTTGATTTGTACTTTTCAATTTGTCACTACTGATTTCTCCAGTCGTATCTTCTTCATCACTTAATTTATCATGGAAGCTCGAGAGTAGCTTTAATCTTTGAGCATAGAGAATTTCTTTGCCTAATTCATTATTAAGAGTTGTGAGTTTAATGTCACCTTTATTTTTTAGATTATTGAGTTCTTTTACTTTATCACTTAGCTTGTCATAAGTAGCTTGCAGTCCTTTCATAAAATTAATTTCGGCCATTAGATAATTAGACTTTTTCATTAATGTAGCTAAATCGTCACTACCTCCATCTGAATGTAATGTATATTGTTCCGTCGTTACATTCTTTAGATCTTTTGTCAGCTCAGTACAACTGGCCCTATAGTTATCAAAATAATCATCTCCAATGACAGAATTGAAAACTGACATGCTTATCAGAACAAATATTAAGTGAGTTGAATTTTGAAAAAGATTAATAATCTCCCCCCGACATACTCATTATATATCAGTAACTTATCGGCAACAGAGTGAAAAAAACTAAATGAGTTAAATATTTGAAATAACTCATGTTATAAAAAATATGACTGCCATAAATTGTGGTCATTTTCAATCGCAAGTAATGTGTGATTTTCAAGGATTAACTGTTTTACAGAATATTCAAAAACTTAAAATATCCCAAATCCATGTCATTAAAATTGTGCTCTAACTTTTCCTAAATATTATTGAGTATGTTTGAAAGTCCAAAAATATACCAAGTAGGACTTTGAAATTATTAATTTTTCCACACTATTATTTCTATGTTTAATTTCTCCATATTTCGTGAACATTCTTCTTACATACTAAATCCAGCAAAGGAGGTCGCATGTATAAGCTACCAAATCTTATCACGAGTTCAAATGATTTTGCATTTGACTCTACTACCGGAACAAGTTACTCGCTCAACTCTGCAGGTAAAGAGGTTATCGAACTTTTAAACAAGGGCCAGGGGATTAGTCAAATTACTGATTACCTTATTTCTAAGTATGAACTAGACAAACAAGAAACCCATATTGAAGTTGTTGAATTTATCACAAAATTAAAAATTTATGGGCTTACGGTGCAATCATGAGAATAGCAATAACTGGAATCAATGCCACTGATAATCCTGGCCCTGGAGTAGGGGTCGCCAGATGTATAAGAGAAACTTTTCCTCAGGCAAAAATATTTGGATTGAGTTACGACCTAAATGATCCTGGCAACTATATGGATTTTCTCTTTAATGAAACTTTTATTCTTCCTTATCCGAGTAATGGATTTGAGAGAATATTAAGTAAAATTAAGCTAATTAAAACACAATATGGATTAGATTTTATTATACCATGCCTAGATGCTGAACTTCCTTTATTTATCAAACATAAAAATGCATTAGAGGAGTTGGGAATCAAAACACTTCTGCCTAGTGAAGAACAATTTAATCTTAGAGATAAGCAATTACTTACAGAACTTTCTAAAAATATTGGACTTTTTCACCCTCAAACAATTGTCGTCGAAGACTTAAATCAATTATTAACTCTGGCCAATGAGAACTTAAAGTTCCCGATGCTTGTGAAAGGTCGCTATTACAAGGCCTATATTGTGAAAAATGTTCAGGAACTACTTGGTCGGGCCTATGAAATTTCAAATGAATGGGGACTTCCTCTTCTACTCCAAGAAATGGTCTCTGGTGAAGAGTTTAATCTAATTGGCGTTGGGGATGGAAAAGGTGGCCACCTAGGAATAGTGGCCATTAAAAAAATATCTACAACTCATCTTGGAAAAATCTGGATGGGAGTCACCATTGAGAATGAAAAAATTATTGAAAGTGCTAATAAATTTATAAAACACACAAAGTGGCGCGGACCTTTCGAAATTGAATGTATTTTTAATAATGAACAAAATTTCCTAATTGAAATTAATCCTAGATTTCCTTCTTGGGTCTATTTCAGTAAATCAGTAGGCATTAATTTACCAGTAAATTTAATCAATATTTTAAAAAACGAAAACTTTCGGCCCTTAAGCAATGAATACGAAAGAGGAAAACTTTTTGTGCGCTATTCTTATGAACTTGTAACTGATGTGTCAAAAATGGGAATGCTCATTGCTGGCGCAAATTTAAAAAACCAAGGATAAATTATGAGTATTCAACCAAGTAAAAAACTAAAATATGAAAGACCAAATATAGTAAGAGTGTCCAATTATCTCACATCAAAGGCCGGGCCTGCGATTGCTGCTGATCTAGAATTTAACGATGTTATTTCTGGAATTAGTGTTGAAGAACTGAGTGAAAAATATGGTTCACCTTTATTTGTTTTTTGTGAAAAAACAATCCGCGATACTTATAGAAGGGCCCATAAGGCCTTTTGTGAAAATTATGAAAATGTACAATTTGCATGGAGTTATAAAACAAATTATCTCAAAGGAATTTGCGCCATTTTTCATCAAGAAGGTGCGATTGCGGAAGTCGTAAGTGATTTCGAGTATGAAAAAGCAAGAGCTCTAGGAGTACCAGGAAATAGAATTATTTATAATGGTCCTTTAAAATCAGTAGATAGTCTAAAAAGAGCAATAAGGGAGAGGGCCTATATTCATATAGATAATTTCGATGAAATGACAATGATTGAAGAAATTGCCAGAAAAGAAAAAATAATTGTCCCTGTGGCGATTAGACTTAATTTTCATATTTTGGGTGCGACTCAATGGAGCCGGTTTGGATTCAATTTAGAAACAGGACAAGCACTAGAGGCGGCCAGGAAAATTATTTCATCAGATCATTTGGAACTCACAGGGATTCATGCGCATATTGGGACATTTATGATGGATCCGACGAGCTATGAACAATCCGCAGAGAAATTGATAGATTTTTATTTAATGATTCAAAACAAATTTGGAGTAAGACTCCACTATATTGATATGGGTGGCGGAATACCATCAAAAAATAATTTAAGAGGAGTATACCAACCTGCAGAAATTGCGATAAAGAATATTGAAGAATATGCCAGTTGTATAACTAAAAAGTTCAAAATATTTGAAAACTCTGAACATAGGCCAAAACTAATACTTGAAACGGGTAGGCATTTAATTGATGAGGCCGGATTTTTGATTACACAAGTATCAAATAGCAAACTATTGCCTACAGGTAAACGTTCTTATGTTTTAGATGCAGGAGTTAACTTATTGTATACGAATGCCTGGTATAATTTTAAATTTCAAATTAATAAAAAATTAGAAGGTATAGCAGAGCCAGCAATCTTTAATGGGCCTTTGTGTATGAATATAGACATTTTAAAGGATGGTTTTTCTACTCCTTATATCCCTGTTGGTACTCATATAACCTTGCATCCTGTGGGGGCCTATAATATTACTCAGTCAATGCAGTTTATCCGTTATAGACCTGCAGTGGTCTTAATAAAAGAAAATGGAGAGACTTGCTTATTAAAAAGAGCTGAAAATTTGGAAAGTATAGAATTCGATGAACTTTTACCAGATGAGTTAAAATTCGAGCTATAGATGAGTACTTCTAAGTTTAAACAACTATTTAATTTAACAAATATCTATTCAGATATCTTTTTAATAAGAAACCGAATCCTAGGTATTGTTGTTTTTCTTTCAACATTTGTGTCTTTAAACATTGCAGCTAATGGGTTGATTTCGATTATTGGTATCTATCTGTTTACTTACTTTTTAAATGCAAAGAAATTAGATATACTTGAAGATTCTCTGCTTTTGTATAACCCACTTCTTGTGGGCCTATCAATTGGTGCTCTTTTTAAATTAGATTTAACAATATTATTTTTAAATCTTTGTTGTTCACTATTAACCTACGCTTTGACACTATTTCTGAGAAATATATTCTCAAAATATGAATTGCCTGTTTTATCTTTTCCATTTTCGGTTGTAAGTATGGCCATATATGGGGCCTCTCATGATTATAGTAATCTTTTTGAAATCATTGATTATCAAACGAACTTCATAAATGTTGATATTTCATTTTTACCCGTATTTATGACAAATTATTTAAAATCCCTGGGGGCCATTATTTTTTATCCAAATGTGGTTGTGGGATTTGTAATCTTTTTATCTATTCTCATGATATCCAGACAGGTGATCTTTCTCTCAATGTTGGGCCATTTTTTTGGAAATATTTTCGAACATGGACTTTCTGGTGGCCCTCTTGGAGGAGAATATATAACTTATTCGTTCAATTATATACTCGTCGCAATGGCCATGGGAGGAGTTTTCTTAGTCCCATCACGTAAAACACTTATCTTCGTTCCCTTTTCTATAGGGCTAAGTGTTTTTTTGGCCACTAGTTTTAATGTGCTCTTGAGACCCTTAAATATTCCGGTATTCGCCCTACCGTTCAATCTTTGTGTTATCGTTTTGGTTTTTTTATTAAAACAGCTTAAATATAGTGAAATCGTTAAAATATTTGGAAAAACGCCCGAGGAAAATTTTCATTTTAAATGTTCAGGTGAACTCAATACAACAGAACTTCCTTGTATTAGTTTACCATTTAGAGGTCGCTGGAATACCTATCAATCCTTCAATGATATATGGACACATCAAGGTCGATGGCAACATGCACTTGATTTTAACATTTTAATAGACAATAAATCATTCACAGGCAAAGGATCAAGAGTTGAGGATTATTTTGCTTTTGGCCAAGAAATTTATTCACCAATAAATGGTTATGTTGTTGCCTTTCAAAATGAAATAAATGACAACAATATTGGAGAAGTTAACCATAAGGATAATTGGGGAAATTATATCATCCTCCGTTCAGTGTATGGCCTATATATATTAATTGCTCATTTGCAAAAAACAAGTGTCACAAAAAAAATCGGTGATTATGTTACAGTTAATGATATCTTGGGAAAGTGCGGAAATAGTGGTTATAGTCCTGAGCCACATATCCATTTACAAGCACAATGGAGTGGTTTTTTAGGAGATGATACAACAGAATTTGTAATTGATAAATATGTCGAGAACAATACGATACATAGATATTCAATTCCTCAAAAAAATGCACTGATTTCAACTTACGAAGGTGAACAGCTAAATTTATCCAACTCTAATTATGTTTTAGGTCAAAAAATAACTTTTCAAGTACAAGGAAGTAAAATATTTCAAGGTCAACTCATAGTAAAAATGTGTAAAAAAACTGGTGTGTTCTATTTTGAAGATCAATTTGAAAATAAACTTTTTTTTAGTAAAGATAACGACTTTATTTATTTCTACAACTTTGAAGGGAAAGAAGATAGTGTTCTTAAGTATCTTTCACTTTCAAGCCCTCTTGTACCCACTAAGTTCTATAAAGGGTTAAGTTGGACATTTGTTATCGCACCGAAAGACCAATACTTAGGACTTTTGAAAGTTCTTAAGGATATTATTTTACCTTATAGCTCATTTCGTTCAAAGTATATCGCAAAATGGGAATTTGACAACAGTACATTTTCTTTCAAAGGCTATACTTTTAAAAATGGAAAGCAAGTTCCAGTAAAGGTCGAGCTTGATCAATTCATTGGGTTCAAAAATATATTTTTCGATGGTATAAAAATACAATTTAATTTTTCGGATGAGAGTAGGAAATGAAGTTAATATTAATCCTATCTTTCATTTTTTATTCAAACGAACTTTTTTGCTCAAAAATAGATATTCTCATTCGCAGAGTACAAGTCTCACCTTATAACGCTCAAGATATATTTAATCTAGCTTATGAATTTCAAAAAATGAAAAAATATTCACAGGCCATAAAAGTATATAATTCAAAAACTTTACAAAAAAGTGAAATGAGACATTTAGCAAGTTATAATAAAGCGATTTGTTTTTACAATGCAGGGAGAAGGTCTTTGGCCTATAAACAATTCGTAAAAAATCTTAATGAAAATCCACCTAAATATATTAAACAGGCCACTGTAAGAGTGATGAATTCTAAATGGCCTATGATTTCATATCGTCAATCAACTAAAATTGAGAGATCTACTGACGTAAAAGAGGTGATGTATACATTTATTTCACCATACTATTCATCAATCGATTATAATGGACAAACAACTAAACAAAATGCACAAGTAAAAGGTATTTATGGAAGTTTCTTTAAAGGAAATCATTTCTTAGAATTAATAGTTGATTCAACTGAAATTTCATATAAAGATAATTCTCTCCTTGAAGATATTACTCAAAAAAATATGGCCATCTCATATTCATATTTTTCAAATTATAAACATCAATTTAAAATCGGTGGGCATTATATCAACTCAAGTGATAACTTAACAGATGAGGGTATTGCTGTTTTTTCCGAGTATAACCATTTCTATGCATCTTTACTAACGTTAAGGATGTTTGCTCAATACACATATTATAAAAATTATTCAGTACTTCCTGTTCGTGTCTACCAATTTACTCCCTCCATTAAACAATCATTAAGCATTATAGACCTTTCAGCTGATGTAACTTTAATTAATATCAATCAATCTGAAAATACGAGTGGTTCACAGAATCTAATAAGTTATGAAATGCAGGCGACTTTTAAATTAGAAAGCTTAAAACCTTACGTTTCCTATTGGTCTGGAGAGAGAAAATTTGCCAGTGATAATGGAGGACTTGTTATTTATAATTCGAGTGATAAGTACACAGAAGGACTCAAAATGGGCGTAAATTTACAATTAAGTAAATCAGTATTCACAGATATTTCATATACAAAGAGCACTTTTCAAGTTTTAGGAGAAAATGATGAATCTACTAGTAAGACTCTCTCCCTTAGTATTGGGTTTAGTTTTTAATTTTAGTCTTTTTTCAGTAGAGTTTCAAAAAATTGAGACTCAAGCAATGACAGATTCCTATCAGCTAGAAAAAAAGGGAAATTTTAAGGCATCAATTAATTCTTTAATGTCGTTATATCTCATGAGGCCTACAGAGTATTTTTTAAATTTAAGATTGGGTTGGCTCTATTATCAGAGTCAGAAATATAAAAATGCACTCTATCATTATTCTTTAGCTCAAAAAAGTGAGAAAAGCTCAATTAATGCTGTATTAGGAATGTCTTACTCACATGAGCAACTAGGCGAGATTGATGAGTCTATTGCAGTATTACTTAATTTTAATAGTCAAAATCCTTTCAATCTGGAACTTAATATAAGACTGGCCTCGCTTTTTTTGGGGATCAGTCAATATACAAGTGCGCTCGCTGTTTATGAACAAATTTTACGTTTTTATCCAGAGAATACATCCATTTTAGTAAAAAAAGCAGTTGTGCTTTCTAAATTGAAAAAGATAAAAAACAGTAAAGAAGTTTTTTATAAGATCTTGCAAATAGATCCTTCCAATACGACGGCCTTAAAGTACATGAATACAGATAGGAGTTTAGCTTTTAATCGTAATAACTAATTTTGCTCCTACAACGACATCCTTTTCATAACTATTTCTGATGAATATATGTCCACCATGAAGTTCAGAGATTTTTGCCATAATGACTGATCCAAGCCCAATGGAAATTCTACCCTTGTCGAATTCATCAAATTTTCGGGAATACTTTTTATGTCCAAAGGAGCTGACTTCTTCTTCATTTATTCCTGGCCCATCATCTTCAATATATAAAGAGATAAAATTTTGATTTTGATCTTCTATCCCAATCTTAACTTTAGATGCTGCAAATGAAATTGCATTTGTAATACCATTTCTTAATAACCTTTTAAGAAGGTGACGATCTCCACGTACATTTAATTGGTTTGGTAAGTCTAACTCAACTTTAATCTCTTCAAAGGATAAAGTATTTACTTCTTCAGATAGAAGTTCATTCAATGAAGTTGAACAAAATGAATTTTTATACTTTGGATCATTTACTCCGGAAAGAAAGAGTAAATCTTCCACAAGTCTATTAAAATAACCGGTTTCTTTAAGAGACAAATTTAAAAATTCTTCAATTTTTTGTTGTGGTAGAATTTTAAATTTATCAACCAAGGTTTCTAAAAAGGATCGCAATGATGCAATCGGTGTTCTTAGATCATGTGCCAACTCTTGCAATAATAATCTTCTTGAGGCCTCGGTTTCTTTTACTTTTTCAACCAGGGACTCGATTTCATCGGCCATTTCATTAAATTTGAGCATCATTTTCCCAACTTCGTCTGATTTAGAAGTTTTAAATCGAGCTTTTAAATCCCCAGAGTGAAGTAGAGTTAAAACATTGTCTGCTTCTTTTGCTTTTTTTCTAAAAAGATATAACACATGGATAAATGACAATATAATACTTATTAAAACGCAAATGATTATAGGAAAAATATATTTAAAGGGCCCATTTGGTCCTCTATCCTCAGGAGGCGGGGGCCCCATTGGTCTATCTTCTCTTGCAAAATGATTTCTTGGAGGGGGAGGGGGACCTCTATGATGCATTGGAGGGCCAAAACGGGCCATTAAATAATAATCTGAACTAATTTTTATAATATATTGCCTTGGCCTATTTGAAAAAACTTCAGCTTTATAGAGTTTATTTGGTAATTTGACAGACTGTAGGTCGCCTTCAATCTTTGCACCTTTATAAGGGAAGATCACTTTTTTTTGTTGTGTGAAAAGAAATTTTTCAAAAGGGATATCTTCTATCTTTAAAAAAGCTATTTGATGAATTGATTCAGCGTAACTAATGTTATTGTTTAGTTTCACTTGATTCAGAGTTCTCACAAAGCTCTGTACTGAGTTTTTAAACTTTTGCTCTTGTTGATATTCTTGAAAATAATCGAAACCAAGAAATACTAAAAGAGAAAGAACCAGAGTTATTCCTCCAGTGAAGACAAACACTCGAAAGAGTAGAAATTGTTCAAGCAGCTTTTTCAAGTCTGTATCCTACGCCATAAACTGAATTAAGTTCAATACTTGAAATATTACATTTTTTTAGATTCTTTCGAATTTGACTAATATGAGAGTCAATTGTTCGGTCGACGATTTCGCTATCTTTATCAAGATAATTTATAAGGGACTCACGCGTGATAACTTTCTCACTATTGGCCATTATGAAATACAGGACATCAATTTGCCTTCGAGGAAATGAAATTTCCTCACCTCTGTAAAAGACTTTTCTTTTTTCTAAGTCAACTTTCAAACCTTGATACTCAACTTGGGTAGGATTTGTATCAGTCACCTTTAAAGTGGCATTGATTCTTGCAATGAGTTCCTTGTTTCCAAATGGTTTTCGAATATAATCGTTTGCTCCTATTTCTAAAGCTTTAACGACAGAGTCTTCATCTACAACCGCTGTGAGCATAATGATAGGTAAGTGAGGAAATTTTTCTTTTACCTCACCACAGAAATCAATACCATTTCCATCTGGTAAACCCACATCAAGTAGGGCCAGATCAAAAGTTTTCTGTGACAAATATCCACGTCCTTGTTCTAGATTGATGGCCCATATAATATTGTTTCCTTCTAATTCAAGTGCTGTAAAAATTGCTTTACCTAAAATCGGATCATCTTCGACTAAGAGTAGGTTTTTCATGAGAATTTCCTTTTTCTATTCTTTTTAAGATTAACTTCCGTTTTAACTTGGCACAAGGGCGAATAATTAGGATAACAACCGATAGAAATACTAAGATAAGTAATAATTTAATTATAAAAAGGTTCGAAAGTTGATAATGTTTATTTCGTGGCAACAAATTTTTGATTTAAAAAAGTTACGAATGATTTCCAGGATTGTTCATCGGCAACTTTCTGATAATTTTTTCCACCGTAAACAGTAAATGCATGATCTGCCCCTGGATAAAGATAAAATTGATTTATAATCTTATTTTTCTCTAATTCCTTTTTCAGATTTGTGTATTCTTCCATCGAAACGACTTTATCTGCTTGCCCATGGTAGACAATAACTTCACCTTTTGTATGCGAATAATCCTGGCCAGGAGGAGTACTTAATCCTCCATGAAAGGTAATATGTGCAAGTAAGTTTACTCCGGATCTGGCCCATTCTAAGACAGCAGCGCCACCAAAACAATATCCTATAGAAAGTGCTTTTTTAGTATTGAGTCCCAATTCATTTGCTTTGCTTAGTGCAGCATTCATTATTGAGCGCATTTTATTTCTGTCTTTATAGAGTTCTGCCGTATGTTGTTTTTTGTCTTCAAGTTTAGTTGGACGTATACCTTTCCCAAAAAGATCTATGGCAAAAACTGAGTATCCAAGGTTCTTAAGCATTTGTGACCTTTTGATCTCATAATCAGTAAGGCCATCCCAATCGTGAATGATAAAAATGGTTGGAGAATTTTTACCAGCATTTAGGTAGTAACCTTCATAATCAATTCCCGAATCTTTATAGGTTACACTTTGTGAATAAACAGAAAAAGAGATAAAAAGTAAGATAAAATAATTCATATATATCCTTATATTTTTTGATTATATTGTAGTGCTGTAAAATAAAATCCACAATATATAAAAGAAAAATTATTAATTACTGAGGAGCAAGGTAAAGATTTTTTCGTTTCTCAACAGCTTGATCAAGTTGATCAAGATAGTTATCATATTCATTTAACCATTTTAGACCAATATGAAGTTCTTGTTCTATAGTTTGTAAATCAACCTGCTTATTTGCCTCAAAATTTTTCAGATCAATTTGAGTGGAACTGGCATTGAGATTTGTGGGATCTAATAATATATTGGGATCTTCAATTCTCTGCTTCTCTATTTTTCTTAGTAATATAATATACTCTTCAAGCGCATAATTTAAAAAATATCGAGAAATGTATAAATAGACTTCGATTTTAAAAATTAATATTTTTCTATTCAAAATTGTACTTCTAGACAAGTCATCAAATAAGTGAAGATGATACAAGGCATTTTTTATATATGCCCCAATTTCTTCAATGAAATATCCATTCATTTGATTTTGATAGAGCTTAAGATTTTTTTCAGACTGAATTACAACTCTATTAAAATGTTCTTTCCTTAAGTCTTCGATTGCCTGCTTCGCTGATATGACATCTTCAAATTTAGGCGCAATTTCTGATTTTATATCATTTTTTAAATTTAATAAGTTTTTTATTTTCTCTTGAATATTTAAATCATTCCTAGATAAAGCATTTGAGATCAAATTAATTGAACTAGAAGTAAAATTCTCAATCAATTCATCAAGGGATTCTATAAAACGATTTGCTTCAATATGTAATTTCATCTTATTTCTAAACTCATTAAGAAAGACTGTAGACGGACTCAAAACGATTCGGTGCTTTGGCCAAACTCCTCTTGGTCCCTTATGTATTTGATAGTCTTTATTTGAATTTAATTTTCTTACTTGTTCTTGCTGAAGATGAAAAATTTCATGTGCTGGTATTTCAGATTCCCCATGTATTCCAGTCAGTGGATTGTAGAGAATTGTGTTCGTTTCTTGGTTATAAAAACCAACCGATAGAGGTATATTCATTTTAACTTTTTGTTTAGATGAAGATTGTTGCTTTTGTAGTGCATTTGAAATTTTGCTTAATGGATGTTTTGACTTCTCTAATGGTAAAATATTCATTTCATAATTGCTGTCCATATCATCAAGTTTTAATCCTGTACTCATTTCAAGATATTTTCTCACCAAAATTGAATATAGGTTTCTGATATTTTCAACATTGTCATAGATGTGATCGTTGTCTAATAGAGAAGTTTCTAAATATAAATTTTCAATTGTAAAATCAGCAAGTGCTAGTGAATAAACACCGCCCATGCTTAAGATCGTTTGACTCAAATTGAAAAGTTTCCTAAATTTTTTTAATACACCTTTTTGATTTTGAGGAACAGAACCATGGAAGCTCATCAAATATTCATTTCCTAATAAGTTTTGAGGAGGAAGGAGATCTTTTGAGAATTTCCAACTTGCTTTATCTTTTTCACTAAGCGGTAAGAAAAAATCTATACAATTCTCAATTTGGGGAATGGCCCAAATTGATGGGACATAAAAAAATAAAATCATCGAAATAAATAATGTTTTCATAAAATCAATTCTTTTTATTCATTTAATTTTATAACAAATTATGAGCGCACGAAAGAATGCTTGAATTTTTTATATTATTCGAAAAAAATTGATAAAATATCAGACAGCAAATGGCCTCTCTAACAAAAAAGTTGAAATTATTGAAATTTTAGAATGTCATGAATTTAAAGTTATTTATTAATATTATGTAACTATTTGGTATGTCGAATTTTATGAGAAACTTTTTGGGTTGCTCTTATGAGAAATTCTCTAAATTTTCTTAGATATTGTATAAACCAATCAATAATATCAATTGCAGGATTCAGAATCGTAGGTTTAATTGCCACTAAAATACTCGAGGCCAAAATCAGACCTGATAAAAGCAGATGACCTTGGTTAAGTTGCAAGACTCCATAGGAGAGAGATTCAATGACTGGACTATGTGGAGAAGCTGCCTGAGCTAAGAAGAGTGCATCAAGTGCAAGGAAAGGCAGAGCTATGATATTTGAATATGCCCTGGCCTTCAAAGTTCGCTCCTCACCCTGTTGGAGGGTTACCCACTTTCTAATCCCTTTTGTCATTGAAATATAATAAAAGAGAGTTTGAAGTGTAAAAGTAAGACCTTGAGTCGCTGCAAAGGTTGCTATTTCAGAGGGCAATTGCTGAAGGAGGCCACTTAAACCAAATTCAGTATAAAAATTTGAAATTGCACTAGCATTTTGAAAGATATTGTAGTTTGCAATAAAGGCCAGACCAATAAGGGATTGCTTTGTAAAACCTTCAATATTACTTTGAGAACGTTCTAGCCAGTTTTGGGTACTTCTTTGATATATTGTCAAAAATGAGAGAAATCCAACGTGTCCTACAAGCGTTAGGGCCGCATCGAAAGGATTGTTATTTTCAACCAACCACTTAATTGAGGCCATTTCAATGAGCGCATTTGTGGTTAATCCCGTGGAGACTTCACCCTTTGTCGGTTTTTGATAATCGCGCTCTATACTAGGAGCAAAATATTTGATTCTCTCCCAAGAGTATTTGGAGAAGTCGTTAAGTAAATTGAGTAGAACTTTGGGATCAACTTGTGAAATCGTGTCTCTTATTTTCGCTAATTCCTCGTTGAGTTTGTTAAAATTTTCCATTTGCAGTTCTGGTATAGTGAGTAATTTGTAGTGAGGTAGATTTGAATCTATTCCTTCTTCTTCTAAAATTTGTTTATATTCTTCCAATCTGGATTGAGCGTGTCCCATATTCACGCCAGTAATATATATTGTTGCATTTTCAAAAAGGGAAACTTGTCCTTTTTCTCTTATTTCTCTAATACTGGACCTAAGTAATTGAATATTATCCTTATGGAGTTGAATACCTACCGAATCTGTAGGGGAGCTTTCTTTAGGAATTAAATATGATGCACATTGCGTAATATTTTGACGAATATTGATACGTTTATCTGAATCTATTTCAACAGCTAAAAGTTTGATTGAAACTAAAAGAAAGGTGATAAAAGTATTAAAAATTTGCATAGAGTAATCCTTACATAGAAAGTCTATTTACATGATAATGAAGACTATTTAAAGTAATTGCGACTTAAAATTTTAGTTTGAGTCAAAAAACCAATAAAAGGAATAGTATGCATTTATCTAAGATTTTTATTTTATTCATATTTCTTCTTCCATCATGTTCTTCTACCAGAAAATTTACACCTGTTTTTTCTGATGACGCGGTTGAAAGACCCGTTTTGACAGACAAAATAAAGTTTTTTCTGAATGATGAAAGGAAAAATCAAGAAAATCAAGAACAGCTTTTTACAGGAATACGATTATCTCTCAACTTAAAATACAAACAGTCATTACAATGGGTTGAAGCAGAGGATATACCAGAAAAGGGACTATATATTCAGATGAATATAAAGGAGTTTGATGGTACTCAGAAAAATATGTATTGGAATGGATTAGTACTTATTGAAATCTTATCTGTAGATAAAAGAAATCCTGAAAAAGTAAAAGAGTCTACCCAGAAGTTTGAATCAAGTCATAAAAAATTTAACTTTGCAGGTGAAGAGACTCAATTTGAAGTTCTTGAAAAATCTTGGGGGCAAGTATCTGACGATATACTAAAATATCTTGATAGCGTTATTTTTGGCGAAAAAGCTATAAAGAGCAATAAGTGATTAAGATTTTAATATTCTTATTTTGTTTCACTATAAGTACTTTTGCTTGCCAAGAGAATTTTGAATCCAAACTTGATTATGACTATGAAATGTACCGAGATGGCCCAGTTTTAAAAGTTAAAAATAAAGGAGTCGTTAAAAAAATTGAAGAAGTAAAAAAAATTGTTCTTGGAAGTTATAATATATTTAATTTCAATGAATATTTAGGACTTACGGAAGAGGGGCGCTTAGAGGGAGAGTACAATTTTATAAATATGAAAAAAGAAGAATCACAAAGAGTTGAAATGGCCAATGCGATTATATCTACAGAAATGGACATAATTTGTTTTCAGGAAATTGAAAGTTTAAGTGCCATTAAAAAATTTAACGAACAGTATTTAAATAGTTCATATTTCCCACTTGTTATTTTGGGTAACGATTCAAGGGGGATTCAAATAGGTTTTTTGATAAAAAAAGATTTACCATTTAACTATGAACTTCATAGTCATAGAGATACCAAACATTTTCATCCCACTCGAAAAATGAAAACGACATTTTCCAGAGACCTACCTACTCTTTTAGTTAAAGATCAAAATAGTAACAAAGTTTATATGGCCATTTTAGGAACACATTTTAAATCGAAAAGGTCACAAAAATCTGATCCTCTTTCACAAAAATTAAGGGCCAAACAAGCTCAAACAACTGTCGCAATCGAAAAAAAGTTTTTCAGGCAATATAAGAATATTCCGATATTTGTAATGGGGGATTTTAACAATGATGTAATGTCTTCCCGGGAGTTTGATGTTTTTCGACATGAAGGTTTCATTGATAGTTTCGATATATTTTTTGATGTTAATGTCCATGATCGTGTTACTCATACATTTCATTCCAGAAAAGGAACAAGTTTTCAGCAATTAGATGCGATATATTTAAATAGAACTGCAGTAAGTAAGGATATACTTCTAGATTCAGGAATTTATAGATATAAGGATATCAATGGAACAGTAAAACCTATTCCATCAAATTTTGATGAGCGTAATTTAAATCCATCTGATCATTTTCCAATTTATGTGACAATAGATATGAATAAAGTTTTAAATTTATAAAAATACAACCTTATCGTAGCTGCATTTTTTCAGATGATATTTCACGTCCTGAATCTAGGTTTACAGAATTCGATTCAGCGATACCTCTTAACTTCGCCATCACTGTTCCTGCATAGGTTGCAACAATTGCGCAAAACTTTCCATTTCGGGCAGTTTTAGTATGATAATACCCTGGTCTATTTGAATCTTGATCGACAATCAATTCTACACTCAAATCACCGATGACAGGACCTTGTACATATCCACACACTTCTGCTGACAAATTTTGAATATTATTCGAGATTCGGCCGAAAGATGTTAATTTAATAGAAAAATTTTCACTTGCCATTGAATGAAAACAAAAAGTTAAGAACATAACCGGCAAAAATTTTTTCATAAGCTCTCCATGCAAATTCATTATTTATGAATATATATTTTCATTGAAAAAGTTTAACGTCAAATGATTACGGATAATACGGTGTGTTGTTATAAGCCTAAAGATTCTTCTGTATAGAAAAGTTGATAATTCTTTGTCTCATTTCAACTTCAGTTTGGTTAGTTGGCATAATCCAACCATTAAATATGCTAGATTCATGTAAGCGTTGCATTTTTTGAAAATCTTTCAAAAGATATAATGTTCCAATATCAGAAATAGAAGGTATTTGGATATTTTGCTGATAAAGAGGGTAGAGAAATTGAGCAATTAACCTACGTATGGTGTTTGATTTTTTACCATGAGTATCGGATATTTCAAGTAAACCAAGAATATTTCCGGAGTTAAAACCTTGTTGGTGAATGTCTCTTTGGTAAAATTTAATAAGCTTTAGTTCAATCTGAGTGACTCTTTCTTTGAAATGTTTTGCTGATAAATTATTTAAAAATACATTGTTTATACTGTGTGAAATATGTCTTAATTCATCATAATCGTTCTGTGTTGGATTTATAATTTTACCTAACCAATGATCAAAAAATTTATTATCTAGAAAAAACTTTAAAGAAATCATCGACCAATATTCTGGAGAATGCTTGTTGAATTCAAATATTCTATCCATTCTCTGATTTCTAGAATCTTCTAGTAATTTTGTTTTAAATTTTACAGAATTAGATAAAAGCGCGTCTGCTAAATCTAAAAACATTATATATGTTTTTTTGATATAAATATTATACTTGTCTAGGCCTAAAATTTCTTCAGCGTAGAATATGAAGTGACCTATAATTTGAACAAGTAGTGTATTTTTTCTCTCTCCAACAGATAAAAGTAGTTTTATTACTAATTCTGTCCATTTTTCCAAGTCTTCAATTGTCAAAATATTTTTTTTCTCAAAACTTAACAATAATAAAAGTGAAATATGTTCAACGTTTTCAACTGAAAATTTAGAAAGTAGGGTATCCGAAATATAGTTTGAGTTATACTGTGGATTGAACTCTGGGTACTTGCTATAAAAATCATTCATGGAATTAATTTTTCTCTCTCCAAAGTGACGTTGGCAATCTGGATACTCAACTCCGTCATATCCATACATTTGGGAATGAGAAAGTAAAATAATCAGTAAAAATTGAGTTAACTTGAATATTGATTTCATCGTGTGTTCTTATATCAGTTCTATAAAAGTATCAACCTATATGTATATTCTAAATATCTTATCAAAAAGTTGAATTTTTTCATTTATGTTTTTAAATAGTTATATCGTTTCCAATGATAACAATCCTTGAACTTAAATAAATATTTTGGAGAGTACAAGGAAAACTCAATGATTTTAATGAGCTAGATGACTTTTTGCCTTCTAACCCAAAGTGACATAATTGCTCATCATTCACAACTTCACTTACTTCATTTCCACTAAAAATTGGCATAAACCTTCAGAAGTATAGGATATATTTCTTCGTATTTTAAATCACTTAGATATTAAATTTAATGGTTTATAAATTCATACTACAATTTGATAATATGAAAACTCTCTTCCCAATATTTCTAATTCTATTGCTGATCTCATGTGGTAAATCAAAGATTAATATCAATTTAAAAAAACTTGATATCAGCAATAAGGCCTCAAACGTTCAAATTTCTTCATTGGTAGAGTCTTCAATCTTTCAGGGCCTTGGTGGAGAGGCCAAAGATATTTTAACTCATGGAAATTACGCCTATTTGGCCAAGGGAATAAGAGGTGTTGAAATATTCGATATTTCAATTATCACTTCACCGGTTTTAGTTTCAAGATATCAAACTCCAGATACATGTTATTCGCTGTCTATTTCTAGCGATGCGAACACTCTTTATCTCGCAACTGGTTTTTCAGGAGTAGTAATATTAGATGTTTCTAATCCAGATTCTCCTAGTTATCTAGGTCGTTATGATACCCCCGGACAAGTACAAGATGTGGAGTTAACACCCTCAGGTACCTCATTACTGGTTGTTGATTATTATAGTGGCATTCATTTATTAGATATAACTAACCCATCAGCTCCTTCCCTTTTAAGTTCATATGACTCACCTGGAACAGCATTAGGAGTAGAAGTTTCTGCTGATGGAAACTTTGCCTACTTGGCCGATTACAACCAGGTTATCATCATGGATATTTCTAATCCATTGTCTATAGCTCCAATTGGATTATTTTCAAATTCAGTTTTTATATATAGTGTAAAAGTTTCTGCAGATCAAAATTATTTGTATCTTGCTAATTACAGTTTAGGAGTAACTATCTTAGATATATCTAATCCTTCTTCTCCATTACAAGTTGGAACATACGATACACCAGGACTTACATATGATATTGCTCCATTTAATAACGATAACAAGTTAATTGTTTCTGATTCATCAGGCGGCATACGTATTCTAGATATTTCAAATAAAGCATCTCCTTCATCAGATTCTGTGTTGAGTTTGTTATACTATTTGAGAAAACTATTTATTGTTGATAATCAATACGTTTTTGCAATGGATATCAATTATGGAGTGAGATTGTATGATTATTCATCAAATATTTCACCTACAGAGGAAGGGACAATTCCGACTACATTAAATGCAACAAATATTACAACCACAAAAGATAATAAATACGCTTTTGTATCAGATATGTACTCTGGTTTAGCTATTTTTGATTTAAAAGCGGAAACTGCTCCCAAGGCCATTTCAAAGATGATTTTTTCTGGTTCAGCTTGGATTACGGAAGGAGTTTTATCAGCAGATGAAAATTACCTCTTTTTAGCATCATATGGCGAGGGCCTTAAAATTATTGATGTATCCAGCCCTTCATCTCCTGCTTTAGTAGGATCTTTAGATACAAGTGGGGCATCTTGGGGAGTTACATTATCAGCAGATGAGAAGTATGCCTATATGAGTGATGGGAATAATGGAATTGTAGTTATAGATGTCTCGAATGTTTCTAACCCAGTTTATATTACAGCATTGTCCTTTGGAGGTAGTGGAACTGCGAGAAAATCAATTATTTCTTCAGATAATAAAACTCTTTTTGTTGCAGGTGGACTTAGTGGTTTAGTTATCCTTGATATTTCCACTCCATCATCTCCATCAATTTTAGGTTCATATAATACTTCTATAAATGCCTATGACTTAGCTTTAACATCTAATGAACAAATTGCATTTGTTGCAGATGAAAATGGTTTTTTAAAAATATTAGACATTTCTAATAAGAGTTTACCTGGATTTATAAATTCATACGCGACAGCTGGAAATGCTTATGATGTTCAATATCTTGAAAGCAAAAAAGTAATTTTCGTTTCCGACTCTAGTAAAGGACTTAGCGCCTTGGATGCGACAAATCCTCTATCTCTAAATTTATTGGACACTTTTACAACAGATCGCACTTGTACAGGTTTACACTTGAGAGAAGATTATAATCTCATCTACATGGCCGTTTCATCAGAGGGAGTAAAAGTAGTCAATATACAAAATCTCTCTGATTTAAAAGATA
Organism: Halobacteriovoraceae bacterium; assembly: GCA_020635115.1. Lineage (NCBI taxonomy): Bacteria > Pseudomonadati > Bdellovibrionota > Bacteriovoracia > Bacteriovoracales > Halobacteriovoraceae > Halobacteriovoraceae bacterium. Next base: position 140,716 of record JACKAK010000005.1, on the reverse strand, counting down.
GTCTATAATAAATAAGTCCCTCAAAATGTATCTTATTAGTATCTAAGTATGTTTTTTCCTTCTTATTTTGCAGCAATTTCAGCAAGCATTTTTATATTCAATTATTTTCAAAGCATTTATTAAAGTTTCCATATTTTTTCTTATCCAAATTCCGCTCACTCCTCTTGCACTTTAGATCGAAAGTCCCTACGCCTTTAGTTCATTAGATGCCCTCATCTGACCACATGTCAATTTAACAACCTATAGAGATTTGCAAGAGGTCATCAACTACCTAAATGAATCTGAATACTATTTTCAATAACCGCTTTATTCAATTGATGTGAATAAAATCCATCATGGCGAAAGGAAAATACATTCAAAAGCAATCATGATCTATCAACATCTGTTCTTCAGAGCAGATTGGATGCTTTTCTGGGGGCATTAAAAAATCAGGTTTTGGAATAGGTGGATATGAGTATGCTATCAGAGATATGGAGTTGGAAAAATTGGTTGTTACTAAACAAAATTATATAAAAACAAGATCCTATTTAAATTAACGCCTTGCTTTTTATTCTGTGTTCAGCTACTAAGTTTGAATGATTAAAACACTTATTTTTTATCTATTTTGTGTTCAAAGCTCTTTTGCAGCTAGTTTTCTAACAACTAAGACTGATGTTTGTCAGTCTCTCATGGCAACTCTTGTAGAGTTTCATAAGAATCCTCTCAACAAGAAAAAAACAAATCAGGCCTTAAAATTTCTTAGTGAATTTAAAGATTTTTATATTTTCAATAAATACTATGACAAACCCTTAGTCGAACCATCGTTAAAAAATGTAAAGGCCTTTCAAAACTCATCAGCAAAAAAATATGTAAAAGTAGCAAAAAGAATTCAAGGTCTACTGAAAATACATGAAATGAAAATTCAAACTAATGTAGTAGACGATATGGCCAACCAAGATGATCTTCAATTTATTGGTGTGACTTTGCAAGGTGCAGAAATTGATGAATTTTTCAATGGAGTAGAAGAGAATATTAAATATCTTAAATCGACTAATGAATATCCTGGATTATATTCCACAATGAATTTACTTAACTTTGTTTTGGTAAATAAACTTTATGAAAAAATGATTTCCGGTCAGCTTTCAGAATTTGAAATCCTGACAACACCGATACTATTTGTTGGAATGCAACTGATTTTTCAAGCATGGGCCTATCCAAAAGAACTCATCTTTTTGACCGATAAAAAATATCATTCATTCATAAAGAAGATTAAAAAGAAGCATTTGAGCGCACGTCCAGGAGATTGGTTCTATCAATCTTTTGATATGAAATTGAACTCGAGAGCTGTCCATGAAATCCTTGAAAAAGGTAGAGTTAATCATGTTTTTGTTCCTTTACTCAACTTATTTAATAAAAGTTCTTATTTTTCAAATTCACATACTGCAAGTAGATTTCAAGACATCGAAATGATGAAGAAAAAATTAGTTTTGGTTGATATGCTCTACTTGCAAGATGAAGTAGAAGGAGAAGTTGTCTCCACATTGACTTTAATGATGCGGATTCAACGTAAAAAACCAATATTGCCAAAAAGTAGGCCTGTTCATCATGAAAAAAAGAATAGTAATGTAGTTATTCCTGATGGCGATACAATTTCTATATAACACTACTTTGTCATTTTAACCCAAAATACTCCAAAAAAATCACCAATTTCTAAGCCTCTTGCTTTATCGTGCATGACGTTTTGGATTTCAAAAGAAAACATTTTTCCATGACAATTTAAACATAGGTCTTTTATGTAAATATGCCCTATTTCGAAGATGTATAATATATGATCATAGAAGTTTTCAGTTCTTACAATGTCGGTATTATTTGGTTGCAGAGAGGAGTGTCTTTTTTAAAAGTTTCATTTTTTTAAAATCTTCTAAATTATAAAAAACGTTATTTTCAGAAAAAGAAGGAATTTTAACCCCTTTTTCTTCAAGTGAATTTAAAATATCCATAATGACTCTTCGGGTAGTGATTGATTTCTGCCCATAGCTATTTGCAATTTCTAAAAGTCCTAGAATGTTTCCAGTGTTTGGGGCATTTCTTAAAATGTCTTTTTTATAAAAACCAATTAATTTATATTCAATCTGTGAGATTCTATACTTGAAAATATTTGCAGCAGAATGATTTAAAAAAACATCATTTATATTGTAAGCAAGATGTCTTAATTCATCGTAATCTTTTTGAGTTGGATTAGTTAATGTCGATAACCATTTATTTAAGAATTTATAGTCCAAATAAAATTTTAGAGAAACTAAGGACCAATACTCAGATAAATATTTATTGTACTTAAATATACGATCCCTTGGATTGAAGAATTTATCGATCAAAACGATTGTCTCAAATGAAATGAGTTGTGTGGATAGAGCATTTATGAGGTCTAGAAACATCTGAAATTTTATTTTGATAAATGGATCACTTTTATCTAAATTCAATGATTCTTCGGCATAGTTAACAAAAAAACCAACGATTTGGACAAGCATATAACTTTCTTGCTTACCAACAGTAAGAAGTAGTTTTATTGCAAGATAGGTCCATTCGTTAAGATCTTTAATATTCGAAAAAGAAATACTTTTACTTTCAAGAAGATAAACCAAAGACATGTAGTTAATCTCATTAACAGAATATTTTTCAAGAATGTGCTTTGGAAAATATTCATCAGTATTCATACTATTTGAATTCAGTTCAGGATATTTTTCAAAAAATTCTTGCATAGTATTTATCTTGCTCACTCCAAAATGCCTTTGGCATTCAAAATGAACCGATCCATCACTTCCTTGAAGTTCTAAAAGAAATAGAAAAAAGATCAAGAAATACTTTGAAAATCTTAAATGTACCAACATAAAAAGGTTCTATAACAGTTCTTCGTATGTATCAATATGTATTATATTTACAGGAATTAAGTAAAAAAAAATATATTTTATTAAATATACTTTATAGACAAGAAAAGAAGAACTTACAGTATCTCTCAAAAAAATATATTTTATCAAAAATTTGTTGAAAGATTTATGTTTCGTATTATGTTATCAAAATTCATGCAATATATTTTTCTATGGAGATTAAATGAACTCGAAAAAGATTAAAATTTTATTTTCAGCATTTATAATATTAGTGTCCTAATCTAATTTAGGAGAGGATACTCATGTAATTAGACCTATTTTTGCTTCCGTTGAAGCTCAAAAAGTAATTGCTGTTGTCGATCTCTGAAAAAAGTTAGATTTTTTAAGTTGTTCTTTTATAGACGGTGCGATTGTAAAAGAAACATGTGAAAAAATAAGTGAAAACAAACTGCCAAAGAATACATCGTTTATTGAAATATTTAAGAAAGTTTTTGAAAAAGAATTAATGAACGAGTTTTCAGGACAATCGAAAATTGATTCTGCTCTCAAAATGGGAGGAGCTACATTCTCAGGTTTAATCCTTGGAGCGTTATTTTTAAATCCAGCAATCAATTATACAGTAAAATCTGTTAATGAGTACAAAATTTACAAAACTTTAGCTGATTATACTCGTGTAGATGGAAAAATAGTTATTCCAAAAAACATAAGATTTGGGACAAAAATTTTAGCAGGAACAACTAGTGTTGCTCTAATCATATCTGGATTATATTCCTTGGGAACTTTCGCTGGAGAAAGTATTAAAGAGGGGTTATTGCAAATCTCTAATGATTTAGATAACATAGATATTAATGTTGTTCTAAAAGATTTGACAGAGATTACTTTGAACGAAGAAAAAGCGATGATAATAATTGAGAATGCGCTAAGAAATTCACTTGATAAAATTATTATTGTAGAAACGAACGATCTTGATGGATCAAGTTACTATACATCAGAAAATTTGTAAGTACTTATTTTGGATTCTTATTTTGAGGCCCCAATTCAAAATTTCCGTATATATTCTTTTCTCAATTTTAGATATTTCTTTTTTTTTACATATATTCATCGTATATCAACTTTTATGAAATATATTCTTTTCTATAAACCTTTCAATGTAAACTGCCAATTTTCTGGTGATAAAGATACGCTCTCGGATTTTGGTATCCCTAAGAATGTATATGCTGCAGGAAGATTAGATAAAGACAGTGAGGGGTTACTGGTTCTGTCTGATGATGGAAACTTTATCAATAAGCTAACAAACCCCAAATTTGAAAAAGTTAAAACTTATTGGGTTCAAGTTGAAAATATTCCTACTAATCAAGATATTTCTGTATTGATGAAAGGTGATATTGTTCTTTCTCATAAGGGGAAAAAATACAAAACCAGGCCCTGTGAAGTTAAAAAAATTGATCCTCCACTAGTCGTTGATAGAAATCCACCCATTCGTTATAGAGCTTCAATTCCTACATCTTGGCTTGAGATCAAAATTTGTGAGGGTAAAAATAGGCAAGTTAGGAAAATGACTGCGGCCATAGGATATCCAACTTTAAGACTTATTAGAGTGCAAATTTCAAAAGCTAAATTGCGAGATTTAAAACCCGGAGAATGGGCAGAAGTTAAAAAAGAAGAAATACTATAGTTCCATTAAATGAATTTTTTCAGTAGGGATAGAGAACTTAATTTTTTGACCTTTTTCAAGACAATAAATATGTGAGAGAAAACTAATATAAATCTGTTTAGTTTTGTATTGTACAGTACAAAGTGTAACTGGACCTTTGAATACTGTTGATTGAACTCTTCCGGAAAATTGAAATGAAAAATCAATGGATTCAAAATTAACCATCTCTGGTCTAAAATGAAGCAAATACCTTCCATCAGGTTTATCTACTGGCAAACTTAGTTCTTTAAAATCATCAAATATTAGTTTTTGTCCCTTGACTTTAACGGCAAAGATATTTGTTTCGCCCAGAAATTTTGCGACAAACGGATGATTTGGTTTGTAATATAATTCTTTATTTGTTCCTATTTGGAGACAAACACCATAATTAAGACACATGATTTTTCCTGGAATAGATAAGGCCTCTTCAATGTTGTGGGTTACAAAGATTGCACTTGTCTTAGATTCAATCAAATAATTAATAAGGAGATTTCTGATTTCTAAAGTATTGTTTTTATCAAGATGAGAAAATGCTTCATCAAATAATACAAGCTTAGGTTTATTAATAAGTGATTTAATAATAAAAATTCTCTGTAATTGTCCAGCGGAGAGGGTTTGTAGTGCTCTTAATTGAAGATATTCAATATTAAAAATAACGAGTAATTCTCTCAAATGATTAATTTTAGATTTTTTGTCTTTTACATTTTCAAGGATAAAATCTTGTGCGTTTTGAGTTGGATCAAAATTGAAAGTCTGTTGCATTAAGGATATTTCTGATTGCACTAATGTTGACTGTAGTTTTCCATGCGTCGGGGAGAGCTGTCCTTGAATAATTTTCAAAAGTGTACTTTTCCCCGCTCCAGATGGTCCAAGTAGGCATATGATTTCACCGGGTAGGAGAGATAAATTAATATTGCTAAGAGCAGCAATTTCCTTATCGTTGAAAGAATGTCCAATTTGTACAAGTTTAAGCATTGTGCGTTGTGTAGCATAAGTTTTGAAAACTGTCTAGCGTAAGTATTCTTCAAGTCTTGGGAACATGTCTTTTTCGACGTATAGAGTTTGAATTTTTTTCTTTATATATTTTTGAAGGATATCTTTGTATTCATCAGCATTTGCATTGATGATTTTAATCATTTTTCCTGAAGATTTAAGTTTGATATAGACATCGCATGGAATGAGTTTACATCTGGCCAGTTTTTCAATTTCAACACCAATCCAACCCTCCTCTTTATGTTCAGCTAGTTCAAGATCAGATCCGAATGCTTTTCTGAGTGCTTCCTTGAGTTGTTTTTGAGAGACAGGTTTAGGAATATGTGAATTGGCGCTTGAATTTCTTAGAAGATCTTTAATATTTGGATCTGAGCTTAGATCAATTGTTGAAATGAGGATAAAGGGCATTTCAAGCATTTGCATTTGGGTAAAACGGTAAATTTCACCGCCATTTTTATGATCAAGTTCATATTCAGTTACAACTGTGCCATAAGATTGATCTCTTGCTATAAAATCAATTGCTTCCTGGCCATTTGTAGCGAAATCAAACTCAACCTCAGGAAACTCTGATTTTATCATGGACATACTTTGTTTTCTTTCATATTCATCTTTTAAGCATACGAGTATCTTCATTTGCTTATTTTAACGTCAATTTTAAGAATTGTGTAGACGGAAGCTATTCGATTTTTTCATGCATAAATCGTAGGATATCTATGATACTGAGGTTTCCAAGTGGGTAATTATCCTCATTAACGATTATGATATTTCGATTACCAAATTCAAGCATATTGTTGATTGCAAACGCTATAGGGTGTTTTTTTAGCAAAGTTAAAGGATGTTTTGTCGCAATACTGCTAATTGGAGCATTTGGGTCAGGATTGTGTGCCAAGTAGTTTTTTACGATATCTCTTTCAGTAATGACACCTTTTAGAACTGAAGTAAACTCACAGACAAAAATAATGGACTGTTTAAGTTTTCTTATTCCAGACAAGACATTTGAAATTGGATCTTTGCTGTCAACTATCATGGGTCGAGAGAGAGTAAAATTTCTCAATGTAGTATTGAAAAATGTGTAAGTATCAGAAAATGTATTCTCTTGGGAAAGGGAAAGGTCACCTAGTAGATCATCCACATCGTATGACTTCCAATGGACTTTTGTCCCTCTATCTTCTAAATATTTTGTAAAATTTAGTTTAATATATTCTAAAAGATCTCTACTTGAAAAAATTCCAGAGAGTGTATTATCAGTTTTTACAATAGGTATATGTCTAATTTCTCTAATTGCCATAAGTTCAAGTGCATCAAGAATAGTGTTGTCTTTATAGAGGGATAAAACTTTAAGGGTTGCAAAATCTATTGCCTTTAGATTTCTCCAGTTTTTGTCATTGAAATCTATTTTTAGAACGATATCTTTTTCAGAAATTATTGCTTGAAGTGCTCCTTGTTCATTTAAGATAGGTAAAGAGCCGAAGCGATTTTCTGAAAAAATTTCAGCTGCTTTTCCGATAGAATCATTTACTGATATTGTTTTTACATCCGTCACCATATATTCAGAGATGGGATGAAGAAAGTTTTTTTTGATGAAAAATTTATTACCCATATCAGAACCTTAAATAGTGATTAGTCTCTTATTCTAAATGTTTCTCCTAATAATTTCAATATTGCATATATTGTTTAGATTGGAAATATGATGTCTTCTCTACAGTTTTTTGATATTTTAGACTGAAAATATTTTTTCAAGGGGGAGAGGTGAAAAAAATTGTATTTTTGAGTTTTTTAATCATCTCAATTGGTTTTTATATTAATTTAAAAATTAAAAAAAATTCAGATGAAATAATTCCTAAAGAGAGTTTAAAAGACAATTCTTCTACTATGAATGATTCTTCATTGAAAGATAATTTAACCCAAATACTTCATAAGAAAAACTTGTCACAAAATTCGAATGATTCCAAAAGAACAAGGCCTTCGAAAATAATTTATGAAATCCCTAAGAATGTTAATTGGGATAAAGTTGATATTCTTGAAACGGATAATGAAGGGAATGTATATCTAAAGAAGGATTCTTTGGAAGAGCATAAGGATTTCTTTACCTTCCATGATACGTTAATTTTAAAAGGAAGTCTTAAGGGCAAACCAAATAATCAAAAAATAAAAATAGAAAAACCATCACTTTGGCCGGATGGAATAGTTCCTTATGTGATTGATTCTCGTCTCGAAATTGAAGGTCAAGTGTTAACTGCTATCGACTTTATGAATCAACAAACTAATCTACAATTCATTCCTAGGCAAGGCCAGAAAGATTATATTTACTTCACTTCTGGAAAAGAACATTGCTATTCCTTTGTAGGAAAAGTTGGAGGAAAGCAAGAAATCAAACTTTCCAATGGCTGTCGAGTCGGGGAAATACTCCATGAAATGAATCATGCTGTTGGGAGGTTTCATGAACAATCGAGAGAAGATCGGGATAATTATATTGAAATTTTTTGGGGTAATATAGAAGAAAAATTTCATGATCAATTTAGAAGAGTTCCAAAGAGCGTTTTTAATCTCTATAACGATGAATTAGATCTCCAATCCATTATGATGTATGATCCATACTCATTTGCACTTGATAAATCACACCCAACAATTATTTCAAAAGATGGTAGTGTTTATACAAAAAATGAATCAGAATTAAGTTATTGGGACATTGAAGTACTCAATATGATGTATAAAAAATAGGGATAGGTTATGAGAAAATGGAGCTTACTTTTATTACTTCTGATACTAAATGGTTGCGCAACGCATTCAAATAAGGAATATGAAAACTACTCTCATCTAGAAGAGCTCCCACTTCCTCTGAGAGAAATCGGCTTTTCTGACAATGATTTTAAAGTGCAACTAAATCATATTAGAACGAAATACAAAGAGTATATCAATGAAGCGATTTACAAAAAAATATTAGAAGTTTTTAACCAAAAGGATTTTAACAAATACTTAATGGATAAGGCCTTGACAACTAATGGATATGAAAAATTTGCAGATGATATTTCCAAAATGATGAGTAGTTCAATTATAAAAAAAGTGAATAAGCTTAGAGTTAAGGAAATTGATGAAAAAGAAATTAAGGATTATTTAGATTCTTATGCAGATCAAAAAGATCATAAGGAAAGGGCAGAGTACATTCGTAAGTTGCTCCTCACAAGTAACCCTTCTCAGGTTGGTCTTAAGGGACTGATTGATTTAACATTAAGGATGACAAGTGATAGTAAGCAAAAAGATTATAGTGCTAATAAAATTTCACATGAAATTTATTCTCATTTTATGAATACATATTATTTCATTGGTTTATACGCTTACAAGGACCTCTCTGTTGAAGATTTAAAAGAATGGTCAGATCTACAGGATCAACAATATTACCAAAATACAAGGGTTTTTTTGGAATTGATACAACAGCAAACAATTGAACATTTTATGAGGATGATTTGAAAAATAAACTCACAAGAATTCCATATACATATATTTAGATATGTCTAAAAAACCACAATGATGAATTTTATACAAAAGTTAAAACAATTTACTGACTAACTATTGTGCAAGAATGAATCAGATAGAAATATTGAAAATAAAATTAATACATAATATATCAAGATTTGGAATATTGATTATTTTCTCAGTTCATCTAGGACTTGGGATGGGGCTATTAAAAATTTAAACTAACAATCGAAAAAGGTATGTTTCCTTTTATCTTTTTGTGCACAAGTTGGCCCTTCAAAAAAAAGCAAGAATTTAGTTGTCGCTACTACAAAGAATTTCGTTCCAAGAGATAATTTTAAAATTAGGCCAGTAGGGGATTTTAACAAAACACGATTTTCAAAATTGAGATTATTTTTGTTCACTTGCAAGATTTCTATTATTTTGTCTATAACTTGAAAAATGTTTACTGTGAAACTCCCAGTATTTTACCCATTTTTCAGGATCATTGTTAAATGCATTTTTAAGTGCTGGAAGGTAATTGGCCTCAACTTCTCGCAATCTTTCAATTCCTTTTTCTGGTTTGTCAATATTAATTTTGACTCGAATATCGGCCATTTCCCTGATCATATTTGTTTCATTACTCATATATGGAATGATAGCATTTTCAGACAAATTTAACTCATTTACAATGAAATTATTTAAATCAATTGTCCATTGCTTTCTATACTCTGAATTCAGTTTAATAATTTCAAAACCACGATTATATAGAAGATTGTCAGTGAATGTATTTTTAAAATCATCTGTTTTTGCTGGATCAAAGATAGGTTTATTTTTCTTATTTTCTTTGATTTGATTGAGGAGTTCATCTGAATCAGATTGTTTTGAACTCACAATATTTAAAACACCATTGTAAATATCTCCAGAAAAAATGATCAAAGAAATGACTGATAATCCCACAGCAATTTTGATTCCTGTTCTTTTGTAAAAATCTTTTACTTTTTGGGCCGCATCTTGATTAAAGGGAAGAGCTTTTTCGAGGTTTTTGTCTTTTTGAACATCATCTGTAGCAAAAGCATATTTAACTATTTCTTTTATTTCCTTAGAGGGTAAAACGTTTTTAATCGCACCATGATGATTTTTAATATCTTCAAATTTATCTAAAAGTAGAACATCTAAATTATCTGCGATATTCGAAATTTGCATTTTTACTCTGGCCTTTTCAGCTTTTCTCATCTGTTGCCTTTCTGCTTCGATAACTTCTTTCTCTTTTAATTTGATACGTCCTAATTCTAGCTCTTGTTCTTTTTTTCTTTCTTCAAATTCTTTTTCACCTTTAGCTTTTATGGCCTTAATACTTTTCCTTAATTCAGTTTCTTCATTTTGAACTCTTTCCATCATTTTTAATCTTTCTTGTTCAACCTCAATTTGAAGATTATTTTTTCTTTTATTAATTTCTGATTCAAGTTCTTTTTTCTTTTTATTTGCAACGTCTAATAATTCATTTGCAGAGGCGTCTGTATTTTGAATTGTAGTCTCATGATATTTGTCTGCGTTGGTTCTTTTATGTTTATCATAGACATCAGCATCCTTTTTTATTTTGTCAGATTCCTCTATTACTTTTTCTTTGTGTATTCGAGCATTTTTTATAATTGTTAGTGCTTCTTTGTTTGCTTTGTCTAAGATTTCTTTTTTTCTATCTTGCGCTTGTTTTTCATTTGAAATTGTTGCTTCTTCAAGTTTTATATATTCTTGTTCAAGATGTTTTTCAATTTTTAATGTTCCACTTTCTAATTCGTCTTGAACTATTTTATGTCTTTCTTTGATTTTTTCTTCATAATTATCTTTTTCAACATTAAATTGTTTAATCTTTTCTTTTAATTCACTTTGCTTTTGTGCAATGTTAATTTCATGTTCTTTAATTTTAGTAGATATTTCTGTTTGTTTTTCATTGTAGTAGTTGTTTGCTTGCGTTAGTTTTTCATTGTAGTATTGATCACCTTCTAGTTTTTTACCAATATAGTATTCATCACCAAATTTAATTTTTTCATTTTCATATGAATCAGCAGATTGAATTTTATCTCTTTCATATTTATCTCCCTTTTTCAGCATTTCAGTATAATATTCATCCGCATCACGTTGTTTTTTTTCTGTTTCTTTGGCCACAACTTTTTCAAGATTTTTAATTTCTTGTGATCTTTGATCGAGATGTTCTTCTAGTTCATTAAGTTTTGTTTCTTTTAGCTCATTTTTATCATTGGCCCTTTGAATCATCTCGTTGGCCCTCATTTCGGCCTCTTTCATAATTAGTTCAGATTTAATTTCTAAATCTTTCTTCTGATCAATGAGTAATTCTTTTTCTGAGGTGATCCTTAGTATATCTTGATGTATTTCTTGAAGCTTTTCGTAGGCCGCGGTTTTGTCTTTTTCAATCTTATCAACTTCATCTTTTAAGTTAATTAGTTTTCTTTCGTTTTCAGCTAATTTATCTTTTTTTGATGAGATTTCCGTTTTTATCGTTTGAAGTTCCTCTTCATGATAAAGTTTTTTCTCTTCAAAGTCTCTTTTCTCTTCGATAAATTTATTTCTAAGATCATTAATTTTTGCTTCAATGGATTCTCTATCATGTTCTAAAGATTTTTGATGAAAATCTCTTTCTTGTTTCAAATCAATAATTTTTTTCTCTTCATCGGAAACGATAAATTTTAGTTCATTTTTTTGTTCAATGAGTAATTTGATATCTTCTTTAATATTGTGATATTCATTTTTTATATCACTTAAATCTTCATTATAAAAAACCTTATCTTGTTCATATTTAGATTTTATTTCGTCATATTCTTTTTTGAGAACAAAGAGTTTTGCATCGGCCTCATGTGTTAGGAGTTTTGCTGAAACATAGGCCTCTCTCACTATATTATCCGCTTTTTGTTGGGCATCTTTTCTTAATTCTATTGCTTCTTCTTTTGCATTAAAAAGTAACTCTTGTTTTTCTTTTTCTATAATCAGTAGATTTTTTTGTTCAATTGCTTCTGTTTTCGCCCTCATTAGTTCAGCATATTCTTCTTGCGTTTGTAATTGTAAGCTGGAGTAGGCAGAATTTCCTTTTTTCTGATAATCTTTAAAAATTTCTTTAAAATTACTTTCTGTTAGATCTTCATTTGTTTCATTTTTAAGTATAACAGAAGCATTAAAAGCATTTTTGATCACAAACTCTGCTTTTTCATTGGCCTCAACTATAAGTTTATGCGCATCATTTTGTGCTTTTTCAAGAATTATATTTGCTTCTCGATCAGCTTTTTCTTTATAAAAAGAAAGTTCATTTTCAGCACTTTTTCTCATATCTGCTGCAAAAAGTTGTGCTTGTGCTTCGATATCTTTTGCCTTGGCCGTGGTGATTTTTTCAAGTTTTTTTGCGCTTTTTTCGGCCTCTTCTAAAATCATTTCTCGATGTGCCTTGGCCTCTTCTAGCAATCTTTCGCTATCGGCCCTAGCTTGTACAATAAAATTTTCATTTTCTATTCTGGCCTTCTTAATTTCAGATTCATTATCGGATAGAAGATTAACTATTTGCTCATTTATTTTTTTTATTTCTGACTTTCTAATTTCTTCAATTTCAACTTCATACTGTTTTCTTTTTTTCTCAATTTCTTGTGCTGTCTCAAGACGTTGCATTTCAATATCTTTTCTGGCCTCTTCTTTTTTTTCATCTAATTCACTTTCGAACATTTCACGCTTTCGTTCAAACTCTTTTTCAAGTGATTTTTTTGCTTTCTTTTCAAAGTGTTCATGATCTTTTTTTAGTTCTTCAAGTTCATAGATGATTTCTTTTTTCTTTTTTTCAAGATCCTTAATCTCATTTTCAATTTTATCTTGTTCATTTTTTGTTTTCTTAACTTTTGAACGCATTTCATCGATATTATCTTTTAAGTCTGTTACTTCATTTGCAAGGATCTTATTAATTTCTAATTGTCCAGAAATATCAATTGATCCAGAACGGTCAATTGGCATCTCATGATTTACTTTTGCTTCAGGTTTGTAATTTTGATTGTCCTCCTCTAATAATTTGTCAATATTTTCAAAGGCCGGAGAAGAGATTTCGGCAGGGACTCTCTCCGATCCTGTGCTATCAGATTTTGATGGGCGATATTCTTTTGGGGCCAAATCTAAAAGATCATTATCCATTTTTTCTGTTACTCTTACTAATGTAATAACAACTTCATCAATTCCAATTTTAATTTTTTGACCAGTGTATTTAATTGGTATTCCTGGATCCATTGGTACTCCATCTAATAAAGTACCATTTGAAGAGTGGAGGTCTTCAATATAGGTTTGTCCGTTAATCTGAGCTATTTTAAGATGTTTTCTACTAACACCAGGAACTTTTAAAATGAGATTAGACTTCTTTGAACTTCCAATGACAAAATCAGCTCCTTTGATTGTTTTATCAAACACACCATTATCGGTGATAATATTAATGTTGTAATAACCTTTTCCTGCCATGATCCTATACTTTTAACAAACCTAGTCTCTAGGTCTCATCGGACATAACACAAAAATAATTAAAGTCTTTTTATCAATTAAAAACTAATTTCAAAATAATACGAATAAAAAAGGGCCAGTTAAATTGGCCCATAGTTTCGAAATTTCAATATGTTACTAACTTGCTTGCTTTTTTTCATCTTCATTTGAGGGAATCGATTGTGATACAGCAGTAGATTCATTTGAAGCAGATTGAGGTGTCGAAGGAAGATTTGCAGCTACTGTGTTCTCTTTGTTTTCAACTGGACGTTGATACTGCGTTTCTTGTTTTTGTATATTCTGTGTATCTAGATTGTCTTGCTCATCAACAATTTTTTGCTGATGTTCACCTATAGCAGTATTGCCTTGGATTACTTCTTCTGTGCGATTTTCTTCTTCTACAAGTTTATTTTGGCCAGTATTTTTTTCTTTTTCTATTATTTCCTGAATCCCTTTTTCAATGAGATGTTCACCTTGTAGATGTTCGGCCCTTTCCTTTCTGAATTTCTTTGCGAGTTCGAATTCTTTTTGGACTGCATTTTCTGCAAGGGCCTCGATTGGATCTCTGTTTTCATCGAAATCTTTAATTTCTTCAGGAAGAAAGTTACTGTCACTTCTATTCCAAAGAATATCAAGTGAGTTTTCAAATCTAAAAATTATGTCATAGAATAATTTTTCAGGATTGAGTAGGGTATTCATAATTGTCATTGTTACAGATAAAACAATACCTGTTAGTGAAGTACTCATTGAGAATGAAACCTTACTAAGGAAATCATTCATTAGATCTTGTGTACCAGCTACATCTGCTATATCCATATTCGTAAGGTCAAAAAGACCTTCCATAATCCCTAGAAATGTACCAAAAATACCACCAATGACAAACATTCCTGGCAAAACGTTCAAGACATCATTAATTGTTACCGGAATTATACCAAAAACTTTATTAAAACATGGATTGTTTTGACAAACAGTTTTCGTAATTTCTAACATTTTAGGTGGGTGTCCCTGATGTTTTAAAAACTTTATTTGTTTTAAAGTATCTTTAACTATAAAAGCAGCACCTTGTTGTATTAAAAATATCCGATCACTAATAGACATGATGACATCTGGTTTTCTACGTTTCATAATTGCTCTAAGAATGAAAAGCTCATAAAATGTTTTCTCAAGAAGCTTTTTGGTGGCCAAATAGAAAGAAAAATGACCATCCTTTGACATGAGCTCTAGAAATGCATGCGCCCTTCTTTCAAACTCACGTGCAAACCAATCTTCTCTTTTTATAGTCCAATACACTAACGCCCTTAGTGATGTACCAATAAAAAAGACAACAATCATTGTCGGTGTTAATAAGTCGGCAAGCCCTTTTAAAATTTCTTGTTGACCTGAATCGACCATCTCCGTCTCCTAGTTCTTCAAACTGAATTTTACAATAACCCTTTGGGCCTTTTTACAGTCATATTCTTTACAAAAATCATCAGCTGACATTCCTTCATACTTATCTATGTCTTTGATTTCTTCTGTCATAAAAGATCTCCCTGTCACTTTAACGAGAGGGAAGAGTCTTTGTTGATGCTTGTATTTAAGTTTTTTTCTATCAAACATATAATTGAATACCGAGTTAGCTCTGTTTTGAGATAATTTTAGGTTAAACTCCGCCGCTTTTTTATCACTGGGATCCAAACTTTGTGGATTGATAAACTTTCCATTATAAGTAGGTGAGGCAAAACCTATAATTTCAACAGCTTCTATTTTTGAAGCTATTGCTGGATCAGAAAACAAACTCTCAGAGTAAGAGGGGACAAATTTTTGGAGTGAAGATTTCATTCCATTTTTTAAATCAGCTCGTCCGCTATCAAAGTACTCTCTACCAAAGCTAATTGTTACGTCTCCTGTTTGTAGATCGACATCAGCACTCACACCCTTTTTCTTGAAATTTGCCAGCATCTTTTTTGCCAACTTTTTACGTGTATCGATAAGTGATTGGGCCTGTTTAAGTTCATCACTAAGTTGAGATTTGTCAGTTTCAAGTTTTTTTATGCTTGAAAGATAACGACCAGATTCTTTTTTCGCTGCTTCAAGATCATCTTGTGCTTTGGCCAGCTTCCCTTCAGATTCAGAAATTTTTTCACCCAAACCGGCCAATCTACCTTGTAACTCTTTTTCCTTCTCAGCTGCTTCCTTCTGAAAAGCTGCCATTTTTCTGGCCCTAGCTGCTGCACTAAGTTTTTGTTTATTTAAACTATCCTCAAAAGCTGCTTTATCTCTGGCCATTTGAGATTCAAAATCACTTTTCATTTTTGCCATTTTATCTTTGTATTCCTGTGTCGCCTGAGCTAAATCCTCTGCAAGTTTTCTTTTCTGATTTTCAGCAGCAGAAAGTTGCGTATTCACATCTTTCACTTTCGTGTTTAACTTAGCAATTTTGCCAGCGAGCTCTTTTTCTTTTTTGTCTGCTTCTTTTTGAAACGCAGCAAGTCTCTTTTGTTGTTCTTCAAGACTAAGTTTTTGCTTCTTTAAATCGTCTTCGAATTTCTGTTTTTCAAGCTCCATTTTTCTTTTATGCTCATCTTGTAATTTATCAATTTGTTGGTCATAAGCAATTTTTGTGTCATATAAATCTTGCGTGGCCTGTGCAATTTCTTGATTAAGTCTCTGTGTTTGAAGATTTTGTTGTTCAATTGTTTGTTCAGCACTTTTTAACTGATTTTCAGCTGAATTTAATGAGGTGTTAACAACATTTAATTGTTTATTGACCTCTAGATTAATTTGTTCAAGTTGAGCAATTTTTTCAGAACTTTTCTTTTTTAAACTACGTATTGCAGCGTTAAGCCTTTTTTGTGATTTTTTATTTCTTTTATACTCATCTGCCAATTTAGCAATTTGTTCATCTAAGTCTTTATTGATTTTTTCAATTTGCGCTTCGTTAGCTGCAATTTTCATTTTTTTATCTTCAACATCTTGTTCTAGTTCTTTAATTTGTGCTTGCTTCTTGATTAAAAGGGCCTGTTTAGTTTCAATAATTTTTTGTTTTTCTATAATAGTTAAACGTTTACTCTCAATATCTTGTTCTTGTTTAAGAATTGTATCTGTTTTTTGTGCAATGGTAATCTCTTGTTCTTTAATAACTTCTGACTTTTTAGAAATAGTTTTGTCACGCTTTTGAATTCTTTGTTGAGCTAGCATATTTGAATCAATTATATTTTTTATTATTTGTTGATATTCATTTAAGGCCATTTCTTTCTTTTCATTTTCAAGAGCTCTTCTTCTCAACTCATTTTTCTCTTCTTTTGTTTCCTCTTTTAAGAGTGAAAGTTTTTCCATTAAAGCTTCATAAGTTTCTTGTTCTTTTTGTGAGGCCTCTTTTGCGAGGTAGTCTTCTTTTAATGTTTCATAGGCCTGAATTTGTGATTCAAGTTGCTCATTTCTTTTTTGTAGTTCTTGATATTGAATAGATCGTTGTACAGTGTTTGAACCGTTTCTCATTGAAGAAACAACATATAATAACAAAAAGACAACAGAGAGGACCATGAACAAGTCACTGTTTGATGTCCAAGAATCATTAGATTCTACTTTAGCTTTGATTTTCTCGTAATCAAAAGACATTTTCTTCCCTCATATACGTCAAAATACCTAGCTACTATTCGGTAACGTATCTATATTATTTAACTAAATAAGGGAGAAAAAAAGTCAAACTCGTAAAAATCTAATAATTTGAGGAGTTTAGAATATTATTGTCTAAGTTTTTTGCGCTAATTTTTTGTACACCACTCGCGTTCAGTATATAGTCTGAAATTTTGTGATCTGATCTGTTTTCAATAAGGTAGGTTTGAATATCATTCAAAAATTCTTTAACTACTTTAAACGGAGCAATCTTGGCCATTTCATAATCGGTGAGTCCTTTGTCAATCTCACCGGACTTCAGATACGCCAGGGCCCTATGGGCCATTGTTAAGTAGTAATGTGATGTGCCTCGATCATTTTTCATATATTCTAAAGCTTGCGTAAAATATTTTATCGCAACTATGAAAGAACCTATTTCATAATACTCTTTGGCCATATTAGCAGTTGCTATACCGGCCATGTCTGTATCACCTAAGGCAAGGGAACGATTAACAATATAGTTATATTCAAGGTTGAAATTTTTATTCTTATCTAATAAATTTTCACTTACTATACTATTAAGCAACGCCTTATTTGCTTTCTTACTTGAACCTAATTCTTTTAAAGATTCATAGGCCTTGTAGAATGTATCTTTTGCCAATTTATATTCTTTTTTTACAGCAAATGCTTGTCCGATAACAAAATAAACCTCACCTTTATAATCATTGAGGTGATCAGAAGATTCAATTTTTTCTTCTAAATTTTTAATTAACTCATCATCGACTTCATTCAACCGAGTTTGTAATCTCAGTCTACCTAATTGGGCCATCAATGTTTGAGGACATTCTTTTTCTAATTGATCAACTTTCTTTCTCAATTTTTCAATATTACCTGAAAGATAAAATCTTAAAATATCTGCATAATCTTTATAGTCAGAGATTTCCTTATTGATATCTTTTGTAACTTTGATAACTGTGAGTTCATTCAACGAGAGTTCAATTAATCTAGAAAAATGTGAGTTATTGCCCATGGATCTTCCCTCTATAAAGAGTTTATTTATGCGATAAAAATTATACTTGCAAGTATAAATGAAAAAAATATATTGAGTTCCTTTAAATTACAATAGGTTTACTTTGACAGTAAAACTTGAATATGCGACGAGAGGGAATGAATAGAATTCCAGTTGTAAATAAAAAATATTGTCAGACAGGTGACATAGTCGACATTAGAGAAGAATTAGTTGTTCAACATTTGAACAATATTCTTAAACCACACATGGGTGATAATCTGAAAGGATTTCAAATAGGAGGGGATTTACTTGAATTTGAACTTATAGACCTCACTAAAAAAAATGCTAAAGTACGGATTATAAAAACGATCAAAAGTATTCCAAGATATGAGATCGATTTTGCCATAGGGGTGTCAAGACCTCAAACAATGAAAAAGATTATTGAACATCTTAGTGCCTGTGGAATTAAAAGAATTATCGTATTTAAGGCCGAACTCAGTGAAAAGAGCTATTTACAGTCTAAAATATTTGATCAATCTCAAATGAATCACCTCTCCCTCTTAGGTATGTGTCAGTCGGGGCAATTTACGACTCTTCCAGAAATAATTATTAAAGAGAATGTTCATGCATATATGAAATGGGACTTTGATAATCCAGCACAGAAGTTTCTTTTATCCTTAAATTCTCGTAAAATGCTTAATAATACTGGTATAAACTTTAAAAGAAAAATGCGCTTTGTATTTGGGCCAGAAAGAGGACTGACTACTGACGAAGAAGAGTATTTTTTACAAAATGATTATGAAGATTTAAAACTCTCAAATATTATATTAAGAGTTGAAAATGCAGTAATTTCATTAATGGGTCAAATTGAGCTTATGAAGACTATAAAACAGAAACCTGATGAAATTCTCTAATATCTCCGAAACTATATTCAATCGTGTCTTGACATGTGTTAAGGTAAGGTGAGTATTCTCCTTCCTCACTTATTGTCCCACATCTAGAATCCCATTGTGCATACTTCGTTACATCATATTTTTCATCATTTATGAGAGCGTAAAGTTTTAGTTTTTTATGTTCTCCTTTATAGACGATTCTAGGTGGAATGAATTCGAGTTTATTTACTTTTCCATATCCTTTAAAAAACTGTCTTTTTGCATATAATTGTTCACCCTCACGCAATTTTACTTTTATCATAAACTCACCAGAGTGTCCGCTCCACTTGGGAGTGATTAAAAAGGCACCTGTTCCAACTTGCTCAAATGGTGAGAAAAATTTGACATACTTTGTGACTTCCGTCATTTGTACTCCATCATTTAAAAAAACTTCAACTCGAAAAACTTTTCCAACATGAGCACTATTTTTTGCAACAATCACAAGTTCTTTAGCCCTGACATTAGTGCTAATTAAAGTTAAGAAGACAAAAAGTAGTAAATTCATAAAAGCTCCAAAAGAGATATTAACTATAGAATATTGTTCTTTTATAAAAAAAAGAAGTTTGGTAAAATTGGCCGTGACACGTTACAGGAGTAAGAAATTGAGTAAAATACTTCTTATAAGGCATGGTGAAGCTGGACAAAAAATTCCTGATCATTTGCGTGAGTTAACTTCACATGGCAGAGAATCAATGCTTACTCTAGCACATAAGATGAAAAGATTGAATTTTAGCCCAGAATTTGTTTTACATAGTAATTTTATACGAGCTCAACAAAGTGCAGAAATTTTTGCAAAAAATGCTTTTCCAAAGGCCCGAATTGAAGTTCGAGATAATTTGCATCCATCTGCTAGTGTAGAGCAATGGAGTGAATATATCCAATGTTTAGATACTGATTGCGTTATCGTTTCACATAATCCTTTTTTATCAAATTTGGTTTATGAACTTTGTCATGATACTACTTTTGTTGGCCTAAAAACCTCTGATGCCGTTATGATAGAAACTAGTAGTGATGGACCGAAAATAATTTATAGGAGCCAATAATGGATGAACAACGTACCCCTCAAGGTGAAATATCAATTAGAACTTTGGCGATGCCTGCTGACACAAACCCAACAGGGGATATTTTTGGAGGATGGGTTCTTTCGCAAATGGATATTGCCGGTGGTATTGCCACAAAGAAATTTGCAAGAAAAAGAGTTGTTACTGTTGCAGTAGATTCAATGATTTTTCATTTACCTGTTTTTGTAGGAGATACACTTTGTTGTTACACTAATATAATAAAGACAGGGCGTACTTCTATCACTGTTAAAATTGAGGCCTGGGCCGCCAGAGAAATTGCAAAAGAAAGAGTTTTAGTAACTGAAGGTATTTTTACTTATGTTTGTGTCAATGAAGAAAGAAAACCAATTCCAATTAAAGATTAGTTTCTTTATATTATTATTAATCATCACTTTTCAGTCGATGGCCGAAGATTCTGGGGCCGAATTTACTGTAGATGATGAAGATAGTTATTATTTTTCAGATGATGAAGAAGAGATCAGTGTCAGTACTCAACGAAAACAAAAGATAATAAAAAAATCAAAAAATAAATCTCAGGATAAGCTTGAGATTGTAAAAATTAACGATTCACCAGATGATATTGATGATAAGTCAACCAGTGTTACGCAATTAGAATCTGAAACAGATCCTATCGAATATAAAAAAGAGAATAAGAAAGAAATAGAATCAAAACCATCTCCAATACCAAAAGAAACAATTATTACAAAGAATAAAAATCAGTCAAAAGAAGTTGAGAAGAAGGATCCAGTTGGAAATGTTGCAAAGGAACAAAATTCTACTGTCAAAGAGGAAAATAGAATAGAAGATAAGGGCCTTGAAAAACAAAATTTAACATTATTTCAAAAAGTTAAAAAATTTGTTAAAACGAATTATCAAACAACAAAGAATTGGGCATTACAACAGTTTGAAAAGTTTTTCAATTAATATTCCATATTTTTGAATTCTTCTTTAATTTGACGTTCTTCTTCCTTAAACTTTTTTTCAATAAAATTATCTAATTTGCTATTTATTCCATTTACAATAACTTTTGCAAATGGAAGAGCAAAAATCATTGTTCTTTTTATTTGTGGATGATTATCAACATACTTTCGTACTGGCCAAATTTGAAGGTATGAAAAAAGGAGTAAAATATAAAGGAAAAATGAAAGTAGAGATAATTTTCGAATAAGTTTTCCCCAAGGGTAGGAAAAAGTTGTCTTCTTTTTTCTGTTAGATCTTCTTCTTTTCCTTTTCTTTGTGTTTGCAGAAGATAAAACGGGACGTTTTCTAATTTCAGTTTTTGATCTTAGAGTATTACTTTTCAAAACCTCTTCTAATGTTGGTTTACTATGTGTGGGATTTTTTCCATCACTAAGTTCCAGAGAGATTTGTTTTTCTCTCATTTCTTTAAATTCTGGATAAAATCTCTCAAAGAGATGATCAATATCAACTTGAGGAAGTCCATCTTGAAGAAGATTAACTTTTATATTGGTCTGTGTACCGGCCTCTTTGTTTATAGTCATACTAGGTGCTTCAATTCCATCTACCATTTCTTCAATATAAGGCCTTAAATCAACTTCACCCATATCTCTTAAACTCTTACGATTTTTTGAAATAATTTCATCAAATTTTTCAGATAGAAATCCACCTAAATCAGAACTACTAAACTCAGGATTAATTTTATAAATTATTTTGATAAGTTCTCTACCAAATTGATCCATATCACTATAACGTTTTTCTCTATCTCGACTTAAAGCTTTAAGTAAAACAGTGTCTAGTTCTGGTGGGATATTCGGATTTATAGATGAGGGGGTTGGAATATTACATTCATAGATATTGCGAAGAGTGATCATTTCATTTTTATGAACAAACAGGCGTTGTCCGGTAATGAGTTCCCATAAAATAAGGGCCGTTGAAAATTGATCATATCGGTGATCAATTGTCATCCCATCCATTAAACATTCGGGGGCCAGATAGCCAAATTTACCTTTTATAGTGCCTTCTTGGGTTTCTTCCTGATTTGTTTCTGCTTTAGCTATTCCAAAATCGATGATTTTTATTATACCTTGATAATCAATCATAACATTAGAAGGAGACATATCACGATGAACAATATTACTTTTCTTTCCTGTCAATTTATCTGTGTATTTATGTGCATAATCAAGTCCCATACAAACTTGGGATACAATATGCAATGCCATATCAATTGGAAAATGTTTGCTTTCATATTCAAGTATATCAATAAATTCTCTCAACGAACGGCCATCAACATATTCCATCACACAGTAGAGTCTATTTTTTTCTTCACCGTAACTATAAATTTGAGCAATGTTAGGATGTTGCAATCCATAGGTTACTTGAATTTCATCTAGAAACATTTTTTTGTATTGCAAGTCTTGTGAAAAAACCTGTTTGATCATTTTGACAGCAATAATTTTTTTTGTGATGATATCATTTTCATTAATAGACAACTCTCTGGCCAAATATATCTCGGCCATACCACCATCAACAAGGTGATTTAAGAGAAGATATTTTCCATATCTTTTAATTTTGAAGCTCTCTTCACTGCTCATCTATTAAATCCTTATGGATACTCTTCGGCAGTTTTAGTCAAGTACTTAAGATGAAATTGACTTGAAAAAAATGTCTAAACTTTAGTCATTTTTAGTGGGAAATGTTCAGAAATTCAGTATCTTAATTTGTTAATATCTAAAATGGCCTTTTTGTATAAATGGGCCCATAATACATTTCTACTGAAAAGATATAGGTGTATTTATGGATATTCTTACTGTTACGAATCCTTATGATGGAAATGAAATTTCAAAATTAAGATTAGATTCTTATGAAGATGTTCAAAAAAAAATAATTAACCTTCATCAATTCTTTTTAAAAAATTGTGGACCTGTAAACAAGGTTGAAAAAGTTAAAACACTAGAGAAATTTAAGGATCTTGTTTTAGAAAATAAGGAAAGTCTTATTGAACTGGCCATTTCTGAAGGTGGAAAGCCAATAAAAGACACAATAATTGAATTCACAAGGGCAGTTGATGGTATTAATCAGTCAATTATTGCGTTAAAAAAGTTAAGGGGTGACATCATTCCAATGGGTGAAACTTATGCTTCTTCAGGTCACTTTGCATATACTATATTTACCCCACTAGGAGTCTGTCTTGCAGTAAGTGCATTTAATCACCCACTTAATTTAATCATTCATCAAATGCTTAGCGCTTATATAAGTGGTTGTCCTTTATTGATGAGACCAGCACTAAAAACTCCTCTTAGTTGCAAAAAGTTAGTTGAATTATTTCACCAGGCCGGTGCAAGTGAGAATGAATGCATTTTTTCGCTTTTTACAAATGAAGATTGTCAAAAACTAGTATCTCAAAAGCAAATAGCATTCTTTTCATTTATTGGACACTATAGCATTGGTGAAATGTTACAACGAAAATTGCCGGAGGGTTCTAAATATTGCCTAGAACACGGAGGTACTGCCCCAGTTGTCATTGATATTGATGTTGAAATTGATCAAGTTTTACCTGGTTTGATTAAGGCCTCTTATTATCATGGTGGGCAGGTATGTGTTTCTGCTCAA
This sequence comes from Halobacteriovoraceae bacterium, assembly GCA_020635115.1. Classification (NCBI taxonomy): domain Bacteria; kingdom Pseudomonadati; phylum Bdellovibrionota; class Bacteriovoracia; order Bacteriovoracales; family Halobacteriovoraceae; species Halobacteriovoraceae bacterium. The sequence continues at coordinate 117,026 of JACKAK010000005.1, read as the reverse complement.
AATATTTTTATTCATGAAAATATTTTCTTAGATTTTCAAAAAAAATATTTAAAATTGGCAAAAAATTTGGTTGTAGGTGACCCGAAAATACATGAAACAGATATTGGGCCAATGATTACAATTGAGGCAAAGATAAAGTTCTTAAACACATTGGAAAATGCAAAGAAGAGGGGAGTAAATTTCATATTAGAAAGCACTTCTTTCGAAGGAAATTTGGTTGGACCAAGTATAGCCTTGATCCAGAATTTACAAGATTCACTACTTACAAATGAAATTTTTGCACCCCATGTGAATTTAATATCATATACTGATCTTGATTTACTGATAGATTATCTCAATACATCAGAATATTCTTTTCAATCTTCCTTCTATTCAAGAAATATTAACTTAGTGAATTCAGTCATCAGTAAACTCTATTCAAAAGCAATTCTAATTAACCAACATCCAGCATTTAGAGTTGATTGGATGCCATTTGGAGGAGTTAAAAAATCTGGTTTTGGAATTAGTGGATACGAATATGCAATTAAAGATATGAGTTTAGAAAAACTAATCGTAATCAATCAAAACTAGATTCAAATTAACTATTCCTTAATAACACTTACTGTTCCATCTTTTTTACGGGCAACAATTGATAATTTATTTCCTTGGGTCTCTGAAAAATCTTCAAATTCATTTATACCAGACAAACTAGAGTAGTAGATTTTTTTACTATCTCTATATTCTATTAATAAACCATTTAATGTTTTAATCATTTTTTTCACGTTATCAGATTTGAAAGAGATTTTTTGATCTGAGGAATAAATCATCAACTTTCCATCTTTCGAAAGTAAAGCATAGTGCCCGTTAAACTGATACCCTATATCGATAGAGTGTTTCGTAATGAAATTCATGACTTCTTTGGAAATTGTTTTGATTGTCGGTTCAATCGTTTCAGTGGATAAAATGCCAGGGACTTTACCATTAATTAAAATAAGATCACCCACATTACTAATTAATTTTGAACTAATAGGTATCAAAGAATTTTCTATTAGATATTTTGATTGCTTAGAATTATAAAAAACTTTATCACCAATAATATACGTAGAATCATCACTGGCCAATAATGCCTTATGGGTAGAAAAAACTTCTATGCGAGTAATCTTGTTGAACCATGATTTATTTTTTGTGTGATAAACATCACCTTTTGTATATTCAACGAATAGGTCTTGGCCTACGGGATAAACTTCTAAAAGATTCTTCACCCCAATATTTAGAGTTTGATCATCTAGATTTTCACCATAAAGAATTAATTTATCATTTAATATGAGTGATTTTTGAGAAGACATCCAAAACATTTTAACATTGCTAATTTTCTTTTGATGACACTTTTTTGATATTAAATTGATAAGAAATAGAGAATTTTCTTTAGTTAATATACCTAAAGTATGATCATTTGAATTAACCGAACGAATATCATTTGATTCAATCTTTGGTAAACAATAAGGATTAAATTGAAACAAGTCCCATGAAAAATTAGCATTACCTTTTGGCCCAATCCAGAAGATTCCGTCTTTAAGCGCTATAATTTTTTCTGCTTTGAAGCTATCTTCCTTATTTAAAAATCTAAAATTATTACTATCCTTATATTTATAGATCGTTTGAAATTGTGACTGATAAATCTCATCGATCTGGCCTGATAAATTGGTAATGTCGAGTGCATTTACACAAATTGGAAGAAATAACAAAATAATTAAAATTCTCATAATTACCACACTGGAGATGAATTAAGGTCTTGATAGTTATCCGGAAGTTTTTCCCAACCATTTGGATCATCGATATATATTTTTTTAAAATGATAACTTTTAACACCAGGAGATGGAAGTCCTGCAAGAATGGGCATCAAAGCTTGGCATTCTCTGCTATGTCTTCCTCTAGAGCGACATATAATTTTTAAACTTGGAACTAAGTGGTTATAAGTTTCTCCGGCCTCTCTTCGCCCCATTGTATAATTTATCACTGTTTTGATCATTCCATACATTTTAACATATGTTAAAAAGAATTCTCCATCCAAAGCGTCGAAGCCTTGGGTGGAGATGAATTTTTAGCCTTCCGGCGAGGATTGTCCCTGTTTTTCAATATACCTTCTGATTGTTTCTATGGTGGTGCCACCTGTGGTGAGTAAACAGTAGGCCCTTGTCCATAGGGCCGGTTTCCAGTAAAACTTTTTGAAGTGATTTTGATGCTTTTTTTTGATGAGTCTTGATGTAACAGTTTTTAGGTTGTTGACGAGCCTACTCAAATCCATGGCCGGATGGGCCTGGATTAAAAGATGGATATGATCCTCTTCTCCACCGAACTCAGAAAGAACACAAGACCACTTTTCACACACATTATGACAGATGTCTTCTAGGTCTTTTAGAATTTCTTTTGTGAAACATTTTCTTCTGTATTTCGTAACTAACACCAAGTGGTATTGAAGGTTATAAACACAGTGATAATGGGATTTTAGATTGCTTTTTGACATTGACAGCAATATGCCACATTGATAATCTCCTCGCAATGACAAAAAAAGTTGCGAGCAAATTAACGGCCGAAAAAAAAGTTCTCTCTAAGAAGAAACGGGTAGAACTGGCCAAGGCGGCCAAGAAAAAACGTAGTGCGCAGAATAAAGCAAAGCTCATAAAAACTTATCGTTTTCGTTTTTATCCGACAAGTGAACAGACATCAACTCTCTCTCGCTGGATGGGAGCATGCCGGTTTGTCTATAACTGCGGACTTGAAGAACGCAACCTTGTTTTTCAAATGAGTGGCGGAGTTAAAAAATTAAAGTATGAATATCAGCAAAACCAACTTCCGGAGTGTCGATCTATGGAAGGTTTTGAGTGGTTAGAAGAAGTTCCTTCACAATCACTTCAAATGGCACTAAGAAACCTAGATCAAGCTTTTCAAAACTTTCTGGATCCAAATCTCGATGCAGGATATCCGACAAGAAAGAGAAAAGGAAAATGCACTGAATCCATTTGTTTTCCCCAAGGAAATAGAGTTATTATAACTTGCGCAAAAAAGAAATCAAAGAAATGGTCATATATCACAGGAATTCCTAAGATTACCGTAGGTAAAGGAGCTACCCCTCTAAAAATTGCTCAACACAGAAAAATTGAAGGAGAGATAAAAAGAGCAACGATTACACGCCAAACAACTGGTGAATGGTACATCTCTCTGAGTTGCTATTTAGGAAAAAAAGCTGAAATTATTCCTATCAATTCGGCCCATAAAGGTGAGTTGGTTCCCGAAAAATCTGTTGGTATTGATTTAGGCGTGGCCAAAACAATTTGTGAAGACGCTCAGAGCGATAATGAGCATAACCTTGATTTGAAAACAATCAAAAAAGTAGAAAAACAAATAGCGACCCTCCAAAGAAGGGCAGCGAAGCAAAAGAAGTTTTCACCTCGTTGGAAATACTATCAAAAAATAGTTGGAAAAAAACATCGTAAGATAACTAGAATAAGACATGACTTTCTTCATAAGGCCTCAAATGATATTTGCAAAAAACACGCAATTGTAGTGCTTGAGGATCTTAGGGTAAAAAATATGTCAAAAAGTGCCAAAGGTACACTTGAAAAACCAGGAAAAAATGTAGCACAGAAATCTGGACTAAACCGCTCTATACTTAGACAAGGTTGGGGAATGTTTAGAGATTTTGTACGCTATAAAAGCGAGTGGCAAGGAGGATTACTTGTACTTGTTCCGGCTAAAAATACTTCTAGACGATGCAGAAAATGTGGTCATACCTCAGTGGAAAATAGACAAAAGCAAGAAGTATTTTTTTGTGTAAATTGTGGCCATACAGAAAACGCAGATAAACATGCAGCAACTGTCATAAAAGCTCTGGGGCTACAGAGCTTAGGTTTTGAGAGCGAAGCTCGAAAAATCTTAGAAGCCCCCACTAAAGACGCATCAGCGGCTTAGTGGTTGGGAGTAGTCACCCTACCTTCTAGACTTGTGAAGTTTTTACTTTTTTCAATCAATTTTAGTCAACATCTTATTGATATTTTCAAGATCAAGTGAAGATATTTTTTATTTTTGAAAAAAAGTGAAAATTAAACCTATAGATTAAGAAAATATATATATTTGATCATAAAAGATGAGAGACTATTCCAATATTTCGGGGAGATAAATCAGGGTTGAAAAACTCCTTAATTTCAACATTTCTACCATTTTCACTCAAATAAATTGCCCTATCTAGAAGAATTGCAAGTTCTAAGCAGCGACCAAATTGCCATCGAATGATATTAGCACAAAACATATCTTCAAGTTTATTTTGTATATATGTACTTTTGTAAAAAGCATCAATTTCTTCTGCTTTTAGTGGGCATTCTATTTCATTTTCAATGAGTTTACTTTTCACATATTGTGAAAAAGGAAGATAGTATTCTCTTGTTTTTGCATCTCCTATACTTACAAAATCAGAACGTTTCATTTTGTAGTATAGAAATAAATGTAGGCCGTATCGATAAAATTTAACTTGTTTTTTATTTTCAAATTGTGTTCTTGTCATGGATGCGTGAGATCGAGTTGCTAAAGTAAGTGAATATTTGCATAAATTAATTGGGTCACCATCTTTTGCAAATTTTGATATAGGAAAATCTTTTTTAGCATCCATTTTAAGATAGCAACAACCAAAATTAATTACAGTTTTTGCCTGATTTAAAACTGCAGATTTTAGTAAGTGGTTGGATAGGTTTCCGCAACTATGTAAACCTAGTACAAGGGATTGATTGTCTAAAATGTATTTAGATGATTTTGAAGGGAACTTTTCTAATCTGAAATTGACATTTTTAGCATTTGGGGGAAGTGAATATTTATCAATCCTATTTTCACCAGTATTTTGTAATGAACTGTCCATGTCTATACAAAAGGCCTCTATTTGATAGTAATGGGCCAGAAATCTCGATAAATGACCTACACCCCCTCCAACGTCAATTGCTTTCAAATACTTTTTATCTTTATTTAACAATCCAATATAGGGACAAAGTGATTGCAGTTCATGTTTTTTTTTCTTATTAACTTTAACGAAAGCAAAGCGAGGAAAATCTTCCTGTATCTGCCGCTGCTTAGGAATTCCATTTGATAGTTTCTGTAATTGAATAATCAAATCTTTTAATTTACCTTTCTTTAAAACACTCTCGTCGTGAAAAGCATCAAGTCTATATTTATCATCTGAATTGAGATTTCTAATTTCTTTTACAAATTCTTGGTCATACATTTCTAAGGACGTTGGATATTCATTAAGCACTTCATGTCGCCATAAATTCTCATTTGTTAAAAGTATGTTGCGTATGTCACTAAAATATTTGTATAAATCCATCCAAAGACTCATAAAACACTGTGTGACGCATGTCAATGAAAATAGAGAGGAAGAACATAGATGCATCAGTATAAGGGAAAAAAAATTGCTATTTATGGACTAGGTGTTTCTGGAAAATCTGCACTCCAGGCCTTGTCAAGAACACAGGCCATTGTACATGTTGTAAATGCTGGTGACTTAAGTATTTGGGAAGACGATGCAAGAAAAATCAATCCTTTAGTCAAGTGTACAAGTGAAATAGATGCTGAGGAAATTTTAGGAGAAATGGATCTGATCATTCTTGCTCCAGGTATTCCAAAACAAAAAGATTCACTTCGACAGGCCATTCAAAAAAATATACCCATTATGAATGAAATTGAATTTGCATACAGACAAATGAACACACATGGAAAATTTATAGGTATTACAGGTACGAATGGAAAAACAACAACTGTCACAATGCTGAAAGAATTAATGGAAATGGCCAAATTATCTGTCTTTTGTGGTGGGAATATCGGTACTCCTCTGTGTGATTCACTAGACAATATATATGATTACTATCTACTTGAGTTATCTAGCTTTCAACTTGAAAGTTTGCAAACAATTAAATTTGAATACTCTGCTATTTTAAATATTTACCCCAATCATGGTGAAAGATATGAAACTGTTCAAGACTACGCAAAAGCTAAGTTGAATCTTTTTAAATATCTTGAAAAAAGTAAAGTTATAATTTGCGGGCGAACTGTTGAAAAATTTATTGAAGAAGACCAAAAAAAGGAATTTCAACATTTAGATCCAAGCGTTTTGAAGCAGTTCGATCTTAAAAACTTTAAATTACCTGGAGAACATAATAGGGAAAATCTCAATTTTTGTATCCAATTAGCTCTTTTGTTGAATATTTCACCTACCTTGATACAAAAATTCATTGATAGTTTTCTAGGAGTTGAACATCGAATTGAGTTCGTACCAAATAAACTAGGCAAAAAAATATTTAACGATGCTAAAAGTACAAATTGGGATGCAACTATGAGTGCTTTAAAATCCATGCCTTCAAAATCAACACTACTCATTATTGGTGGACAAAAAAGGGGACATAATGATGAAATTACTCCCTATTTAGATGAGTTAAAAAAATTGACTTCTCGGTTAATTTTGATAGGTGAGACTGCATCAATGCATAAAGAACAGATTGATGCTTTGATTGAAAATCATAATATTCTTGAGTTTGATGAGATTTACGACCTTGTAGTTAATAGCACAGAAGAAAATATACTTTTTTCTCCAGCATTTCCATCCTTTGATATGTTCAAAAATTATTCGCAAAGGGGCAAGATATTTAAAAAAATGTTTAATGATTAATGACAGATGCACTTGTTCGATTGATTTTTTGTTCCTTTTCATCCAATAATAAATAATTGTCACCAATTGTGATTTTGAAAATGAAAAGAAGAAGTGTTAGTATGACAATTTCCTTTAGGCCAATTTTCATATCCATTACCTATTAAATTATTGAAAACTAAAAAGTTTTCATAATTACTCTATCGGAACCTAAAAATTTTACTAAAGTTTTTCAAATTGCTTTTTTGTATACAGGATCAAAATAGTCGGTAAATTACAATGTTTGAAATGAATGAGGAACTCTTGTATATGAGATGTAAAACATGATATTTTGTAAGGCACATTGTGAAAAGGAAATCTTATGTCTAAAACTATGATAAACAAGAATCAAATTGCTCAAAATATTCAATCATTACAGCTTTTTATGAAAGAAAATATTCTTCATGGAATGTATATATCTAGCTTTGATCCCTGGTTAAATGAGTATGTCCCTATGGAAAATTGCCATCGATATTACATTACTGGCTTTACTGGCTCTGTGGCCGAAGTTTTTGTACCAGTCTCTGGCAGACCAAGACTTTATGTTGATGGAAGATATCATGAACAGGCCGATATTGAAGTCAATAAAGAGCTAGTTGAAGTTGTCAAATGTGAGAGTTCGACAAGTTTAATAGAAAAACTTAAACAAGATCTATTAGTTCTCTTATCTCCTGAGAATGTTCTCGGAATTGAAGGAGATAGATGTTCCCTTGATTTAGAAACTAGTTTTAGTAATTTATTTCAAATTCGAACCTTTGATAATGGAGAACTCGCGAAGTCGACATTTCATTCGAAACTGACTTTGTCCAATAAAATTGAATCAGTTCCTCTGGAATTTTCTGGAGAAAAAGTTTGTGACAAATTGATGAGATTTTGTGAGTTGAACCAAGGTCGGTTTATTACGCAATTGGATACTATTGCTTGGCTTTCTAATTGCAGAGGTTATCAATTGCCTTATCAAAGCGTTTATATCGCAAAAGCATTGGCAACGAAGGATCAGCTCTATGTTTTTATAGACGATCTTAATTTAGTTTCTTCAATAGCCAAAGATATTTCAGGAATTACTTTTATTGAATGCAAGAATAAAAAAGATCTGGAGTTAAATCTTCGCGACATAGTTCAAAAAAAGAGTCTTACAGAACTTTTTTTTCATGCATCTTCAATATCAGGATCAGATTATCGATGTTTGAAAAGCGCATGTGGAAATTTTCTTGATCTCAAACATGAAACCAGATCAAACATAATGTTTCATGCCATTAAAAATAAAACTGAGATCAAAGTAATTCGAGAAAATTTTAAACGAGCTAATGACGTTATATTTAAATCTATTCAAGAGGCCAAAGAAAGGTTTTCAAATGGTGAGAAAATAACAGAAAAAAACTTATTTGATAGAGTTAATGAAAATTACAAATCTGCAGGGGCCCTTGATTTGAGCTTTAAAACAATTGTTGGATTCGATGCTAATGGGAGTATTGTCCACTATGGAGATCCTAAAGAGGATGTTATTGCTCAAGACGGTACAATTGTACTTCTCGATTCGGGATGTTATTTTAAAGGAGGCTATGCAACGGATACAACACGTACATTTTTATTAGGACAAAGGCCCAGTGATGAACAAAAAATTGTCTATACTTTGGTTCTAAAAGGTCTAATAAGAGCAGAAAGTGCTGTTTTTCCAAAAGGTTCTCCTGGTTGCATGATTGATGCACTAGCTAGATCAACAATGTTAAAATTTGGATTTGATTATGCACATGGAACAGGGCATGGAGTCGGTATTAATGTACATGAGGGAGGTTTTAGAGTTGGAAAAAATTCACTTGTTGCACTTTCGATAGATACTATTGGTTCATTGGAGCCCGGAATCTACATCCCTGGAAAATTTGGCGTTCGTTTAGAAAATATTGTTGAAGTAGTTCAACATCCTGAATATGACCAAATGCTTTGTTTTAGACCTTTAACATACATCGGATATGATCCATACCTTGTCGATTCGAAACTACTCGAGCGAGAAGAAATCAAGTACCTAGAAAATTACGAGCATATCTGTCTTGAATTGGGAACATCTTTTGGTTTATATAATTAAAAATTATTTATCAATATAAAATATCGTAATTTCATGCGTTAAAAAAAGCATATCTCTTAAAAAATACATTTATTGGACAACAAGGCCTATGAAAACACTAGAAAGTATTAGCTTTTTCATTTACTTTGTTTTGTCTGAAATGTTTAACAAATTCCTAAAGGAATCGTAATGAATTTCAATTTTTCCAAGCAAATTTTTATGTTATTCATAAGTTTTACTTATATCAATTCCTGGAGCTATGAATTTGGCAGTAAAATTGAGGAAGTTAGTATACTTACGGATGACTCGGTGCTTTTGAAAGGTGTACGAATCAATTGGTCTTCAGGTTCAACTATAAAAGTCAATTTACAGCACGGGTTTTCATCTACTTCTTATTATTGGGCCCCAGTTCAAAACCTAGCTTACGATGAATATTTCAACTTTCATATGTTTGAAACTATTGAAAACGTTATGGAAGAAAATTATCAATTTGATAAAGATTTAAGAAGTTATATTTCTAAAAGACTCAGCTCATTTTGGCACAAATTTAATATTACTCATGGAATTAGACAACCTGCTAAAAGTCGAAGAATTATGTTTGAAGTACTCAAGAAATCTATCCTACATGAGCTCAACAAAGAAATTAAAAAAAGAAAACTTTGGGACGCTTATGAATTTATAGCAGATATTGAAATTGAAACATTTTACACACAAGTTTTAGCGTTAGAAGAAAAGTTTAGAAAGCAGAAAAGAAAAGTAAAACGTGAACAATTTAAAAAAATGGCCGTGACCCGCGCAAATGCCATCGGAGTTGATATCTATGCCTTTAATTTTGGTGGGCATGGTAATGGTTCTGCTAAATCTGACTTTATTCAAGGTGATCCTAATAAGAACCAATGGAAACATGGCTTTGATAGACTTGCCTCTCACGATGTGATGGCGATCACTCAAAAAATGATTATGGATGGTAAACTTCAACTAGGTTCTGAAGTTAACCCTTGGCTCTTTTGGATTGGACACTCAATGGGTGGGATGATGGAATCTGCAGCTACTGCTGGAGTTTCCATGTCTGGAGATGTAAGTTATATAGATCCTCTAAAAGCTAAATTCTATGAAGAAGTTTATAAAGGAATTACAAATATCGGTAGTCCCGTCCACTTTGAAAATCAGGCCATACTTAGTTTTCTTGTTAAGTTCCTTCAAAAAGAACCTCGTCTGATCAAATTCTTTCTCAGTATTATTTCTATGGCCACTGTAAAAAATTATAACCCTATTGAGCCAGATGAAAGGTTTGATATTTTAAAAAGTATCGAAAAATATTTCGATGCAAAAAGATCAGAGGGAATTAAATCATTCGCTAAAACATCTCTTGGTAGTATTATTTTCAAAAGAATAGGTGTCGTCGATCCTGCAAGGTATCCTGCAGAGAAACTTAGAAAATTTTTGGCCAGAGGGATAACTAAAGATATCCCGATAGGTTTTTTTGAAGATGCTGTTCGGTATTTTGCAAACGTAAATCCAAAAACATTTAAAGAGTATAAGGAGCTCTTAAAAACTGACCCAGAAGCCGCTGATAAAATGCTTATGAAAAAAATTGAAAATGAAGGTTCTACTTTTAAACCAAGAAATGGGGATTTTGACTATGCTAAACTTCACACCCCAGCATCAATACCAAAAATTATCGTTTCCATGGGCCATGATGGTCTTGGCTTTGATTACGACCTAAGGGCACATGTGGATTATCAAACCGCAGACGGTAAAGAGGCCAAACGACTTCTTATTAACTTTCCTGACTTCACACATGCTGATCATGGACATGCTGATCAGGCCAGAAGTGTAATTGAATATCTAGGTATTATGATTAAACAATCAGTAAGAGGACACATCACTCAAGATGACCTCAAAGTTCTTGTTAAGTTAGGTGCAGAAGTCATTATTGATAAATTTCCAAGAAAAGATAACCGCGAACAATATTGCCAGAAAATATTACTGGCCTCCTAGTATATTACATTTTTACATTATTTAGAAAAAATTAACTGACATTAAGAAATCTATAAGGTAGATGTTGAAGGACATTCTTTTTTTTTTGGGCAAAAACCATGAAGAAACGAGTGTCAAACACAAGGTGGTTCCAACAGTTAACACCCCTAATTCTAACTGTTGTCTTTTTAGCTCCTACGAACATTTTTGGATCGTCAAGCTCGGCAGCGCTTAAAACGTTTATAAGACATATAGAACATTTTGATGACTCTGATTGTGAACGTGTTTTAGTCGAAAAAAGTACAAATAGCTTTGATGACCACTTGTCACACTATGAAGAGGGGATAAAAGATCGTCCACCATCCCATCTTTATGAACAGCATAAGCTCAAAGGCTATATGTTCATTATAAACAGTAGTAATTCTGGGAAAAAACAACAATTTGATGAAATGTTTGGACCTCTCGTTCATGGTTTCTTAGAAATTGATAAACGCGAAATCGATTCTGACCCTCTATCTGTAGCTGTTCATAAGGCCTCACAGTTTAAAGACTATGAACATCCTGTATTAATTGATGACACCATAATGGAAATTGATGGCGAAGAAGTTGGTATTAATATTCGTTGGATTGTTGAAAGTGGTAAAATAAAAGACTATGTAGGCAAAAGGGCAACATGGGGTTCCACTTTGGCCTATCGAATCGGAAATAAAGTCTACACTGCTTATGGTGAAATACATGGAACTATTGTTGATCCTTTTCCACTACTCAATACCTTTCATCCAGACATTCAAGATTTAATTCAACAAGGTGCCTTTGGTTTTGATTTATTTTTTAAGGCCGATGGCGATCATTATCCCATTGGATTTAATAAAGTTCCAAAACGTTCACCAAGATGGCATGCAGCAAAGAAAATATTACGCGGTGAAGTTGAAGTACATGACACTATTGAAGAGTGGAGTGGCCCTTGGCAAAATGACTAAACTGCCAAGACATTTCTAGGTGACGTCCTTCACAAAAATATTTATACTGCCGCCAGTTTTATTGAGAAAGGATTAAAAAATATGTTTGAAAATTTGCAAGTCCCAACTGAACTTATCCCATCTGACCCTCGCTTTGGTTGTGGGCCTTCATTGATTCCAATTGAGTATGTAACTAAGCTTGCTGAAGCAGGTCCCCATCTGCTTGGAACATCTCATAGAAAAAGTGCAGTTAAAAAAATTCAAAAAGAGGCACAGGATGGATTAAAGAAGTATTTTAGTCTCAAAGATGAAACAATTGCGCTTGTCGCAAATGGTGGTGCGACGATGCTTTTTGACATGATTGCACTTGGAGCTGTTGAAAATAAAGTTGTACATTTCACTTGTGGAGAGTTTTCTCTTAAATGGGCAAAATCATCCCAAATGGTTCCATGGATCGAAACAGAAATTATTAATGTAGAAATGGGCCAGGGGATTTCACCATACAATGTTGAAGATGCCGATGTTATTTGTTGTACTCTAAACGAAACATCCACAGGTGTTCAAATAGACAAGCTGCCCAAAGTTAACGATGATCAACTCCTCATTGTTGATGCAACCAGCGGGGCGGGACAATTAGATTTTGATTTTAATCAGGCCGATATCGTCTTTTTTTCAGCTCAAAAGGTGTTTGCTTCTGAAGGCGGAACCCATATTGTTATTCTCTCAAAGAAAGCACAGGATAAAGTTTTAAATATAAGTAAAACGGAAAGGTATATTCCGGCCTATATGAATTGGGCAACACTTATAGAAAATGGAGTTAAGAATCAAGTATATAATACTCCTTCAATATCAGCACTTTTCTTTCTAAATGAACAAGTCAAAGAAATGAATAAGTGTGGATTTAAGGGGGCCGTTGAATTGGCCAATAAAAAAGCAAATCTCCTTTATGGCTGGGCAAATGAAAAAGATTATTTAAAACCATATATCGAGGATGAAAAGTTTCGATCTAAAGCAGTTGCTTGTATTGATGTTAACGACAAAATTAATGTTGAAGATCTTCTAGAACAACTCGAAAAACAAAAAATTGTCTATGGAATAGATTCCTATCGTAAACTTGGAAGAAACCAATTTAGAATTTCATTATTTCACAATATAAAATTTGAAGATCTAAAAAAACTTACTGAACTTTTAAGTTGGGCAATTGAGAAAGAGCTAAAATAGTTTACATTACAATAATTGAAACACCACCATTATTTGGATAGGCATACATTATAACTCCAGTAACGGTTCCATCTTGAAAAACACAGGTACCGTTACTGAGATAATCTCCCTCCCCCTGGTAAACTCCAAAATTGGGAGAATAGATACACGACTCATTACTTTCACAAAGTCCATTGTCGTTGCCAATATCGTCGAACATAATTTCTGTAGCATACTTTAAAAATGTAGAGGGAGTGGAATTTAAGTTTGTAAGAGTTTGATTTCCATGAACCGCACTTGGACAAATTGAATCAGCAGTGAAAACTTCATTTCCAGCAACGAAGTCAAAAGAATGGTTGAGAAGTAGTGTATCTCCTGAAGACAATCTATTATCCCAAATACGACAAAATCCATTTGAACAATGGCTTCTATTATTAGAATTTGGGAAAGCTGATCCGTCGACACCCCAAGTCCTCCAAAAATTTTCAAAATGAATATAGTCTAAAGAACTCGAAACAGCTTCCGCTCCATTTGTGTTGGTTTGGTTTTCAGTATCTGTAACACTCACTTTCCCTACAAATGAACTAGACACGTCTCTATTTGTATATAGAGTTGCAGTTGATGATTGGCCAGAATATGAATTCGATTCATCGTTTCCGGAATCGGTACAAGTTGTATCAATTAGTCCAGAAGTTGCTCCAGATATAACCGTGCAGTCTGTTCCATTGTTTCCAACAACTAACTTATTAATAAAGCTATTGTTAAATCCTTGTACTGAAATCCCAATATTCGTATTATACATTAAAGCAATATCTGAATAGATAGCATCAAAAGAATCACCCATTGCTCTTATACCAGACTCATTGTTAACTGCTAGTATATTCTGGAAGAGATTATCATGATTACCATTCCCAACTTTTATACCATACCCTAAGTTATTGATGGCCGTAATATTTAAAAGGGTATTTCTCAATGCTCCAGATGCAATTGAAAATCCAGAAGAATATCCATTTGCGACGAGTACTTCTGAGATGATATTATCGTTACCGGCAACAGATATATTAGAGTTGGTGGCATTATTATGGGCCTTCAATTTAATGATTATGTTTTCATCTCCAAAAATATAAAATCCTTGTAAAACAGTCCCACTTGTAACAGATTGGATATTATAAAATAAATTTGAATTTGTTGTGCTTTTAGTTTCAAAAATATTTGAATTTCCCAGCTTTCCGTGAAAGTTCAAATTAACAAATTTGTTACTATTTGTATTTCCGAGCAACATCATACTTTTTAAATTCCCATTTCTTTTGAAATTAGAATTTCTAATTTGTGAGAACATAAGGTCATTAAAATAGATGGTTCCCCCAGTAGTTATATCGAAATTTCCTTCAATCCATAAATGGTTGATGCCTGTACCAAAAAGAAGGCATTGAAAATCAGGTGAAGTTGAAGAAGCATCTGTTGTATTACAATTTTGCGATGATAAATTGTTTCCAAAGAGTGTAAAATCTGGGTTAATAACTATAGCTGTTTTTGAATCAAGAATTTCAAAGCCAGGCAATGTAGAATCATTGTTTAAAACAAAGATTCTGCCAATATCAGAACCATCATCTGATATAACTGTGGTTGAACCAGTGTTTTCTGGTAATGCCAGAACTTCGTTATTCCACCAAATAGAACTCTCACTACTTTTTATCACTTGTCCATCTTTTAGAAGTTGTAAAAAGTTTTCTTTCCAAACAGGATCTGAGGAAAAATCGATGAGATCTTTTAAACCTTTTGATTCCTTAAGGCCTATAGAATAAATTGTAATTTTGTTATTTCCTTCCACACATTTCCAGTTAAAGACCTCCAATGAATCTTTCGCAGAAATACTTGCACAGCTATTTATACTTGTAAGAGTCGCTTTAAATCTTTCTCCAGCATGAATACATGCCTGTAGTCCAATATCTGTTCCCGGAGCACAAGTAATTTCACTTTGTGAATAAGGGGCTAAATTTGAATCTGATATTTTTACATAATCGTTCCAATTGGAATGATTGGGGTAAACAGCACTTAGAGTAAGTTGTTCAATTTCGGTCTTGGTATTTGAAGTTTTTTTAAAATCAACTGAAACTTCAATTCTACTTTTTCCACATGAGAATATGATCAAAAGGATATTTGATAACAAAAAAAACATTTTAAATTTCTGAAAATTAATCATCAAAATATTCCATTTTGCAACATTTTCCTTAGCTTCAATTATATATTGTAAATTCAAAATACCGAAAAACAATAGGTTATGAATCTTTGTTGAATTATTTCTCTATAAAAGGTCTTTTTGAAATTATTTATGTGAAATCGCTGGTTTAAAGGTTAAGCGTTAGTGATATCTAGATGTTATGAAATCGAATTTAATATTTTCGATCTGTTTACTGCCTCAAATATTTCACGAAATTTGAATTCTTCCACTATTCTTTTACAATCTTACGAATGACTTTGTAATTTTCCTTTGCCAGTTGGAGTTTTCCATAATTATTAGAAACACATTCGCTTACTGGTTTTAAATCTGTTGCAGTATAATCAATTGGCATAAGAAAACACTGAGAATTATTTCCACTTCCCAAAAGATAGGGACAATGATCTTTAACTTCCCAGAACAGGCCATTTAAACTCGTTAAAATTGATCCGCGTTGATAAGCATCACTATATCTAATTGAACTCACATCATACCCAGAAGCAATTTTTGTATAGATTTCTTTTTCATATTCTCCATACAATTGATTCTCTTTTATCCAATCAGAACATGATTGAGAATAGTTTCCTTCCATATCAGTTTGAATTAATAAACTTTCTATATGTTTGGTTTCCGTATTGACATTGCTATCACTATTACTAACTTCTGAAATTTTTAAAGTAATATTCTTTTCCTTAGCAAGTTGGATTCTTCCAAATTTTTTGGAGTAACAATTAGAAACAGGTCGTGCGTAAACAGCACTATAGTCTTCATCAATCAATACACATTCCAGATTATATTGACTATCTATTATATAATAAGGGCAGTGACGTTTTAGCTCCCAATTTTTACCATCTAATGAAGTATTAACCTCAGTTCCATGATAGATTTTGTTATTGGCAAACTCAGTGACATCTTTATCAATGGGAACTTTCGTATAGATCATTGATTTATAATTGCCCAGAGATCCTTTTCGTTTTATCCACTCTTTGCATGACTCAATTTGGTTATCTTCTAAATTTATATTTTCACTAGAAATATTGAGTTGTTCACTCTCAACATATTCTTTTTTTGATATAATTTGGGTTCCAAATTCTCTTTGGGCATTGAGGTCATCAGTTTCTGGTGAAATTGGTATCTCTTGAATCTGCCGATTTTGCGGCAAACAACTTCCAAAAATTGACATAAGTATTATTAAGAAGGTTGGGAATGCAAAGTTTGAATAGGGTGGACATAAGTATTATTAAGAATAGATTTTTATAAATTATATTTTTCATCTCAATCACTGTCTTTATTATCGACTAATTTGATGTTTGAATGCATAAAAAAATGATAAAGATGGTAACTTATTGAAATAATGATAAATTTTAAGGCCTTATCCAAAATGGATTGCCAAGATTAAATGTTTCTCCGCCTATTCAATACTTTCAACAAACTCTTAAGCTTCTTTCAAAGAACAATTCCTAATTTCTCTATAAAATTTAATTTTGTGTGAATATAAAAGTAGATTCAAGCAAATAATATTAATTAGTCACTATAATTTTCTAAGAAAGTTTTTTTGAATTCTAAAAACCTGTCTTCTAAAATAGCTTCACGAGCTTGAACTGCTAAATTTTTGTAAAAAGCAATATTGTGTATCGTTGCCAAAATTGCTCCAAGAATTTCATTAGAATCAAACAAATGTTTAACATAAGATCTTGTGAAATTTGAACAGGTATAACAATGACAATTAGGCTCAATCGGAAAAAAATCTCGTCTATAGTTTCTGTGTTTGATTCGAATTCTTCCTCTGTTAGTAAAGAAAGTTCCTCCTCTTGCATATTTAGTCGGAATGATACAGTCACTCATATCAACTCCATTTTCCCAGATGGTGAGTAAATCTTGAGGAGTACCAACTCCCATCACATATTTGGGTTTATTTTTAGGAAGTAGTGGAGCTGTATATTTGACAATCTTTTCCATGAGCTCAGAACCTTCACCCACTGAAACACCACCAATTGCATATCCAGGGAGATCTCTTTTTATTAATTCTTCAACACACTCTTTCCTATACTCATTAAAAGTAGAACCTTGAACAATTCCAAAGAGTGATTGCTGTGGATTTGTCCACGATCTGATACACCGATCTAACCATCTGTGTGTTCTTTCAATAGAGTTTTTAGTGTATTCTTTTGTTGCCGGAAAAGGAATGCATTCATCAAAGGCCATCATAATATCAGAACCAAGATTTTGTTGAATCTCTATGGAAGTCTCGGGCGTTAGCATTACCTTTTTACCATTTTGGTCTTTGAATTCCGCTCCATCCTCAGTTATATTTTTTTTCTGAAGCGAAAATACCTGAAATCCTCCTGAATCTGTTAATATAGGTCTATGCCAATTCATAAATTTATGAAGACCTCCGGCCTTTTTTACGAGATCACTCCCAGGACTTAAATGTAAGTGATATGTATTAGATAAAAGAATCTCAATATTCATATCTATAAGAGCATCTGGCCACAGGGCCTTAACTGCACCATGTGTACCTACAGGCATAAATACAGGTGTTTTAATCGTCCCATGGGGGGTGATAATTTCGCCTGCTCTCGCCTTTGAGTTTTTATCCTCATGAATCAGATTGAACTTAAAATGTTTTTTGTTTTCTTCAATAATTTTTTGCATGTCCCTGACTAACAGAGCATACAAGAGTTGTCATTTACTATTTCTTTTTACGTGTAAAAAGTCCACCTAATACTTTGCCAAAACCTTTTTTATCTGAGTCTATTTCTGCGTCTTGCTCATCAATTTCAAAACTATCTTCCGAATTTTCAGGACTAGACTTTACCTTTTTCTTTTTAACTTTTTCTAACTTATTCTTATTTCCAGGCCCTTTAATATTGCTTTTTTCAAGCATACTAACATCTATATTTGGATCTGTTTCATCTGTGTCTGGCGTTGAAGATCCAGATCTACTTGCCGATTTCCTAATTATGATTTCAAGTTTACCTATATTTAATTTGTCTCCCTTATCCAAGACATACATTCTTCCACCTTCAAGCGGTTGTTTATCTAAATAAGTGACAGTCTTTGCTCCAATATTATATACAGTTAAAATTTCGTTATAGTATCTAAAAATACAGTGGATTGCATCTAAGTTTAGTCCTTCAATAGAAATCTCCGCTTGTGGAGAACTTCCGACTGTAAGTTTATCGTCTATTGTTACCCTCTCCGGAGGTGCTCCTTGCAACCTAATGTCTAGTGTATACATGACTGGTGTTGACATAGTACTCCTTTGCAATATTGTCTCGCGATTTCAAATTTTTCTCAAGAGTTTTAATCCTGAATACTATGATCAATTAATTGGAAAAAAATGCTCTCTAACACAAAAATTTAAACTCAAGGATAATATAAGCAAATTGCCACCAAAGGGGAGAAGAGTAATGAATTCACTTACCAAGCTGCTATTTTTTGTACTTTTGATTTTAAATGTTAGGGCCGGTGAAATCGAAGAAAACGATTTTATCAATAGATTCAAACAAGTTGAAGACAAACTCCTCACTGATGAACTCTTTAGACCTCTAGGGCATGCTTTTTATTTGGATTTTGGCGCCACTATAAATTCTGAAGTATTGGATCTTGTTGATGAAGCTGATACTGTTACAGACTTAACGAGTGCAACAAACTTTCTCAACAAATATGATAAAACTGAACATATTCTGAGGATAAATGCCAGACTTGGAACTCCTCTACCAAGTTTCACTGCTTGGGGTTGGAAAGTTGTTCCAGATCTTCGCCTTGTCGATGCAAATCTAACAGGAACTTTTGGAATCGGTACAGAACCAATTACTCTTGAACTTCTGGCCGAACTTGTTACTGATCCGGGACTTAAACAAGCGATTCTTTCTCTTGGCTCAGTCCCTCCTTCTGGTACAAACATTGGACAATACACTCCACTACAAAATTCTTTGGCCAATATCATAGGAGCTTCAGCGGCAAGTGCACTTATGACTGAACTTGCGAAAGAAAACATTTATGTACCGGCCGATAACGTCCCCAATTTAAACCTTTACCTCAAAGCACAGGCCAAATCAGGTCTTGAAATAAACCTTTCTAAAGATAAGTGGTTTGGACATTTTTCACTTTATGGCCTCTATAGGGCCGATTATTATAAGCTGATCTCTTCAGACGCTCTTGTAAATGACAAAGATATTATCGATATCAATGATAACTCTAGAATTTATTTAGCTTCCGATCTTTCAATGGGTTATGTTTGGAAAAATTATAGATTCTCTATGTCTTTTGACGATCTTGCATTTGCTGAACTCTCCGACAATCTCACTGCAACTAATGGTAATGATCTTTACTATGATCCAGATCCACTCTTTCGTTTTCAAGCATCTGGTAAATACAAGCTTAGTATCTTTCACATCATGCCATATTTAGGATTACATAAAAGAAGTGGTTATGATTTATCCGATGGCTGGTATTTTGGCGGAAATTTAGAAGGAAGATTGTGGAAAGATCGGTTACGTTCCAATCTTAGACTTGGGATGGATAGCGAACACTTTACAATTGCTCCGGGTTTCAGATTATGGTTTTTACAACTTGATGGAAACCTTAAATTACCGGTTTCAAATGAAGTAGATGGTAAAAAAGTTTCAACTCTCTACTCATTAGCTCTAAGATTTATGATCGAAGTATAAAAAGTTAGGTAAAATATCCAATGAGGGCCAAAGTTATTGACGCTTTGGCCCTTTGTCGTTTAAATGCCGAAAAAATAAGGAATTAATATGTCGGCATTCAATAAATTAAATTTATCAACTGAACTTTTAGAGTTTCTTCAAGAAAACCACTTTAAACAACCAACTCCTGTTCAAGAGCAAAGTATTCTTGCCTATTTTAAAGGGGAATCAGTTGATGCCATTTCAAGCACTGGAACAGGTAAAACTTTGGCCTTCCTTTTACCTATCTTTGAGGTTTTGAAATCAGATGAAAGACTTAACGGTGTTAACGAACTAAAAAATTCTCCAGGTGCAGTAATTTTGTGTCCCACTCGAGAGTTGGCAAAACAAATAGCTCAACTTGCTAAAGTTATTTCTCATAAATGTCGGCTGCGGGTGAGAAGCTTGTTAACCGGAGAAAATATCTCTGGAAGTATTTATGATATTCTCATCACAGTGCCAGGTAAACTACAAGCAGCTATAAAAAACAAACATGTGGAAGCAAAAAATATTAGACATTTAATTCTAGATGAGAGTGATCAGCTTGTAGAATTTGGTTTTCTTAGTGAGATTACTCATATCTACCGTAGTATAGGTGAGTGTCAAGTTGGAATGTTTTCTGCAACCACAATGGATGGCCGTGACGAGTTTAAAGCTAAAATTTTTGGGGATAAAATATTCACACAAATTGAATGCCAGCAGGCCAATATACTTAGGGATAACATAGACACTTTTAATATTTATTTATCTCAGAACCAAAAACTTCAGTTTCTAAAGGATTTAACTAAAAGAAATTCAAAAAGTAGAGGAATTGTTTTTGTCAACAAATCTGAAACAGTAATTGAGCTAAAAGAATTATTAGCACAAGATAAATTGGCCCTTCCTGTGCACTTTCTATCAGGCAAAATGGATAAAAAAGAACGTTTAAAAGTAGTAGAGGAGTTTAAGTCAGTAAAATCTGTGTTAATTTGTACAGACATTATGGCCAGAGGAATAGATATTCCAAGTATTGTCTGGGCCCTAAATTATGACTTGCCCTTTGAGGCCGCCTACTATGTTCATCGATGTGGCAGAGTTGGTCGAGCTAAAAACTCTACCGGACAAGTTTATAATTTTGTAACCCAACTTGATCAGTCAATTATATCAAGGATAAATATTGCAATCACAGGACAGAATGCTCTTAAATTGGATCTCATTAAAGGGCCCAAATTACAAAAAACACAAAAAAAGTCTACCTCTTCCAATAAAGCATTAAACTCTGTTAAAATAAAAAGGCCACTTCAAAAATTTAAAAAGAGGCCAAGATTTGCAAAAAGAAAATAGACTCATATTCCTTTACCTTCTCCTGTTTTTATTATTTCAATCCTGTTCATCAGATCCAGAGGGAATTATTGATAAACATATAATGTACCGGATGGCCACTGAAGTTGATCCTACGATTGAAATGATCCTTCCTAAAGACCAAAACGATGGAGTTAACTGTTTGAGCTATTCACCTCCATGTAAGGGTGGATTTAAGGTAAAGCTGAGAACTGTTGAAATGATCATTCTCGAGTATTCATCAATTAAGGAAGCGCAACTATCAGCTATAGGGATTGACCAATATTATTATAAAAATTGGGTGTTTGATGATACTACAGGGGAGCCTGTTCTAGAAAGTTTTGTAAAGAAAGTTTTCAATGCCAAAAGACCTGTAAAGGATGAACCGGAACTTGTAAAAAAACTTGGTGCTGAAATTTTCTCTAAAGGTTCAACACAAGGTCAGTAAAACTGCTTTAATTTTTTCAACTTTATGTAACCATTCAACTTGATTTTCTTTGCTTAGATTTTTATTCAAAACTTCTCTAAATAGTAAAACCCAACGGTTTAGCTCTGCAGATTTAATTTTAAGATAATCGTGAGATTGTTTGAGATTAAAAGTCAGACTTTTTGCCGAGAGGCCAAACTGAATGCACCAAAACTCTATGATTCTTTCAAGATGTTCATCAAAATTATGAATATGCCTAAAATGATAGCCAATCATGATATCACTTTTGGCAATATCATAAAATTCGTGGATTATTTTTTCGATAATTTCGCGATTCATGGCCATATTTCAAACACTTAAAAAACTGATAAAATAAATTCACTCAAGAAAAGCACAATATACCCGAGTAGTTAAATATACAATGTATTTAATACAGATCTGGGGAGTTTGTATGAAGAGTTTAATATTATTATTTCTTTGTCTTGCTAATATAAGTTTATATGCACAAATTAATCAATTAAACAACGGCTCATGTTGGGTCGAACAATCAGATTTAAATATAAAATATGTCGATTTTTCAACTAAAACACAGGCCGTTTTGCCAGAAGATATTCATTATCAATTTGTTGATTTTTTTAATGAAAAAATAATTGAGGCCTATTTCGAATGCTATAGTGGTGGGCATCGATTTCTCTTAACAACTTTAGATAAAAACGGGCAAGAAAATTGTGTATGGGCCAATATTAGTGAAGATGAAATTGAGATTCTTGAAAGCTTTCCATTATTACCAAATCATCGCGGACCTTGCGTAGGATATATTAAAGGTAAAAGAATAATCGGAGTAAGTGATCGTGAAAAGTTCCAAAAATTTTTTAATTCAGCAAACTTATCAGACAAATATGAAATGGAATGGATTAATTCTAATACTTTTTTAATAACTGATCTTAGAGCAGATGATTTTTCTCCATTTTCAAATTTGGATTTTATTGAATATATTGAGTTTGATGTCAATACAGGAATTCAAGGCGATGTTTTCAAATTAAAATGACTTAACGAATATAACCTCAGGAGATCGATTTCCCTTTTTAGGAATATTTTCTGATGATAAGACTCTTAAAACCCATTTCTTTTCAATTTTCAATGGTACTTTGGTATTTTCATTAATAACTATTTCAATTCCTTCATAACTATCTTTGCCTTGATAAACAAGTGATCGTAACTTTATTGGATCAATTTTCTTTGAAATGTTTTTGCCAACCAGAAAATCAAAGGCCCTAAGTGAGTTTATGATTAGAAAAAAAAATAAAAACGTTTTAAACACGAAAAAAACTCCACTTTATAATGCCCAAATATATGAAAATGAACTACGTATTTCACTATAGTTCTGATTTTTTCCTGCTATAACTTGAGAGTGATTTGAAGCATCCACTTTGATGGCCACTTGAGTAACAGGACGATATACAAAACCTATCGTTTGTTTCGTAAATTTTCCATCATCAGCGATACCGGCCTCATTATCTCCACCATCACTTTTATGTGCAATCATTTCAGGGTTCTTGTAAAAATCAAACTGAATATAAGGGGTAAATTCAGCTTGATTTAATATAAAGCTACGGCCAATGCGACCATACCACGTTAATACTTGATAGCGCGTTGATGTATCTGCACAGGTTGACATATTTCCGTTACACAAACGTTGTATCTGTTGGTTATTAAGTTTTTCAGTACTAATATTTTGTAATGTTTGACCATTCCTCAACCCACTATGGTTTGATTGGAAAAAAGCACTTTGTATCTGCCAACTCTCAAAAAGAATTTCAGTAAAACCACCAAAGACGTTATATTTATCGGATTTAAACCATTTTGGAACTCCCCCTAGATTATCCGATTTATAAGATGAACCATTTGAAAAATAGAACGAACTTCCTACTGTCACTTCCAGATCATCACGTTCAAAAGTGTAACGTAAATCACCTCCAATTGGCACTTCTCCTCCAAGTCTCTCATCATTTCCAGTAGTCAGAGAATATCGAAAAAAGCTCTCTCCAAAAGAGATTTCACCATGAAGCATAAAGTTTGTGGTTCTTGTTAAAAGTAAGTGATCCTGATCAAATAATTCAGGTGGTTCAATTCCAATATATGTTGGAACTGCATCTAATCGTTCATTATATAGTCCGAAAGGACGATAAAATTTTCCCAAGCGAATTGAAAGTTCTCCATCAATAAATTTTTTCTCAACCCATGCATTTTGAGTAGTGACCGAACTGGATGCTGAAAGGTTTAAAAAAGCAGACCAGTCCCTACCAAATATAGATTTCATCATAATATTAACATGTGGCGTATCAAATTCTTGGGGAGTACTCACTCGGATTGGAACTCCTTCACTGGTAGAACTGCCATTTTGCCTTGAAGGTTTTTTCTCTACTTTCTCAAAATAACCCTCTAAGTATCCAAAGAGATTTGTTTTCATATCGCTGGCCAGCAGACCCGAAGTGCTTAGAAAAATAATCATGATCAGCTTTAGCAATGTGAACTCCCAATAGTAAAACCCTTAAGACAGAATTGTTGGTATTTTAGAATTTTTGAGCTATGGCCCTATCTCCCCATTTCCGAAATAGTTTTGCCCAATGATTTTGATTTTCTTTGATAGAAATTATTTTTTTCTGTAAATTCAGACTCTTCTTTGCAATTGATACAAAGTTCGGCAGTAGGTCTAGCGTTTAGTCTTTCAAAACTTATCTCTGCTCCACACTCTACGCACAATCCGTAGTCTTCGCTTTCAATGAGGGCCAATGTCTTATTTATTTTTTTCAAATAAAAAATTTCTCGATTTCGAAACCTTAAGGCCTGAGAAGCTTGAATGTTAATACTTGCTTCATCAAGTGGATCCATTAATTCATTTTTATCTAGATAAAAATCATCACTGTTTCCGTTTGAAATTGATAATCTTTCTCGCTCTCTAAGTAGCTTCCCTTTCAAAATTTCAATCTGCTCATCAGAGAGATAAGAGTTTTCTCTTTCCATAGATCCTCTTTTCTTAAAAAATGTAGTTGCTGTTAACTAGAAAACTCTAACTAATTGAAATTGAAAAGATAAGTACATAAAAACTTACAAATTGTAACATTTTAGATGGTTATTTTTCGAAGTGCCCGCCGCAATATGGACACCTGGACCAGAATTGTTCATCTGAATCACGATTACAAGAACTACATATGACAGTTTTTTCAAGTGCGTCAGTATCAGTGTCTGTTGTGAATAAATTCTTTCTAACTGCAGATATTGTGAGAGAATTTGCATAGTAAATTCCAGGGGCCAAATTAGAGGGCCTAAACCTTCCTGGAGCTACTTTTTCATCAATGAGAAGTTGGATTTTATAATCTGTATAATCATTAATGCTAAATATTCTTGAACCATCAGGGTAGACAAAGTTTTTTATTCTTTTTTCTATTTCATTGGGATCTGAAAAATCACTCATTAAAAATACTCCATCTCTTCTCTAGCATCTCTATTATAGCACGAGAATTTTTATGATGGGGATTTAGTCCTTTAAAAAAATGCGGTCGAACATTTAAAATTTCATTTTTAAGAACAATTGATTTCATACCGATTTGGTCAATCGTTCTAAGTGTCCATTCGAGTAATTCTGCATTTTCAGATTTGAGATATTTTTTTAAAACTTCATAAAGTTCAGTTGGATATTTGTTTCCTTTTAATTGGCAATACTCGATGACATGTTTTGAAAGTGTATTTAAACAGTAGATCGCTGTTTCAAAAGGTAAGTTTTCTATGGAAAGAGCTATATCTAAAACTTTAGTTCCCAACTTAAAATTTCCTTTAATCTGGTAAGTGAGAACACATAAAATCTTGTTAAAAGAGTCTATCTCAGAAGTTTTGTAGGATTTTAAAGAAAATAATTTATCTAAATTTTGATTAAGATCTAGATCAAGGATTTGATTTGTTTCCATGAGCGCTCGTTCACCATTTTTTAATTTTTCCATTATTTCGATATAGGCCTGTTCAATAAGCATAAATTACTCCTTAGTTTTTTCAATCTAGCATGAATTCACTAACAAAATATGGAATTCTGTGTTAAGTAGGGCGCATGGATTGTATGCCTATAAACTCAATTTATTTAGCCACAGAAGGAGAAGGAATCTTTGTTGGTTTACCACAAGTATTTGTACGATTTCAAGGTTGTGCTGTGGGTTGTCTCAATTGTGACTCAAAAGATACTTGGGAATTTAAAAATGGAAACCTTACTCTTGAAGAAGTCATCTCTGAAATCGAAAAATATAAAATAAAAAGAGTATCAATAACAGGTGGAGACCCTCTTCATCCAAAATTATTACCTCTGGCCACCAAGTTGGCCTTGGCCCTCAAGGGAATGAAATACTATTTAAATATCGAAGCAGCAGGTACTAAAATAAGTCATGAACTTTTCGATTGCATAGATTTTGTGAGCTTTGATTTTAAAACACCTTCTACAGGAATTAGAACTCCATTAAAACATATTATGGAGATGGCCAAGCAATATGTTCATAAATTTCAAATTAAAAGTGTTATTGAGAATAATGTAGATTTTGATTTCGTAGTTAGTGCATATCAACAAGTGAAAAATGAAGTAGGTGAGATTAATTTTCCTTGGGTAATCACTCCTTCATACAACACTTTTGAAGAATTTCCTCAGAAAAGATTTCAAGAAATCTTAGAATGGAATTATAGAACCGGTTATTTATTTCGTGTGATTGGACAACAGCATAAATGGATCTATGGCCCCTTACTTAAAGAAGTCTAAAATTTTCCAGTTAAAGTAAATGTATAGACGTTTTGAGTATATTCATATGAATCTAAATCTGAAGTGTTTTTAGTCCAGTCATAGGAGAGTTCTGCTTTTGCCCACTTGGCCAGGTCGTGAGAAAAACTTGTACCGGCCTGGTATTTTTTTTCTGTGCCTCTCGTACTACTTTGATCTTTTGTGTCAGTCAATGTCACAGCACCATTTAGACCAAAATCAACAGAACCCAAGGCCTTAAGAATTATATAATCACTACGTAAAAGGTATGTATTACTATCCTCAGTTGAATCATTTGTATAAGTATTGAGTGAGTTTTTGTTTGTAATGATAATAATATGCTGATTAGAGAATACGTTTGACCATGTCAATGAAAGAGAATGATTTACTTGATCCAAAGTATCAGTATATGAATTAACAAGAGATAGATCATAAGTAAGAGTTAAGTTATTAGTTGTAGCAAAAGAAAGCTCTTCTGATAGTGATATCGCATAGGTATCAGAATAGTGCTCTAACGATTCAATCGCATTATAGTCCTTCAAAGTATATGTATATTTAACTCCAAATTCTGTTTGAGATTTTTTATTAAAAAGATTGTGTTTGTTTATATAGGCAATATAACCATCCATATCCAGACTATCATTTTGATAAACTTCTGAATCATTTCGATCAAAATAGTAATTATGACTAACACCAAAATCCAAATCCCATTGCCAATTATCGCCATGAGTAGGAGTCAAGTCTATCTGCAAATCATTTTTAAGTACAAAAGATGACTTTTTTTCAGTAGAACTGCTAGAAGCATCACTTACAGTATTCACGTTATCATCAAACTTTGTTGCCAGGTCATAACTTGCTGAGAAGAGATCAACTTTACGAGTAGAAATTCCCAATTTCTTTTTGAGTTCAAAAATCTTTTGAGTAATTGATGGAGATAACTGCGAACTCGGATCCTTATCTAGTGATTCCTCTAATCCAGGTAAGACAGTTTTTTCAAGAAATTTAACGTCATTTGATTGCGCCAAGAGTATGTTTTTTTTGTAGGATCCTATTTGCGCTAATTTAATCTCTTTTTGTTTTTCTAGAACACTATAAAATTTAAGTGCCATTTTTTTATTATTTAATCGTTCATAGGTTTCTGCTACATAAAGTGCAGACTCTGCTTTTTTAAAATCTTTTTTATATGACTTTTTAAACTGATCAATAGAAAGTTTATATTCATTTAAGGCAAAGAGGGTTTGTCCTAATTCATATTCCATACCTGTGGGTATATATCCATAACTTAAAGATTCAAGAAAATGTTTCTTGGCCATTTCATATGCTTCAAGCTTTTTATGTGATAATGCTTTCCAATATGAAATAATCCCATTGTTTTTTTCAGTACGCGGAACTGCATCCAAAATATCTAACGCATCCTGGTAGTAACCATCAAAATATTCTTTATAAGCATCAGCTAAAGAATTCGCAAAAATACCAAGTGATAAAAAAATTGAAAAAATAAATATAGAAATTTTCATAGAACTCCAAACTATTAAGGGATAATTGTCACTCTAAATCGAACTCTGTTATCAGCAGATGGTGGAGGGAGGGAGGTCTGATTTTCTACTTCCTCTTTTTGTTCATCTAGATATTGTTCAATATATTGCTCTAAAACTGGATCATATTTAGGATCAAAGTTTGGATCATAATAGGCCATTTTTTCAAACTCATTATATTCAAAACTTCCAAGGAGCAATTTCGGAGGTCTGATAAATTCATTTTTTTCAATAAGCTGAGGGTCTTTTACAATAAATTCCCCACTGTCTATTAATTCATAACCTCGAGGTGGAATATATTCACCTGTTCTAAAATCAATCTGCCCCAAGCTCTCATCTGGAACATATACATTTGCAATCGGGTCAAATTTACTTTGACCTGGAATGGGCGCAACATAATAACCATTTTCAGTGATCATCCCGCCAGGCATAACATCAAAATCTTCAGCTTTAAAGTCATGATCTTTTAAATCTTTTTCAACCAGTGCTATCTGATCATTTTGAACAAAATTACTCTTGATCAATTCTTCTTTTAAAAATTCATGATTTGTTTCAATGATAGAATCTGGAATACCTGCGATTCTATGTTCATGTTGGGCACCAACTTTAAAATCTGGAGTTGTTGTAAGAAGGGTTTCATTTTTTTGCATTGATGCAAATTGTTTTGGAGCAATGCGTACTGGCCTTACAGGTTTTTCTCGATCTACTTCAGCTTTAGAAAATTGACCTTTTTGTACCCGTACAGCAAACTCATTCTTAAAAGCACTTTCAATGGTTGTGATATTTTTCAGCAATGAAATATTTTGAACTTTAGACATTACAACTTCGCCTCTAAAAGTGAGAAGTCCAGTAATGCTGTTTTTTGGATTGAAAGTTGCCTGAAATTCTGTTCCTCTGACACCCATCGCTGCAGTCTTTGTTGTAATATAAAGTTTGGTTTTTTCTCCAGTACTCTCTTTTTCCACATTGGCCCGAATTTTTCCTTGCAAAAGATTGAGTACTCCAGGACCTTTTTTATCCATTTTTTTGATCTCAACATTGCTATTTGGCCCAACAGTAATAATGCTGCTATCAACAAGTTTTAATCTTGCAACTGAAGCTTTAGATGTACTGACGATTGCTCCTTCAGGAACTAAAGAGCCTTGTTTTAACTTTTCTTTTTTTCCTGATTTTTCATAAAAGGCCTCTCCTTTAAGTAGGACAACTGAAGCATCACTTGCAAAGATGGAGTTTGAAAAAACAATTAAGAACGATAAAAGCAAAGTATGCATATTAGACCTCCGTAAACATTCTAGAAATAAACAATCTCAATTGACAAGAGGTTATGAATATATTCTTATAGTTCTATGAATAAACGCATCCTTTTGATTTTGATATCGTTGCTATTCCTGTCTTGTGGAAGAAATGAATCTAATAACAAGTCGTTGGTTAAGTTTTCGTTTCCGAGAATAGAAGGGGTAATGTCCGCAGATGGAGGGGTTTTTATCTTTGGGAGACATCTCCAACTTAAAGATACATTTTCGACATTTTTAGACACCTCTGGAGACAAAAGGGAATTTGAGCAACTTCTTTCTTCGGGAGATTGGAATTTTAGGGCCATCCACTTTACAGATGGTAATCCATTAAATGATTTACCTACATATTGTGGCCAGATAAAAGCTCAATTGAGTGGTGGAACATATGAATTTGATATAAAGCTAACAAAAACTGATTGTAATCATCCTGTTTTTGCAGGAGAACTTGGTCTTAATGGTGCTTTTTCAACGACCAACTCTCAGCTCAAATCTTTGCATGTTTACTTTTGTAGTCAAAGCGCATTTAGTGCTGGGGACAATTCCTCTTGTCTTGAGGATATGCATTTAAAATCATTTAAAGTCGTTTATCCTCGAACACCAGTTCATGGAGTTGAACTAAATAGAAATATTATTCAAAAAATTCGGGGGTTGCCGGCGACTGATTTCTTGCATAATGGCTGTCTCGCAGGCCCTGCAGGGGGAAATGATATATATAAAGTCAAGATACCTATTCCCTATGTCAATTCACAAGAGCTTTATGGTCTAATTGCTGTTTTTGATAATCAAGTTTGTTCAGGAGCACCAATCAATATCTTTCCCATTGTTTTTGACTATGCCGATGAATTTGGAATAAAAAGAAAATTTATAACTTCATCTGAAATGAGAGTACTTGTAGATGTTGAAACAACGTTTTATTAAAATATTTTTTACGTTAATTTTTGCTGCACTTTTTTCTACATGTGGAAGGAATAATCAATTTTCAAAAGTTCGCTTTAAAATTGATACATCTTCCTTAATGGCCTCATCTATTAGCATCAATGGAGTCCAAATCTTTGGGCTACATTTAGATACTGGAGATAGATTCTCTTTCAATGTCCCTGAAATTGTCCAAGATATTGATCTTGAGTATCCACATCCACTCCCTCCAGGCAATTGGGAATTTCGTTTTATGGCCTATGAAAATATGGACTCAACTTTTGGGAGAGCTCAAATTTGGTGTGAAAAATTCACACTTTTTTTAAGCGGAGTGATGACTGTGAATGGGGTATTAGAGAGATCAAAATGTAAAAATCCGCTATTTGCCGGTGCTTTTTTATCTCCTGGATACATGGCCTATGATGAAGATGATGATCGTTTCCGAGAACTAAGAGTTATGGTTTGTAATAATGCTGAATTTACTTCATATGCCACAGCTTACGGAAATACTTGTTTAACCGCTGCTAATGGAGGTGTGGCATCATTTAAAGTTGTGATACCTTCTTATCCATTAGTACGTGCAGATATCTCACTCTCGGAATTACTGCAGTTGAGCAACTCCGTATCTCCTCCCATCCATAGTGATTGTATGGGGGATGCAATCGGTGGATCAAATTTTGATGGGAATACATTAGTTGATAATGTTCAAGTTCCCATTCCTCCGCCTGGTTCAAGTGATTTCTATGCTTTTCTATATGTTTATAAAAATCAAACAAACTGCACCGGCGTTGCGCACGTTTATCATTGGTTTGCGTAAAACACCGTACTTCAGTGCGGTGATACAAGCAAACGCCCACCGGCGAGGTCACTCAGGTCTTTCCTGATCCTGAATATACTGTTTAATAACATCTAGCGATGCTCCACCACAACTACCAGCAAAATAGCTGGGTGACCATAGGGCCTTGCCCCATAACTTTTTTTTGATTTCAGGATAATTTGCTTCTCGAACATAACGTGAAGACACACCTTTCAATGAACCAACCAAACGAGAGAGAGCTATTTTAGGTGATATAATACTCTTGGTGTAAAACATACTCTTCTATATTTAGTCACAAAGACTAAGTGTGCGTGAATAAGAAAAATACAATGCCTTCCATGTCTAATCTTCGGATTTGTGCGTTCCTTGATCGCTTTTTTTGAATTTAAATTACTCATAGACTAATTAATATTTGAGCTTTTCTAACCTGTCAATTGATGATATCCTCATGTGGAGATGAAAGCGATCAATATGGCCTATAAATTTAAAATGCTACCGACTGTTTCTCAGGAAAGACTTTTTGGGATATGGGCCGGGACATGCCGCTTTCTTTACAACTTATGCCTGGAACATAGAATATTGTCATGGAATCAATATCGAAAAGGAACCAACTATTTTGATCAGGCCAATGAGTTAAAGAATTTAAAGAAAGTTGAAGGATTTGAGTGGATAAAAGAAGCTCCTGCCCAAATACTGCAACAATCGTTGAAAGACCTAGATAAGGCCTTTAAGTCATTTTGGAGAAGTGGCTTTGGGTTTCCTAAATTTAAAAAAAGACATTTTGGTGACTCATTTCGTTTTCCTGACCCAAAACAGTTTGAGATCAGAAAAGTCAGTAATAAGAAGGCCTTTGTAAAATTGCCCAAAGCAGGAGAGGTAGCTTTTAGACTATCTAGGCAAATTGAGGGAAAAATCAAGAATGCAACGATTAAAAAAGAATCTGATGGTTGGTATATTAGTTTTTGTGTTGAAAAAGACATTGAAGTAGCAAAAAATAATAATCCAAACGTCGGGATTGATCGAGGAATAGCTGAGACGCTTGTTTTGAGCTATGAGGCAGACAGTTTAAAAGATATCCAATTAACTCTTCCAGTGAAATGTAAAGAATTAAGAGAAAGAATCAAAGCTCTTCAAAAGCGTCTAAAATTGAAAAAGAAATTTTCAGAAAAATGGAAAAGAATTCAAAATCAATTAAGAAAACTGCACTCAAAAATAGCAAGAATTAGACATGATTTTCTTCATAAAGCATCCACTTACGTTGCCAAGAACCACAGCTATGTAAGTTTAGAAGATCTGAAGATAAAAAACATGTCAAAATCAGCAAAAGGAAGCTTGGAATCTCCTGGAAAAAATGTAAAGGCCAAATCAGGTCTAAATCGAGAGATTCTCTTTCAGGGCTGGGGAATTTTTGCCCTCCAGTTAAAGTATAAAACTGAATGGGGTAGTGGATATCTTGAGCTTGTGAATCCTAGATTCACAAGTACAAGATGTAGTGAGTGTCTCTACAATGATAAAAGAAACAGGAAGGGAAAAGCCTTTAAGTGCTTAAACTGTGGCCATGTGGAAGATGCTGATAAAAATGGAAGTAAAAATATAGACAGGGAGGGGCGCTCCCGAAGAGACCGTGGAGATGTGGTGGTTGCACCAATCTTTGAAGCGGTAACCTCTAGTAGTGTATAAGCACACTAGGAATCCCCTCCGTTTACGGAGGGGCGGACGTCAACCTATTAAACCACAGTTTTCGGCGCTGTTTGGTACAGATATATGGCCTTATCTTTTTACATCTTTTGAAAATTATGACAATTTCGATATGTATATTGATTATGATTTTCCGGCACCTACAATTTCAACACCGATTTGGAATTAACTCACTTTTTCATTTGAAATTTTATACGCCAGCACAGGCCATGCGGCCAAAAATGCTGTTCCTCCGAGTGGAACCAATATAACTAAAAACTTTAATCCACTAAGTGCGTAGAGGTAACAGCAGCCACTAAACAGAAATAAACCGACAATGATCAATAGTTTTACAATTTTTATTTTTATATTTGGGAAATACACTTTTAAAAGTGAAACCATGAAATATGAAAAGGCCATATAGTAGTGATATTGATTGCCGGTATGATAGGTTTTCATCATTTTGGTCGTTAATTTTGACTCTAATCCATGTGCGCCAAATGCACCCAGTGCCACTGCTAAAAACATGAGGAGGCAAAATATGACGAAATCAAATTTGAATTTATCTATTCTGGTTTTATCCATTGTTCTATATCCTTTTTTTCCATGGGATAGAGGTTAAACGTTCCCAAACCGGTTGCAACAAGTTTGTTATCTTCTTTTTTCTTAATTTGCCCACTAACAATAACGAGAGATTTTCCTTTGTGATCAATTTGCCCTTTACCGATGAGAACATCACCCTCCTTAACAGGAGTAATAAAATTAATTTTGAACTCTACAGTCGAACAAAATTTATCTTCTGTAACAGCATGTGAAAGAGCTGTCATTCCAAGAGTAGCATCCATCATACCAGCTGTGACTGCCCCATGTGCAGTTCCAGGACTTGATAGATGAATTTTTGTAACCTCAAGGTGATAAGTGATATCTCCAGGCCCATCGATGGAAAAATCCAGACCCATATGTCGATCATATGAATTAATTTTTTTATAAAATTCTTCTAAATTTGAAATTTTCAATTTTTTTCTCCTGGCAAAAAGAGTGTTTGATTCATGTTTAGCCCATGGCGGATATTTAAGTTCCGACCTGATTCAATACCAAGATTTCTGCTTTGATTATTTACTTGGGCCGAACTTGATGTATGGCCAAGTCTTGGAAATGCAATTCGTCTCATTTGTTCGAGTCTTTTATCAATTTGTACAAGATTATAACCATGAATTTGATATTGATATTTTTGGGCCTTAAGTTTTTCACAAAAACCAAATGATAGACCTGTGAAAAAAGAATTTTTCATTACTGAACCCTTGAGATTAGAATTGTTTTTCTTATTGATTTTCCAAAGTCTTTCAAATTCATGATCTAAAAAATTTGCAATATAATCAGCACTCTCAACACTAAGTAAATCTCCTAGGACACCTAACTTACATTCCCCCTGTCCTTTTGAAAAAAAAGGTGAAACATTAAAATAGGTGAGGATTTCATAAATAGCATGTAATTTTTTATTATTTTTTTTGTATATGAGAACATCTTTAACATAAACGTTTTCTTCTTCAGAAAATTCTAATGCATTTTCCAAATTATATTTGGCAAGTAATTCGTTGGCCTTTCGGGTTGCTTCTTGTGCTTCATGTAGATTGGAACTCTTGGCGAGTTCAAATAATTTTTTGATTTGTTTTCGAACCTTTAAGTCTTTTCCATTATTTGTTGGGATTAAGTTTTTCAAATCCAACGATGCCTTTGAAATTTCTTTTGGCCAATTGAACTTTTCACAAATACATTTGAATTCTTCACCATGAGCTGTGACTCCTTCGCCATAGTTCAAGTAAGTCATAAAATGTGCTAACTCATGCCGCAAAACTTTGAGTAGAAGATTTTGATCGACTCGTTCAAAAAGAATTTGATTTATACCTATTTGAAAATACTTATAGTCGAAATACCCAAGTTGGTTTGGATTATTGAAGACAACAATACTTAAAGGATAAAGATACCCTTTGAACAATACTTTTTTACCTTTTATTTCAAGACGGCATTCACTGTACAAAATCTTTAAGGCATGTGAGTGAACATTTCTAATAAAAGCATTAATAGCATTTGAATAGATCAACATATTTGCTAGTTAGGCCATTTTTGTAGACTCAGTCAAGGTAGAATGCAAAGGCCTCTTAAAAGAGGCCTATCCTGTTATATGGATGGTGTACTTCTAGCAAAAACTGCAGATTTCAAAAATTCTCTATTCATTCTAGCAATATTGCTTATTGAAATTCCTTTAGGACAAGATGCTTCACACTCTGCTTCATTGGTACAATTTCCAAAACCTAATTCGTCCATTTTTGCCACCATGTTTTGCACTCTTTGTTCAGCTTCAACTTGACCTTGAGGAAGTAAAGCATACTGTGAAACTTTTGCAGAGACAAAAAGCATGGCAGAAGCGTTTTTACAACTTGCAACACAAGCACCACAACCAATACAAGCAGCAGCGTCCATTGAAAGTTCAGCGTTTTCTTTTCCTACAAGAATAGCATTGGCATCTTGGGCATTTCCGGTATTGACGTCTATGAACCCACCAGCGGCCATTATTGCATCAAAAGATGAACGATCTACCATGAGATCTTTTAAAACAGGAAACGCTCGCGCTCTCCAGGGTTCTATAACGACTGTATCTCCGTCTTTGAATGAGCGACAATGGAGTTGACAGGTCGTCGTTTCGGCCTGAGGGCCATGGGCCTGTCCATTTATCATGAGTGAGCACATTCCGCAGATACCTTCTCTACAATCGTGATCAAAAGCAATTGCGTCTTTATTTTCTCTCACCAATTTTTCATTCAAGACATCAAGCATTTCTAAAAAAGACATATCCGGAGAAACCCCTTCAAGTGTATAATCCTCGATTTGCCCTTTTGCGTTGGCATTTTCTTGACGCCAAATTTTTAAATGTAGCGTCATCGTTTCAGTACTATTTCCACCCATAGGGTACTCCTATTTATAACTTCTTTGAGTTAGTTTACAGTATTCAAACTTAAGTTCTTCTTTATGGCGAATTGGAGTTTGGTTTTCACCTTTCCACTCCCATGCAGCAACATGACAAAAGTTCTCATCATCCCTTTTTGCTTCGTTCTCTTCTGTTTGACTTTCTTCTCTGAAATGTCCACCACAAGACTCAGGTCTTTCAAGAGCATCTCTGGCCATCAGTTCACCAATCTCTAAGAAATCAGCAACACGACCTGCTTTTTCTAGTTCAGTATTAATGTTATTACCATTACCAGGAACATTTACTTTTTTCCAAAAGTCAGCTCTAAGGGCCCCAATTTGATCAATGGCCTTCTTAAGTCCTGTTTCATTTCTGGCCATACCGACGTACTCCCACATTATTTTCCCAAGTTCTTTGTGAAAATAATCTACAGTCTCTGGCCCTTTAATACTTAAAAGCTTTTCAAATTTATCTTTTGATTCTTTAAGTACTTTATTGAATTCTTCATGATCTGTAGTGAGTTTGTCAGGGGTATTTTTAGCTAAATAACCACCTAATGTGTATGGAATGACAAAATAACCATCAGCAAGCCCTTGCATAAGCGCAGAAGCACCAAGTCTGTTGGCGCCATGGTCTGAAAAATTGGCCTCTCCAAGAACAAATAGCCCAGGAATTGTACTCATAAGATTATAGTCAACCCATACTCCACCCATTGTATAGTGAACCGCTGGATAGATTCTCATTGGTACTTTATAAGGATCTTCATCGGTAATTCTTTGATACATATCAAAGAGATTTCCGTATTTTGCCTTAATTGTATCTTGCCCATCTCTTCTTATGGCATCGGCAAAATCTAGAAATACTGCGATTCCAGTTTGCCCGACTCCTTTACCTGCATCAACTTGAAGTTTCGCATTTCTAGAGGCAACGTCTCTTGGAACAAGGTTTCCGAATGAAGGGTAGATTCTTTCGAGATAATAGTCCCTTTCTTCCTCGGGAATCTCTCGAGCTGAACGTCTATCTCCTTGGGCCTTAGGAACCCAAACTCTTCCATCGTTTCGTAAAGATTCTGACATTAGCGTTAATTTAGATTGGTGATCTCCAGATACTGGAATACAAGTTGGATGAATTTGTGTGTAGCAAGGATTTGCAAAGTACGCACCTTTCTTATGAGCTCTCCATGCAGCGGAGCAGTTTGATGCCATTGCATTTGTTGAAAGGAAGTAGGCATTTCCATAACCGCCTGTTCCTAAAATGACTGCATCAGCTACGTGTTTAGTAAATTCACCTGTCACAATATCTCTAACAATTATTCCGCGAGCTTTCCCATCAATGAGTACGACATCCACCATTTCTTTTCGGACGTGTACTTTGAGTTTTCCTTTATTAACTTGTTTCATCATGGCCGAGTAGGCTCCGAGAAGAAGTTGCTGTCCTGTTTGACCCCTTGCATAGAAAGTTCTTGAAACTTGAGCTCCCCCAAATGATCTATTGGCCAGGGTTCCACCATATTCTCTGGCGAAAGGAACGCCTTGGGCCGCACACTGATCAATAATATTATTCGAAACTTGTGCTAAACGATAGACGTTAGCTTCT
Organism: Halobacteriovoraceae bacterium; assembly: GCA_020635115.1. NCBI lineage: Bacteria > Pseudomonadati > Bdellovibrionota > Bacteriovoracia > Bacteriovoracales > Halobacteriovoraceae > Halobacteriovoraceae bacterium. The sequence continues at coordinate 79,871 of JACKAK010000005.1, read as the reverse complement.
CTTGCGCGGTAGTCTCCGCCTTTAACGGTATCATAGAAAAGTCTCCAAATAGAGTCTCCATCATTTGGATAATTTTTAGCTGCATTGATCCCACCTTGGGCTGCAATGGAATGCGCTCGTCTAGCAGAGTCTTGAATGCAAAAAGCATCGACTTGATAACCTAGCTCACTGAGAGTCGCTGCGGCGGCCCCTCCGGCCAGGCCTGTTCCAACAACAATAACTTTGTATTTTCTTTTGTTGGATGGGTTAACCAATTTTGTATTGAAACGATGATTATCCCATTTTTCTCTAATATCACCTTCGGGAATCTTTGAATCTAGTGTTACGCTCACGCTTTAACTCCTTGCAAGAATGCATAGATTGGTAAGGCAGAAAAGCCAATAAAAATAATCAATGCATAAATTTTGGATAAAATTTTAAGACCGCAATTATATTTTGGATGGTTAAATCCAATGGATTGGAATGCTGACCAAAATCCATGACTGACATGAATACCTAAAGCGGCCATAGAAAAAAGATACCATAGCACATTTAAAGGATTTGCAAAGTATTCGATGACTACTTTATATAAGTCTTTCATTTCAACTCCATTGTAAATTTCTTTATAAGAGTGACCACTGAATTTAAAATGAAGAAGATGAGAGATAAGAAAAATCAAAATGATGAGTCCAGTGTAGGGCATCGTAGATGAAGCAAATGTAGCTCCTCTGCCTGTTGCGACCTTCATGTAATATTTTTGAGGTCTTGCTTTTTTGTTCTCAATAGTCAATCGGATGGCCAGCCCAATATGGGATAAAAAAATCAAGGCCAGAATTGCTTCTGCAACATAAATAAAGGGATTCGTTATTAATTTATGTGCGTAGGTATTGAAAGCTTCACCTCCTACGTAAATTAAACAATTCCCTGCAAGGTGAGTAATGAGGAAACCACATAGCAATAGGCCTGTGACTCCCATGACCTGTTTCTTCACAATGGAAGAATGTACATAACTAAAGAATAATTTCATGAAGACATGACTCCTTTTATTAAGGTCGAATTAAAGATAAACATCTATCGATTTGTAAGAATCATACATTAACTGAAATGAGGTGAAAATAATAATCTGTATTTGGTGAACTTTTGTGATTTTAAAAGTTCACCATAAATTTAACAATCAAAATCAGCTTGAAAAGAAATATTCACATCTGACCACGTTTTGCCCTCATGTTTTGCAAAACATGCCTGATTGAGGGCCTTAAGTTCTTTGTCCATTGCAAAATTTAAAACGTCTAATGTTCCTTTGGCCTCAAGAGAATTTCCTTTTAACGTATATTCCATGGGAACTTCCACAATTCTTCCATTCATAGAAACTTTTAACATAATGAGTTTATCGGTTACTTTTGAAACATCGGCCTTAATGTTCTTTGAGACTTCCATCGTCGAGAAGAAAAATTTGGCAATTTTACCATCTCTTGCCTTATTGTCTGTAAAAACATCATTCGAATCAATTTCTACACTAGCTCCCTTCAACAATTCTTGAATTGAAGACGCTGTATGTGAAACAAGTCCTAGTGCTTGTTTGTTAAATGTACCTGAGACACCAACTTTTTTTGGAGTTTTAAAAGCAGTCCATCCAATTTTGAATGTATCATTTTTAAGTTTACATGTTGCATAACTTGAAATGTTAAGAATGGATAATAGCACTAGAAAATAATATTTCATGATTTCGCTCCTCTGTTTTAAATTGCTGTGATACTAGATGATCTAGATCAACATTTCAATCTGACAAAACATGGAAAAAAAAGAATACCCGTACGAACTTTTTATACAAATAGACAATAATGAGCATTTGCTTGGTCGAGTCACTGTTTGTTCACAAATAAATAGTTTTTCAATTGATATAGATATTGTGACCAAAGAATCAAAAAAAATTTTTCAACATGTCGAGTCTTTATATAATTGTCTAGATGAATCTGAGGGAATTGATCTGGCCATACAGAAACTCTCTCATTTTTTGCAACGTTACGGCCAATGAATTGACTGTGAGATTTAGATTATTGTCAAATTGTCGACACTAAAATTTTTTATTACTTCGTAACTCCCAGTATTTAACGTTCATTGCAATGCAATTCAAAATTGGCATAATGTCTGCATATTTAAGATGTGTGTGTGCTGAAGATTGTTGAAAAGGATTTTCTTCATCTTCTAGAATGTCTCTTGAAAAAGGGAGGATATGCTGTCATCCTCCCTTTTTTTATTCTAATTGCTATATAAGGTTTCACACAAAAAATTCATTTAATAGATAAGAACTCTATTATTTTGAGTATCACTTACAATAAGCCGACATCCATCATGATACACCATATGTGGGCCCCATAATGTATTTGCAGCTGCAGTGGTGCAATTGCATTGATTATGATCCCCAAGGCCCGCTGTAGTTTGACCTAAAATCACATCCGCTGATTCAGTTCCAACTGTTGGAATTGTGTTCCAGATTAAAATACGATCATTTCCCCTGTCAGCAACAAATAACTTTCCATTATGAATAAACGCTCCCACAGGATTGTACAATTGGTTCGCTGCAGTTCCAAAGCTCCCTAAAATTACATCAGGAGATTGCCCGCTTACAGTGGGAATAGTATTATAAATCAAAATTCTATTGCCACTCGCATCCACAATGACAAGTCTAGTTCCATCTGAAGCAATTCCAAGTGGAAAGTTCAAATCTCCAGCTGAATTAGTAGTAAAAAGAGTTTGCCCAATTACGACCTTGGCATCCATCCCTGTTAGTAGTGCTGTTTTATCATAGATTAAAACGCGTTTATTGCTTGCCTCGAGAGTGCCCCAACACAGATCCACAGCGGCAGCATGTCTTAGAAGTACTTTTATCTTCCTTTTCCAGGTAAACATCAATGACGCCACGCTTATGCCACTCATCAAAGCGAATTATTTTAAAATTTGGGATTAAATTTTTAAGAAATCTTGGTAACATCATCCTTGCTGCTCCTTGAAGTAAAAATTGTGTCTTTGAAAACTAAATTTTAACTGATTTGAGCAGCATTTTTGTTTTAAAAGTGATTTACTCTGTCACTTTTATGATCAAGAATCCACTATCCACTATCCACTATCCACTATCCACTATCCACTAAGCATTGTGGTAATTGAGAGCATTGTTCTCGGTTTTGACTGTAAACAGGCCTTCAAGGCCCTTGTAAACAATCTATTCTTATCATGTCTTCTATTAAACCTGTAAACGTATTCTCCAAGGTAATTTTTTAAGTATTTAGGACTTATCCCATGATGTGTCCCAAGAATCCAAACTTTCGCATTTGAAACAAATCGATACATCCAAGGGTGAAGACTGGACAAAATCTCTTTATTTCCAAGAGTCACTTCCGCTTTAATATCAACCTTATTATGAGTAATCTCGTAAGCATTTGCTCCATCGATATGCAATGCTGAACCAGGTTCTATATTTTTTGATATAAATTTTTGAACGTTTTCCTTATTCTCAACCCCCAACATGACTTGTGCAAAACCGGCTTTAGGCTTTTCTTTTCCGTTCTCATCAACCCAATGTTTGCTTTCAACTCCAATTATGACTTCTTGATCTGTCTCATTCACTTGACTTCCAAATTGACTCCCATCAACTTCAATCTCGCCACTCAGCTTATAGAGCGCGCCTCGATCGATTAATACTACTCTGATCTTCTGAAGCATTCCCCAAGCTGTAGAGTAGCTTTTTAGATAGAGATGGTTTTGAAGCTCAAGTGCCGAGAGATTTGTCCGACATTAGGGGGTTGACAGGCAATAAAAAAGATGAAGAAGAAGTGAAAGAAGAGAAGAAAACTACGAGAAAAAACTAAGAAAAAAGTCGTAAAAAAAGCAGTTAAGAAAAAAACTTCCAGAAAAGCTGCGTAAACAATGCAAAAACCGTAAAAAATCACTCTGATTGTTTCAGTAGTTTGTATAATATTAACTGTTGGATTCTGAATATTTTTATTACACAAAGAATTAAAGACATACAGAAAACAGCATTCAAGAATCGAATGAATGAAGGCAGAGTCATGCTGTTTACAAAATGTCCACAGCGGACAAAGATGATTTTGTGAAATCACGCTGTCCAGATTGCCTTATTCAAAAGGATAGTTTCAAACTAATGGCCGTTGGAAACATTAGAAGATGATTTTACACATGACATCTGGATCATAACGGATAAAAAAGAGTTCATTCATGCTCAAAATGATCTCGAAAAGTAATTATTTCCTATAACCTTCTTGGGATTTTTATTATAATGAGTTAAGCGTATTAGAGGGGTACACCAATGAATTATTACAGAGTCATTTCACCTGACAAAGGTGAAAATATCATGATGAAAAGAAGTTCCCATAGAAGGATTCATACAACGAGCGGACAGTATATTGACCCGAAAGAACTTCAACTCCCCTTTGAAATTGAAATGCATGTAGGTGAAGACTATGGCTATGATCAATATGACCCTTTTTTTGAAGGTGAAATTCCCGTACTGACTCTTGAAGAACGTCTAAACGATTATTATCATCTACCTTCAATCATGACTCTAGAGCTGTTTAAGGCTCTCAAATCGGCCGGTGCAAATAATCTTCAGGCATTTCCAACCAAGATTATTAATGCAAAAAATGATGAAATTCTTGAAAAAGATTATCTGTTCATCAATATTGTAGGGGTTCTCTCTTGCGCGGACTTATCAGCATCAAAAAAAGCGGCCATTGGCGATAGTTTTTATATTCATGACTTAATAATTGATAAAAGTAAACAGATTAACCTTCCTATTTTTAGGTTGAAGGAATCCCACTTCGAAATAATAGTCAATGAAACAGTTTCACAAGCGATCAGGGAGGGGAACTTCTCTGGTATCGATATAGAAAAAATTAACTAACTTCTACACAATTCCTTTAAATTTTAAGCATCAACAAAGTAAGGAGTGGTATTGATTTCTGGTAAGATTGAGCTAGTTAGAATTTTGCTACTTTGTATTTGCGACTGTATTCAGTCACTTTTGTGAATTTTACTGGAATTCTCCCCAAAAAATGTATTTGATTATCCAAACTCAAATCAGCAACGAGTCGTTTTAAACGTCGATTCTCCTCTTCAAGACTTCTTAGTTTTTTAGCATCAGATACCTGCATCCCGTGATATTTTTTTTTCCATTTATGAACTGTTTGCTCGGCCATTCCATATTTGCGTCCAAGTTCTTTTGCTGGAATTCCCGATTCATATTCCTTTAAAATTTTGAAAATCACTTCTTCTGAAAATTTTTTGCCTTTCATTTTATTGCCTCCTTGTTTTATTTTAAAAACAGTGAGACTCACTCAGATAATGGACTAAATTTTGGGTTTATGGTCACTGACTCGAAGTAAATTAAAACAACTATTTACTAAAAAATCTGATCGACGGACAAAAGCTGAGAACCGGTATATTCGGGAAGTCATGAGAGATAATCAATATTTTGTTTACCTTGAACTCATTAAAGAAGGTATGCATCAGATATTTGAATCAAACTCAGCTCCTGAAGCAAGAGCAAAATTTGAAGAGATGGGGGAATGGATAAATCAAGCAGGTGTCTTCTATGAACTTAAGAAGTGGTGGAAAACCTTTAACGATGGATGGGACACTTTCAGAAACTACTTTAAATACCCTGTGACCTCATCGCTTTCCGAAGGAATAAACAACGTTATCAAAACAATAAAGAAAAGAGCTTATTGTTATAGGAATATGCAGTATTTTAAGCTTAAAATCCTCCAAGTATCTGAATTCTTGAACTCTAAGTGGGTTCCAATTAATTTTCAATAACTTCAACTTTTTTGTTAGAGAGGCTTACTTGTGTATAAAAAATATAGATTTACTCATTCAAGTGGAGAAACAACAGAGTGAATGATATTATGCATCAATGGAAAGCTAGTAAATAAATTATATGGTTTATATAATTTCAAATACTTATCGGAACTGAAAACTTATAAATCGGAGACCCTTGTAATGTTACGAGTATTTTTTAAAATCTTTTTATTTCTAATTTTAATAAGTGGTGTTTCTGCAAACACAAAAGACAATCCGAATCCTAAGTACTCTCGTAAGGCAACTGATGTTTTACTTTCAGTAAAACATCAGTTTCCCCAGCTTTTGCGTGAGTCTTCTACATATAAAGTCGACTTATTGAATCTTATAAATTTGGAAAGTGAACTATTATTAGAGCTATCTAGAAAGAAAGAATTTGAAAATTATTTAACAGAAAGACCAGAGCTTGTAGATATAAAGTTAACATCAAAGAGTAATTCACAAATTTTGACACGGATTATAGATACTAATGCATTTTCTGTATTGAGAAATACTTTTTTAAATTTGCTTAATGAATATAATAGCGAAGATACTTTTCCAGAAGATTTAATATCAACAATTCAAAAAGAACTATTAGAGATTCAAATGAGTAGAAGCTCAACTCTTTTAGGTGCCTTGTACTCAGTTGCTTCAAAAGAACTTAAAACAGAAGTTAGTCAGATTCAAAACAATTTAGTTAAGTTTGAAAAACTAATCGAATCAATAGAGGAGAAAGATTATATCAAATTGGATTTTCAGAGGATTGGATTTGAAAGAAAATTATCAAAAGAAGAGCTCCATAATGATTTTAATATAAGGTATGAAAGGGAGTTGTCACTTTCAACTAAGGTAGATTTTCTTTATTTTACACAGGCCCATAAAGCACACCCAGGAAAAAATAATTTTGAGCATCTAAAAAAATTGATTGAGCAAATTTCTGAAGCAGAATTGGATTTTTTAAAAGATAAAGAAGAGTATACAAAAAGAGAAAAAGCCTTATTAAATGTTTTCAGTTTGGAAGATAAAGAAAAGAAGCTCTTGAAGGGATACATTGGGAAATATTTCGATAGAATTTCAGAAAAAAAAATAGAGAAATTTGAAAATTACAGAGATATTAGATTAAGAGAAGTGCCTCCAACACTGGCACTTTTTAGAGGTATAGGGGCAAAAGATTGTTCTAGTAATTATTCCCCTCTATTTAGTTATTCTTTATTTGAAAGAACATTCTTTGTAGAAGATAACAAAGATAGATTTATTGGTTATGTAACGACGACCCTATTGGATAGTGATCATGGTAAGACTCTTTTCGTCCATACAATTACAGGGAATAAAATGAAAGCTGTAGATGTGAATATGATTCTTGATTTTTTTGTAAGGAATGTCCAATTTTTCGGAGCACAAAGTGTCGTTATCCCTGATCTTGAGTTGATTGACCAAAAAATTAACTTTTACACCCTTTCATCGATTTTTAAAGAACACTTATCCAAGTCAATAGAAATTCAAGTAAAGTCACTTGATCGTGAATTTCGGGAACTACTCATTACTGATAGTCGTTTTGATCAGAGCAGATTGTATGATCCAACTGTTACGCGAGCTTTTGAAATTAGACATGATGTTATTTCACAAGAAGGACTATATGATTTTGAAGTAAAAAAAGGGAGTGCTTTCAAAGTACATGAAAAATGGAATAAGCAAGATGAAAAAATACTTTTACTGACATTATTAGATTTAGCTGAATATGAGGATGATGTTAGAAAATTATCAAAAGTTTCAGGTTTCGATTTCAGGAAATTAGAAAAAGCACATAACGTTTTAAAAAATGAAGAACATTTGAATACAAAAAAGTTCATGCAAGATATATCAACTATCTTTAAAGAGCTAGGTATAAAAGAAGAAATATATGGAGAGAACTCTTTTTTATTAAGTGAGGGACTTCTGAATGCTCAAGATGCTTTTAATGAACAAAATATTGAAATGAGCATGGAGCATGTGAAATTAATTCTTAAAGGAAAGGAAATTACTGATGGCTTTAAATATGCAATTGAAAATAATATGCAAGCTATTATGGAGCATCCTACTTTTGTGCGAGAAATTGACAAAATTTATCTATTGGATATAGACAACTTAGATTTTATAAATGAACTTTTTGAATTTCTTGATCAAGATAAAATGATTTCTATACTACAAAGGCAGTTAGAAGAATTATTACATCAGTTAAACTCGAAACAATTTAATTCAGAGATGTTGTCGTTGATTATTGAGTTTGTAGATAATTTGAAAAAGGACAGTGACTATTATCTATTGCTGATTCAAGGAATAATGCAGCAAGATTCATTTGGATCTAAACATATTCAAGAATTAGGAGGTGATATTATATTTACTTTTGAAGAATGGACTGATTATCAAAAAATAATATGGAATGAACTATTTAATCATGAGAAATTCAAGCCGGATATCATGAAGGGATTTGTGTCTTCGTTTATGAGTTTTGGCGACAGATGGAGTAAAGTTACAAAAAATAGATGGAGACAATTAATCGGTCGTGAGGAATTCGATTCAAAGGCAATAATATCCACAGTAGAAGTATTTCTAAAAATTCAAAGTGTATGGAGTAAAGATCAAAAAAATGCCTGGAGAGAACTAGTTGGTTTAAACAAATTTGATTCAGAAACAATGCGTGCATTAGGTAAATATTTTATTAAAATAAAAGGTGAGTGGAGCACTGATCAACTCATCGCATGGGAAGAAATTATTGAAAAGTCTAGTTTAGAACAATCTATAGTTAGTACGTGGGAATACGATTTTAGATCTATTAGAAGAGAGTGGAGTGAAAGTCAAAAAGCAGCGCTTGTTAGTCTTGTGATTTCTGAAAAACTCTCAACTGATATAATTTGGGAATTAGCACAAGCTTTTGCAAATATCAAGGGAGAGTGGAACGAGGATCTTAAAAAAGCACTTGTAGCTCTAGTTATTCCAGATAAACTTTCTACATATTCAATTCGAAGGTTAGCAGAAGCTTTTGCAAATATCAAGGGAGAGTGGAACGAGGATCTTAAAAAAGCACTTTTAGCTCTAGTTATTCCAGATAAACTTTCTACAGATTCAATTGAAAAGTTAGCAGAAGCTTTTGCAAATATCAAGGGAGAGTGGAACGAGGATCTTAAAAATACACTTGCAAGCCTAGTCATTCCAAATAAACTTTCTACAAATTCAGTTAAAAAACTAGAAGAAGCTTTTACAAATATCAAGGGGGAATGGAATATAAACCTAAAAAGAGCACTTGTTAAATTAGTAGACGCAGGAGAGTTAGATTATAACTCCCTTCGTACATTAAGTAGGGCCTTCTTGAATGTGAATGGATATTGGGGGTATAATCTAGAGAGAGCATTCACCAAACTGATAATTCCTGAAAAAATTGAAGAACATTTATTTGAAGATCTCGCTCATGTTTTAATTAATACGAAAGGCAAATGGTTGGGAGATCTCAATAAAGCATGGGAAAAACTAATAAATATTGAATTGTTGCAAAAGGAAAAGATATTAACTTCATTATTTTCAAAAGTAGAAGGAGATTGGAGTGTGGATCTCAAAAATAAATTTGCGGGTCTAGTGGCATCAAGAGAACATGATCCTGAATCTTTGTATTTTCTAATAAGAGGCTTTGAAAATATAAAAGGGGACTGGACAGATGATCTTAAAAAAGCGCTGGTGAGTCTTGCAAAACCAGAAGAGCTAGACTCTGGCGAAGTTATAACCCTGCTGAAGATCTTTGCAGAGATACAAGGTGAATGGAACGAAGATTTGAAAAAAGCTTTAGTTCGTATTGTGAAATCTGAAAAAGTAAAAGATCATTTTCAGGAGGCTTTATTACAAGCATTCATGAATACCAAAGGTGATTGGAGTGAAGAGTTAATGGGTGCATGGCGAAAAATATATAATGAATTTGGTGAGGACGGTGTTTATAACATTTCACACGCCATGAGTAAAATGAAAGGAGATTTGAGAGATGAACATATAAAGATCCTCATTAGTTTTGTTAATCGTGAAAAGCTTAGCTCTTTAGATATTGTATATATAGGTAGAGCTTTTCTAAACCTAAAGAGAAAGTGGAATGAAGATGTCAAAACTGCCTGGGACAAATTAATAAAACATAAAAATATAGATTCAAATAAACTTGGTAATATATTGCTTAATTTTTCTTTTATAAAAGGAAAGTGGAGTGAAGATCAAAAAAGCGCTTGGGATAAAATAATAAAGTATAAAAAAATTGATAGACAAACTTTCAGGGAATTGTTCAATGATATTATAAGAAACAGCTTTAAGTATGAAGAGGATTATAAAAAAGCATTTGTTCGTATCCCAATTACAAAAGAACAAAACAAAAATATGACTCCTATGATTGGGGCAGTCATATTGAATTTAAAAGATACTTGGGACAGTGAAACTAAAGTTGTCTGGGAAACTTTGATTAATCATAAAAATTTTACCGGAGAAATAATTGGTTATTGGTCAAAATATTTCGCTAGCTATATTGGGAATAAAGATAAAAAGCTAGCTTTGAGACAATTATTAAATCATACAAAACTTGATGAAAAAGGAATTATTCTTATCGCTGAAAGTTTTGCTAACTCATATTTTAAAGATAGAGATTCCAGTAAAGAAATTTGGGATGAATTGCTTGCACATAACAAGTTCAATTCAAAAGTAATTAGTAGCTTTAGATGGAACAAAATTAAATATATCTTGGAAAGATTTAGTAATTTTAAAAAGTTTGATTTAAAAATAATTAGAGGTGCAGGCAGTATGTTACTTTACAGGAATTATGAATGGGACGAAGATCATAAAAATACATGGAATGAATTGATCAATCATAAAAGTTTTGACTCCGATGCTATTAGAAACTTAGGAAAAGTAATTGCAAAACTAGATTTTACTGAAAATATAAATTTAGAAAAAGCTCTTATCAGTCTTGTTATTCCGGATAAACTTAATAGACAAGCAATCATAAGCTTAAAAAGAGCATTTTTGAACATAGGAAGTAAATACAAATGGAGTGATGATCTGATTAATTCATATTTGCAACTAAAAATAGCTGAGAATCGTAAGAATGTTACTTTTAAAGAAATCAAAGAAAAAAAGCTAAGAAATAAATTGTTAGATCGATATAGATCATACTCACAATATGATTCAAAAAATAAATGTAAAACAGGTGTATTGTTTTTGATTAATAATTCTTTCAAGAAAATAATCAAAAGCATAAAAAATATAAAAATGAATCTATTTAAACGTAGCTGATATTTTTAACTATACGTTCTTCATGATAAATATTACTTTTTCGTAATGAATTTATATGAATTTTCAGATGGATGTTTTTTTATGTATTTAAATTATTCATGAGTTTCCAAATAAGTTGAGCAATAAATTTGGAACCGCTATTTGTGAGATCGTCATAAATAGGGTTGTACTCATAGATACCTATCACTTTTTGATTTTTAACAGTTTTAAAATAAAATTCAGTGAAATCATTAACAAATCGTTTGGATAGTCCGTGTGGATTGGTGGCACTTACTCCAGGCATAGAATGAACATCAAGCACATCACAATCGATACTAAGAACAATGAGCTCATCTTCTTCGTGCTTAAAAATATCACAAAGTATAGGAGTATCAAGAGTTGAGTAAGCTACAGTTTCTTTTTGCAACTGAGAAAGAGAGATAATTTTCATATTTCCGTTTTTAAGTTCAGATAAAGTTTCTACACTATTATTGTAAAGATTAATCCCCATTTGAACGATCTCAAAATCACATTTTGAATTCTGATCAAACTGCCTAAAGGGAGTACCAGAATGGGGGAGTTCATCTATTCTTGTATCACAATGAGCATCTAAATTAATAACTTTTATTTTTTTGTACTTATTTTCAAAAGACTTCAAAAGGGGATAGATATGATCATGCCCTCCACCAAGTTGAATAATGTTTTCTTTATCTGATATAATTTGTTTTATGTTTTGAGTTTCTTCTTCTTGTGATTTTATAAAATCTAATATCTCGTTCTTATCACTTGAAACCTCATGAACCGAAAAAGTAGCAGAATTTTTTGTAGGGGGAAGCTTTTCAAATGAATTCAAAATAGATAACGGGGCAAAATTTGCCCCCCGTCTTCCTCCATTTCTCCAAACCCCATTGTCAGTAGATGAAGTTAGAAACTTAAAATGACTCGATAGTTCAACCCTTTGTTTTGAAAACTGGTCTAATTTTCTACGATTTAATTGATTGATTATTTCTTGAGTGTCATACACGGGTTAGTTCCTTGCAAAGATTTTTATTTCATTCTGCCCACAACGATTCAAAAGGTAAATCTCTAATTGAGTTTGCCTGAGTTAAGAGTTAGAATAACCTTGAGGTAGACCAATGAATCAGCAGCAAGAGTCGATTTATCAAAAAAAACAATGGTTCGTCTTTGACCATGACCACCATATAGGCCCTTTTGGGATTAATGAAATAATTGAACTATATAAGGCAAATCGTGTTGATTCAGACGATCTAGTATGGCGCAAAGGGCAGGAAGACTGGTTAAAAATGCGAGATTGTGATGAACTCTATGTGCAATTAGAACCCTTGGATAGTGCAATTCGTGACATTGAGAAAAGAAATATAAAAAATATCTATACCAGAGCACAGGTTGATATTTCTCAAGACGCTCAAGAAATCTATGATTTTATCCAATCAGATTCACATTTAGAACCTCCACCACATCCTGACATTCTTGAGCAAGAACTTGATGATTTTTTTAATTCTGATAAAGAAGAACAGATTGAAAAAGAACCTGATATACAAAACATCACTCTACCTGAAATTAATGAACAATTTTTTCATCCAGTGAAAGAAGAAACGATTTCTTCTGATGAAATCTTTGCTAAAAACAATGAGATCCCTCTAGAAATTCAATTGCCAACTGATCAAATTATTGAAGAAGAAAAAGTTGAAGTTTTAAAGGAATCTTCTTTTTTATATTTTTCTCGTTTTGTATTGGGATGTACCACTATAATCTTATTTTGTGGAATTATTCTTTATTTTCTTATTATGAATAAGGCAACTGTGCCAGAAGGTTTAAATGGGATTGGTCAAGTCGATTATATGAAAATGAAAAAAATTATCAATGATAAGGGTGAGGATCTTCAGGTTCACTTTGCTCTCAATACCCAATCTGAAGGAATATGGATGGCACTAAATAGGCCAGGTCCCATGAGTTTAAGAGTGATATTACATTCAATTCGAAAAAAGTCTCTCTCTCAATCTCCAGTAGTTGTTGAATCACTAGGTCTACTTCAAAATGGAAGAGTTGAATTTGATGAACTCACTTTTCATGAAGGAACACAGATAGTTCCTGGTTATTATCAAGCTGAAATCATTGCTAGGGATTTAGGAATACTTGGCAAGTGGAATGAACTCATCAAAGAAAAAAATACAGTTCATAAAATTGAAACCACAGCTTTTCTTTCACCATTTTCAAAAAGTGAGTTCAATGTCAAATTGGCCAAATTTTGGGATGATATTATTCTGAAAGAAAAAGGTCCTTTGCAAGATATCTTACAAAAATATCAAACTCTCAGCTCTTTAGTAGAACAAATGTATACAAAATATAAATTTGAATTAAAAAAAGTAAAAGCCCCCTCAGAAGTTATACGTTTTAAAGCGTATTATCTCAATCAGATTAGACCTGTTTTGCAAAATATTACCTTAAGCAATGCTAAGATAAAAATTTCACTTCAAAATGTGAGAGCTGATACTGCTACTGAATATCAAAATCTTGTGGATATTGGAAGAGAATTTGGTGAACTAGCAATGGATATGATTGTCAAGACTGAGAGAAATAGCAAATTTGATGAGAAGAATAAAACAAAGCTTTTATCAGAATTTAGAATTAAATATGAGAATATCACCTCACAAATTACAAATAATCATATTCGGTTAAAAAAAGTCATTGAGGCCATTTAATTATTTTATCACTTTGTCCAGTTGCTTGAGCAAACCATAAAATCTCATTTTTAATGATGGCCAGATCAATTTCATAGAGATGGGTTAATTTAAATCCATAATCGCTTCTATTTAATGAAGAATACTTAGTATTTAGTTCATGTGCTTTTTTTTGTGAGAATGTTGAATAGTTCACCAAATTTTTACTGTGAATTACATGAAGAAGACCAATTTCATTGGCATCAAAATTCAAAATATTACTATGTTCAATAAGAATATGATTAACAAGCAATTCCTCCAGATTTTTCTCTCTATAAAGCTCATGTTCTAATAAGTCCATTTGCAACATCAAATCGATATATTCAGAGGAATCAATATTTAATTCACTCAACGCTTCTTGCATATAAGCGTGGGCCAGAATTTGAACATTTGTTTTTTGATTTGAATCCCTTCCTAGATTAAATTCACTTTTGTTACGGTCCAGAAATTTTAAATGATGAATGAATTCATGGAGAAGAACTGATTTTGTAAACTTCTGATCTAAAATAATGATAGGCCTATTTCCCAAAGGTCTTTGATGAGAATGAAAAACTTCTTTTTCTGAAACCGCAATATGGTTTGGCGGTAAATATTGTCCTAAATCTTCGCCTAATAAATTATTTTGTTCAAAAAAGTGATAGGCCTGCGAAATGATTTTTGACTTATCTTCAGTTAAAAATTTTAGGAAAGGATTATTACTATCAAATGTTTTAGATTTTGAACCTTTGAAAATGAATTCGATGTCATACTGGTGATGAAGGTACTTGATCATATTTTTTTTTGAGAGAGAACTTATAAATTGGAGCTCCTGCAAATCATATGAAAAAAAGGTTTTTGGCCATTGATGTCCAAATTCACTCTGAAGTGAAATATTGAAAGAAGTATTCAAAAGAAAATTTTCACACGCGCATATTGGAACAGAGATTAAAAATAAAAATTTTGCGATTGCTAAAAGTTTCAAGTTAACTCCTCATTTAGCAATGATGAAACGACTTTCTACCAAAAATTAATCAATAACAAAATATTATTATTTAATATTATTTGATGTGACTACTCCCAACCACTAAGCCGCTGATGCGTCTTTAGTGGGGGCTTCTAAGATTTTTCGAGCTTCGCTCTCAAAACCTAAGCTCTGTAGCCCCAGAGCTTTTATGACAGTTGCTGCATGTTTATCTGCGTTTTCTGTATGGCCACAATTTACACAAAAAAATACTTCTTGCTTTTGTCTATTTTCCACTGAGGTATGACCACATTTTCTGCATCGTCTAGAAGTATTTTTAGCCGGAACAAGTACAAGTAATCCTCCTTGCCACTCGCTTTTATAGCGTACAAAATCTCTAAACATTCCCCAACCTTGTCTAAGTATAGAGCGGTTTAGTCCAGATTTCTGTGCTACATTTTTTCCTGGTTTTTCAAGTGTACCTTTGGCACTTTTTGACATATTTTTTACCCTAAGATCCTCAAGCACTACAATTGCGTGTTTTTTGCAAATATCATTTGAGGCCTTATGAAGAAAGTCATGTCTTATTCTAGTTATCTTACGATGTTTTTTTCCAACTATTTTTTGATAGTATTTCCAACGAGGTGAAAACTTCTTTTGCTTCGCTGCCCTTCTTTGGAGGGTCGCTATTTGTTTTTCTACTTTTTTGATTGTTTTCAAATCAAGGTTATGCTCATTATCGCTCTGAGCGTCTTCACAAATTGTTTTGGCCACGCCTAAATCAATACCAACAGATTTTTCGGGAACCAACTCACCTTTATGGGCCGAATTGATAGGAATAATTTCAGCTTTTTTTCCTAAATAGCAACTCAGAGAGATGTACCATTCACCAGTTGTTTGGCGTGTAATCGTTGCTCTTTTTATCTCTCCTTCAATTTTTCTGTGTTGAGCAATTTTTAGAGGGGTAGCTCCTTTACCTACGGTAATCTTAGGAATTCCTGTGATATATGACCATTTCTTTGATTTCTTTTTTGCGCAAGTTATAATAACTCTATTTCCTTGGGGAAAACAAATGGATTCAGTGCATTTTCCTTTTCTCTTTCTTGTCGGATATCCTGCATCGAGATTTGGATCCAGAAAGTTTTGAAAAGCTTGATCTAGGTTTCTTAGTGCCATTTGAAGTGATTGTGAAGGAACTTCTTCTAACCACTCAAAACCTTCCATAGATCGACACTCCGGAAGTTGGTTTTGCTGATATTCATACTTTAATTTTTTAACTCCGCCACTCATTTGAAAAACAAGGTTGCGTTCTTCAAGTCCGCAGTTATAGACAAACCGGCATGCTCCCATCCAGCGAGAGAGAGTTGATGTCTGTTCACTTGTCGGATAAAAACGAAAACGATAAGTTTTTATGAGCTTTGCTTTATTCTGCGCACTACGTTTTTTCTTGGCCGCCTTGGCCAGTTCTACCCGTTTCTTCTTAGAGAGAACTTTTTTTTCGGCCGTTAATTTGCTCGCAACTTTTTTTGTCATTGCGAGGAGATTATCAATGTGGCATATTGCTGTCAATGTCAAAAAGCAATCTAAAATCCCATTATCACTGTGTTTATAACCTTCAATACCACTTGGTGTTAGTTACGAAATACAGAAGAAAATGTTTCACAAAAGAAATTCTAAAAGACCTAGAAGACATCTGTCATAATGTGTGTGAAAAGTGGTCTTGTGTTCTTTCTGAGTTCGGTGGAGAAGAGGATCATATCCATCTTTTAATCCAGGCCCATCCGGCCATGGATTTGAGTAGGCTCGTCAACAACCTAAAAACTGTTACATCAAGACTCATCAAAAAAAAGCATCAAAATCACTTCAAAAAGTTTTACTGGAAACCGGCCCTATGGACAAGGGCCTACTGTTTACTCACCACAGGTGGCACCACCATAGAAACAATCAGAAGGTATATTGAAAAACAGGGACAATCCTCGCCGGAAGGCTAAAAATTCATCTCCACCCAAGGCTTCGACGCTTTGGATGGAGAATTCTTTTTAACATATGTTAAAATCTAACTCTCAGAATAAAGTTCTTGAGCAATATATTGCCCATTTTGGTTCTTACCAATAGAACATCCCCAATAAAACGGATCATGTTCAAAAATTATTTTTAAATTCTCTTTTTGACAAAAATCCAAAAAAACTTTTTTGTATTCAGTGGTGATTCCTGGATTTATATCATATCCCATAACCCAGGGAATATGAATATGAGCAGAAGTAGGAATAAGATCTGCTAGGTAAATATATTGATCATTATATGGATGCATTAACCAAGGAGTATGTCCAAATGAACATTTAAATTTTAGACCAATTTCAGATATAAGCTCTCCTTCTTCTTGATTAACGAAGTGAATTTGATTTCTTTTTTTGTAGTACTCAATAATTTGTTCATATTCATTTGAATGAAAACTCCCTGAGTCTCTATCAGTTGGAGAAAGTGAATATTCATAATGTTTTTGATGGATGTGAAGTGTTGCATTTTCAAATACTGGAAGTCGTTCATTTCCCTCAATTTTTAAAATACCTCCAACATGGTCAAAGTGAAGATGACTTATCACAAGATCAGTCACTTCATCAGGAGTTTTTCCAATTCGTTTAAGAAGACCTTCTAACGGTTTTTCTTGTATTCTTATATCAAATTGTTGATTAAATTTTTCTCCATGATAATCACCAATACCAGTGTCGGTAATGATTAATTTATCTGTCGTCTCAATAACCCACAATCTTAATGCAAGATCTATTCTATTGGCCTTATCTGGAGGACATTTTTTTTCCCAGAGAGGTTTGGGAATAATTCCAAACATTGCACCACCGTCAAGTTTAAAATTTCCACTATTCAAAATATGGTTTTTGATAATCATACTCACTCCTTGGTCTTGAATACTAACCATTTTTGTAAGAAGTTGTCATATTTTTTAACATACATTGAGAAGTTAATTGGGCATAATATTGGGAATTAAAGATCGGAGTTTTCATGATGAAGTTTTTTTGTATTTTATTTGGAGTATTTTCCCTATCTCTTTGTGCCAACAATATAACAAGGGATAGTCTTGCTTTAGAAATTTTTCAATATCCTTATCTCGAACTTCCAGGACATGCTCAATTATTTATGGATTCATTTGATGAAAATAACGATACTCTCTATAACATAGATGAGGTTTTAAAGTTTAAAAAAGTTTTTCACGATATTTCCAAAAAAATAAAAAATGAAGGAAGCTCTGCTTTAGAACTTATAGATCTTTATTCACAAAATAATGAAATAGATCCAATTGAAATTAAATGGGCCTTATCAAATTTTGTACCTCAATTTCTTAACCAGAAGCTTAAGAATATATTGAACCCTAACTTGTTAGCAAAGACATTGGAACTTTTAGAAAGTGGTCAGTTTTCTGTTCATAATGTATTTAGTTTAAATTCTTTTGATTTGTTGGCCAAAGATTTTTCTTTTTATGGGAAATTAGAAAAACTGCACCAAGTGCTCTTCAATTTCAATGAATTGATGCAGTATAAACCTACTCAAGAATCTTTTGTGAAGGTTTTTGAATTTTTTACCCAATACAAAATATTTCCCTATTTTAAGGGAGAAAATCGCAATCTTACCCTCTATCTGCATCAAATTTCTAAAATGTCTCTGGGGCCCAAAGGTTTATATCGTTATTATCTCATGCAAGATATATCTGTAATTGTAAAAAATGGTCAATTCGTTTTTCAACAACCAAAAAATCAAGAATCATTTATTTTAAAACATCCACAATCCTATCGAGTTAATTCGATACCTTTTTTAAAAAAAACTAAAAAGCGTATTCAAATGGCCTTTGAAAGTGGAAACTCCAAAAACATTTTACGGTATTTGATCCAATCAGATGATATTTTTTCTCAACCTCAATTACTAGCGCCTATGCTCGAGGATTTAACCCGTGAAGTTATTTTCTTTTTAGATATAGATACGCAGATCATGTTTTTATTTGATGAATTTAAGGACTTATACTTAAATGGTATGAGGTCCAATATTGATTTTGAAAAAAATATTTTCAAAATTTCTTCACGCGCGCTTGAAGATCATTTTAAATTTTTTGGACATAAGGATACACTTCAATTGACCCTCTACCTATTAATAAAAAATCTCATCTATTTTACACAAAAATATTCAACGACTTATGAAGAGAACTTTGAAGTATTCAATTCTTTAAATCTTACAAATTTAGTTTTTGGCACATACGGAAATTTTTACTATACCGACCAACCGATTGAACATGATGCAAACAATTTGGCAAAAGAATTGAGCGAAGTGTTGATACTAAATTTAAAGGAATAATATAGAATCAATTGAATTCTTATTCACTTTTTTGGGCGTTGCTCCTAGCTACACAATTTCAAGACGTTTATGATGAGGGAGCACTAACGCATTTAGAATATTAGTAAATTTCATATGAAAGTATCATTATAAATTTATTGATAGAAAACACTATTGAGGAGCAAGCTCTATGAATGTTCATGAGTACCAGGCCAAAGAGCTGATGAGAAAATTTGGCATTTCAGTTTTAAACGGAGGAGTAGCACATTCGGTTGATGAGGCCGTGAAAGTCGCACAAAATCTTGGTGGGAAAGTTTGGGTTGTCAAAGCTCAAATTCATGCAGGAGGAAGAGGTAAAGCTGGTGGAGTAAAACTGGCCAAATCGATTGATGAAGTAAAAACGCATGCCACAGATATTCTGGGAAAAACATTGGTTACTCACCAAACTGGACCTGAAGGTAAAGAAGTACAAAAACTTCTGATAGAAGAGGGATGTGAAATTGAACACGAATATTACGTCGGCCTAGTTCTTGATAGGAGAACTGGACTGATTACATTTATGGCATCCACTGAAGGCGGTGTAGAAATTGAAACTGTTGCAAGTGAGACTCCTGAGAAAATAATTAAAGTTCCAGTTCATCCAGCAACTGGATATACTCCGTTTATTGGTAGAAAACTTGGCTATGCTTTGGGACTTAAAGGGGAGACGCTGAAAGCTGCCTCAAAATTCTTTGCAGGTCTGTATAAACTTTATGTTGAATCGGATTGTACCATTGCGGAGATTAATCCAATGGTCACGACTAAATCAGGAACCGTAATAGCGTTAGATGCAAAACTTAACTTTGATGAAAATGCTCTGTTTCGACATCCAGATATTGAAGAATACAGAGATCCTTCAGAGGAATCTGAAAAAGAGTTAGAGGCCAATAAGTATGGTTTATCTTACATTTCACTAGATGGTAATATCGGATGTCTTGTCAATGGTGCTGGTCTAGCAATGGGAACAATGGATATTATCAAACTACATGGTGGATCTCCGGCCAACTTTCTTGATGTAGGTGGTTCTGCAACAAAGGAAACTGTTGAAGAGGCCTTCAAAATTATTCTTTCAGATGACAAAGTAAAGGCGATATTGGTTAACATTTTTGGTGGTATTATGAAATGTGACATAATCGCAGAAGGTGTCTTGGCCGCAGCTAAATCACTAGGTCTTAAAGTCCCATTAGTTGTCAGACTTGAAGGCACAAACGTAGCTTTAGGCAAAAAAATCTTAAACGAATCCGACCTTGATATTATCGCGGCCGATGATCTTGAAGATGCTGCTAAAAAAGTTGTAGCGGCGATTAACTAGTTAAAGGGAGAGAATAATGGCAATCTTAGTAAATAGAGATACGAGACTTATTACTGTTGGTTTCACTGGTAAACAGGGAACTTTCCACTCTCTTCAATCTAGAGATTATGGTACAAATTTCGTTGGAGGTGTGACACCTGGTAAAGGTGGAACTGTTCATGAAGGTTTTCCTGTTTTTAATACTATCCAAGAGGCGGTTGATAAAACAGATGCTAATGCCGCAATGATATTTGTACCTCCAGCATTTGCAGCTGATTCAGTTTTAGAGTGTATCGATGCAAAAATACCTCTCATCATTTGTATTACAGAAGGAATCCCAATTTGCGATATGATCAAAGTAAAGGCCGCCCTTGCAAGTTCTTCTTCGCGTCTTATCGGGCCTAACTGTCCTGGAATTATCACTCCGGGTGAATGTAAAATTGGAATTATGCCAGGGCACATTCATATGCCAGGTAAAGTTGGTGTTGTTTCAAGATCAGGGACTCTTACTTATGAAGCAGTTTACCAATTAACTCAAAGAGAGATTGGCCAATCAACTTGTGTTGGAATTGGGGGGGACCCTGTTGCCGGGACAAATTTTATTGATACTCTGGAATTATTCGAAAATGATCCAGACACTGAAGCCGTTATAATGATCGGAGAAATTGGCGGGACTGCTGAAACTGATGCAGCAAGATGGATTCAGAAAAATATGACCAAACCCGTTGTTTCTTTCATTGCTGGGGCATCTGCCCCAAAGGGTAAGAGAATGGGCCATGCTGGGGCCATTATTTCAGGTGGAGAGGAAACAGCTGATGCTAAGTTTAAGATATTAGAAGAGTGCGGTGTGACAATTGCACGATCTCCAGCAGAACTTGGCAAGAAGATGGAAGAAGTGTTAAAGAACAGATAATAATTAATAGAATCAGGAGTTATAGTAATGGCAGTAGAAAGAACATTAAGTATTATTAAGCCAAATGCAGTTGAAGACAATAATATAGGTAGTATTATCGGTCGATTTGAGAAAGAAGGATTGAAAATTGCAGCAGCAAAATTGATTAAATTATCTAAAGAGAAGGCCGAAGGGTTTTATATAGAGCATAAAGAGCGTCCTTTTTTCGGATCTCTTGTCAATTTTATGACTTCAGGCCCAGTTGTCTTGATGGTTCTTGAAGGTGAAAGTGCAGTTGAGCGCAATCGTGAAATTATGGGTGCTACTAATCCAGCAGAGGCCACAGAGGGTACTTTAAGAAAACTCTATGCTAAGTCCATTGAAGCTAATGCTGTTCATGGATCGGATTCTCAGGCATCTGCTGAAAGAGAGATAGCCTATTTCTTTGATAATAACGAAGTTTATTCTAGAGATTAAAATAAGAACAGGGACCTCTCTCAGAGGCCCCTATTTTCCATTATTTTTGAAGCTGTAAATTCCAATTCACTTCATCTTTTAGAGAAAGAATGATAGAAATCAAAGCTTAGACCTTCAAGAAACTAAACACTAAAAACTTTAATAAAAAAGGAAATAAACTCTTGTTTAATTTTTCAGACAAAAGTTTAGAAAAGTAGATGATTGAATATATCATACCCGAAAATCCTGACGATCGTGTTTTCGACCGGGCCTCTGCCTTATTAAATAATGGATCTGTAATTGCTATTCCAACCGATACAAATTGGCTTGCTGTTGCAAGTATAAAAAGCCCAAAAGGTGTTGATAAACTTTATAAAATTAAAAGTGAAGGGCAATCAAAACATTTTAGTATTCTCGTGAATGATTTTTCTCTGGCCCAGAATTATGCCCATATCTCTAATTCTGCGTTTAGACCTCTTAAAAAAATCATTCCTGGGCATTATACATTTATATTTGCTGCGACCAGAAACGCTCAAAAACTTCTTAATGCTTCAAAAAGAGATGGAGAGATAGGTGTGAGATTTGTTCCGGTTGAATGGGTTCGTTTATTTCTAGAGCGGCACAAAGAAGCTCTTGTTTCGACAAATATTACTGCCAAAATGCTTGGTTTAGCAGATGGAGAATCTATATACTCATATCTTATCGAAGAAAAATATAGTAATTTTATTGATCTCATTATCGACCCAGGGGAGTATGAATTTGTCGGCAAAAGCTCTATTGTTGACTTCACTGGAGAAGCCGTTGAGATAATTAGAGAGGGAGCAGGAGACTGCTCGATGTTTAAATAATTAAAGTTATTGATTTATTTGAAAAAATTATCTACCCCCTAGTTGTTTGACGCTACCTGTACTATAAGATTCTTTTTAAAGAGGGAAATTATATGAATTTAAAGCTTTATATTTTATTTATTGTATTTTTATCTATTAATACATTTGCAAATGATGAAGACAAAAATAAGACAGAAAGAAGTGAAAATATAACCCTCGAAGGTGAATACACTGTAGATGTCGAAAATAAAGCAGACACAAGGTCTGATGAAGAGGTTCTATCTACAAATTCAAAAGATATTCAGGCAGATGTCTCAAAAAGTAATACTAAAGAAGATCTCTTGACACAACTGAAAGATGGAGAGCTTAATTTTAATAGAAAAGCTTCTCAAAAATTACTTAAACTACGTTACAGTGATGATGGTGTAACAATGGGGCAATCTACGCAAAAAAATATTCTTGAATATTACACTCAAATCACAAAAATATTATTTTCTGGAAAATATAAAATTCAAAGAGCAAATTGGGCAGCTAGTTATCTCCTCGATCATTTAAATGAAGTTGTTTTAAAGGCCGTTAGGGATGCTTTTAAAGAAAATAGAATTAAGGATTTTTTCTTAGATCTGATATTCAAAAATCAAATGAGAAAGATTATTGCAACAGAACATGAAAAAAACAAAACTGAGAAAGTTCAATCGTTTGAAGAAAAATTAGAAAAATTTGAAGAAGAAAAGGCCTTAAAATCTGAACAGGATCGAATAAGGGCCGCAGAAATTGCACTAGAAAAAGAACTTGAGGTTGCTCGTAGTCAACTTATCAATAATGCAACAAATCTTGGGACTCCTACAAAGAGCAAAGAGTTGTTTGACCAAATTTTAGAATCAGCGCAAAAGCAAAAAATGGAGAAATCTAGAATCGACTATATTACCGAAAAAGCTATAAATGATCCAAACATTTATTTTTTAACAGAACTTTTAAAATCTTTGGAGTCAGGAAAATTAAAAGATAATTTTTGGACAGATATAAGCTGGTTCGATTTCAGTTTTAAATCGAAAATCGATCGTTTGGCCCAATCAGCAAAGACCAGAGTTCAAAACGAATTAGCAATTGCTAGACAAAAAAAGCAAGAAATAATTGATAATGAGAAGAGCATTGAAGAGGCAAACAAAGAAAATGTGCAGTTTGATCTAGCAAGGATTGATGAAGAGAAGCTTAAAGATGAATTAAAAATAATGAATGATTCCTTGTCTAAGATTATTTCAAGTGAACGAGTTGGCAAATTCTTTAAAAAATATCAATTCGATTATATTCAAGCTAAGTTTTTCAATACTTTGTTGACTGAACAGAAAATTGAAGCCGATAATTTTCATCAGGCAGCAAAACTATCTCTAAGAATTCGTAACGAACTTGATGCTGAGATGGCCCTCGAAATTGCAAGCAAGAGACCCGATAGAAAATATTCAGAATACAACAACAAAAATTTTACAAAAGCAATGAATGCTATAATTAAATATGAAAGAAATCATCGTACTTACATGGCCAGTCTTTGTAAGCATATTCTTGTCGCCCTTGATGAAAAACAATTAGTGATATTTCTAAATGGGAGGCGATTTAAAAGGCTTGCTGAAGAGGTCCATTTTAACGAGGGATATTTAAATAGTGTTAAAATTTTGATGAATTATTTTTCTCCAACAAAAGCTTTTATCTATGCAAATAAGCTTATCTCACATGATCAAGCAACTTTCTTAGATGAACTGAAAAACGATAATAAAAAGTATGAATTAACTAAATTTGCCAATTATTTAATCAAATATCCGGAGTTTGTGAAAACTAAATATGACCTTCTGAAATTTGAAAAAATTATAGCAGATACACCATACTCCAGAGTGACAGGACTTAAATCTGAAAGAGATATCGAGATTCTCGAAATATACCAAGATAAAAAACTAGATGTTAATCACTTTAAACGAAGATTTTTATCTGGAGATCATGAAACATCTGAATTTTTAAAATTAGCAGAGGAATTAAGTAAAAACAAAATCGACATTCAACATATGAAAAATCTAGTTTACGCAAGTGAATTTGAACAAGAAAAAAATGAAGAACTTAAAGTAATATGCGAGAAAACTAATCTAGATTATGATGAAACTAAAAGAATTATCTCTTCAGCAAATCTTGAAATGAGTGATAGTGCTTATATTGTTCTTCGCAAACTTTTAAGTTTAGAATTTGACTCAGGTGTAATGAAAAAATCTTTTGTGATCACTGTTGATACGATGGATCTTCTACTCAAAGGTTTTAAATCTCCTGGTTCTGAAAAAATGTATGAAGAAATCATCAATATTGATAAAAATTTCATTAAAAAATATTTTAAACTTATTTCATACTCAGATGTAAGTGACCACACTCGGTTTGTTAGACTTAGAGAAGCGAAGTTATCTCCAAGTTTTATCCTTGAAAAAATGGCCACTGCTCCTAGAGATGTTGAACTTATTGAACTTGGCGTTGGGGCATCTGATGTTATTGCTAAATATTTGAGTTCAAAACCTAAGTATATTAAACTATTTTTAGATACAATTGGTTCATTTCAAACGGCCGAAGCGAGAAACGCTTTTATTGCAATTTTTCATAAAAAAGGCTCCTACGATAAAGCGCAAAAATATGTAGGACTGCTAAGTGCTCATCAGTTTAATAGACTAAGTATTGCTTATATTCTTGATCTGGCCCTAAAAGGTTACCTTGTAATGCACATCAACGTAAAGATAAAGTCTAAAGCTCTCTACTATAATGCAATTATTGATATGAATCCTAATCAAATTAATATCGTAGATGCTTTTTATGAAAGAGAAGACAAGTATAAAGAAAGTATTGTTGAAAATAATATCGAAGCAATTAAGGCCTTAGTTACAAATATACCAGCTGTAGACAATATGGGAATTACCTCGGCCTTAATTTCACTCATCAAAGATTTGGACAATAATTATTTCGAAGTCATGGAAATGGGAATTATTATTGCTAATTTAGAAACAGTTGAGCAAGTAAGGCTCTTTGAAACTCTCTATAATATCAAAAAATCCAGTAATCTTGACATTAAACAATTTAAGTCATTATTTAATAGAAATATTAATCCAAATGCACTCAAATCAATTGAGTCTGTGAGTAGAAAAGGATTCGAATTTATTCCAGATATTGAACTTTATTTAAGTTTAAATTTGCCTGAACAAGCAAGAATTATAGAACGTTTTTCTGAGTATGAAATTAATCCTTCAAAATACTTAATAGATATAAACAAGATTGGAAGCTATGAAAGCCAATCTGAAAAAATAAAGTGTATCGAAACAGCTCTTGAATTTGCTCTGCCTGTTTATTATAACAAGGGTTTATTAGAAATCATACTTGATCATATATTAAACCTAGAGGACATGGAGCAAGAAAAACTCTATGAACTCGCCCTTCATTCTTATGGTGATAAAGAACATTTAGATAAACTTTCTCAATCTTTAGACTCCATTCGTGATGTTGGTAAAGATAAAAACAAAATAGAAATTTTGAAACTCTTTATTGGAGGTAACCTCGAATTTAAAACATTAAAATCTTTTCTAGGTTCAAGAGAAGTAACATCTGGGCAAGTTAAACTCCTTCAGCAATTTCATGAAAAAAGGGATACGGCCCTTATCAGTTCTATTACAAGACTAGAATCTGAAAGCGTTTTAAGTTACTTATTAGAATTAGACATTCTAAAACCTATTTTAAGGGATGATATCCAGGCCCTAGATGATCACGAAATTGAGAGGCTTGAAGAACGTGTTCGTGGGGAAATTCCTTTAACAAATATTTTAATTAGTCCTGAAAATTTTAGAGATGGGCAAGTTAAAAAGGCCAGAAATGATGCACAGAATAAGCTAATTGAAATTCTAGGTGATATTCAGTGCGAAAGAATAATGAAAAAGTAAAATAAATACATATTAAAAAAATTAACAAACACAAGCAGCTGGATTGAGTAAAATTTTTGACTTTAAAGTTAAATCCACGACTTAGGCCTCTTAATATTTGTATAATTTTGGATAGTTATCATTGACATTTACTGTCAAAATCTTATATACTCCCTGTACTTTTTACGGCCCTAATTGTTTAATTGGGCACAGTGCGGTATAAGTAGTAATGTGCGACTGGCAACTGAGGTAAGAGATATGTTTGAAATTGGTGATTATGCTGTTTGTCCTGGACATGGTGTAGGGCAAGTTGTTGACAAGGTTGATGAAATCTTGGGCAACGCCAGTATCTCTCTTTACGTCGTAAAAATTATCTCTGATGGCCTAATCGTGAGGATTCCGATTAGAAGTAGAGATGGTATCAGAAAACTTGTGACTCCAGAAGAAATTTCAGAGGTCTATGGACTACTCAATAACCATGATGTCAAAGTTGATAATTCTACATGGAATCGCAGACATAGAGATTATCTTAATAAAATTAAAACAGGTTCACTTCTTGAAATAGCTGATGTCCTGCGTTCTTTGTTTCTCTTAAAAGAGCAGAAAAACTTGAGCTATGGCGAAAAAAAGATGCTTGGGCGTTGTAAGGATCTACTCACTGAGGAAATTGCCCTTTCTAAGGGCACAGGAAAAGACGAAGTCGATCAAAAAATAGAATCTATCTTCACATTGTAATAGAATTCAGATATTAGTTTAGGGCCCTAAATAAAAAATTACCTTTAATTTTAACTCGGTAGGTCTTTTAATGCTCAATATATTCTGGATCAATTTTTTAATATTATTCCTTTCTACTACTTATGCCAACACCGATAAGAAACTTTGCAAAAATTCGACTCAAATCATTTTAGAAAATAATGATCTACCATTCATTCAAAAAGATATGGTTAAAATCGTCTTGAACCATGAACAAATTGATCAGGCGATAGATAAAGGTTGGCAAAAACATGCGACAGAAGGAACTTCAGTTTTATCCAGATTAAATCGAGCACGAATGCACCTTCATCAAAAGCTTTTAATGAAATTTTCTCGCAATGGAGAACTATTTCAATATAGTAATCCAGATGATGAAACTGCGATGATTGCCATGGTTTATGCAGGAAGATTTGATTCTGTAAGTAAAATAAAAATGCAAGATCGACTTGATGATCTTACAAAAATTGATAACGTTAGTGTTGATGACGTTGTAAAAATTGTTTCTAATTGGAAGGACGAGTGGAATAACTTTATACCAATTAAAACATCTTTTTTCCGTAGATTAGAGAGTAATAGACAAATCATCGATCAACTTAGAGAAATCAAAACACAAACTTCAACTCAAAAGCAGTTATTCAATAGATTACGTGATAAAAATAGTATCTATAAAACAAAGTATCTTGGAGTGAGTGGTGAATTTATTAAACCAATCACATTTGAAATTGAACGAATTGATGGGCATAAAATCTCAAAAGTTATCAGATATGTTTATGAAATCGACAAAGAGATAGATGAACTTGTTACAGAGTCTTTGAAAATTGATAACACTTTTATAACCAGAATGTTTTTTACAAATAAAAAAGGTAGCCTCTCTGAATTAAATATAAGACAAGGATTTCTCTATAGAAAGCTATCTATGGTAAATGATGCCCTCATAGAAATTGCATTAACTTATCAAGAAAAAGGCCAAGACATACCCGCTGAGCTAGTTACTGAAATTAATGGACTGACTGATATGTTAGGGGATCATCTCCTCAATAAATCACTCCTGGCCTATATTACTTTGGAGACTCATCTCGATAAAATTCAAGATCCAAAACTTTACGATCTACTCCATGAATTAAGTTTGAGATTTCAAAAAAACTTTGGTGATAATGCACATATCGTGGCCAAAGAAATTGAAAAAATTATGACAGATAAAAGTATTATAATTCCTGAAGAAACCAAAGTTACTCTTAGTAATGTATTCAATATTCTTGATAAATTAAGACGAATTAGACCAAGCTATAAAAGCATGGATGAAGTCTTGAAAGAAGAAAATAAGACAGAATGGAAATACCTCAAAATGGATATTAAAAAACGTGAAGAATACTTATTGGCCTTACGTTTTTATAGTGCACTGACGACAAAAGATAAAAATCGACTTGGTCTAAATAATCTCAGTGCAGGGATTAGGTTTTTTAAAACGACACGTTATGCAATGTTCATGGGAGTGGGATTAACAGGAGTTGACTCAATTATTTATGCTTATCAATTCTATCGTTTTTATGAAGTTGAACGTGAGCAATGTGTAAATAAACAAACAGAGCTAGCTTTCTTTAAATGCTCACAGAAAATAATAAATAATGCAATTGTTGAAAATGATGAATTAGGTGCAATACTTAAAGAATTTGGAGTGAAATCGCCAGAATATGAAAAGAGATTTAATGAAATGCTCGAACAAGAAATTCAAAAACTAGCGACAGAAAGAGTTGCGTATTTAAATCAAAAACAAGCACAGGATGAATTTAAAGAAGACGTTAAAAAACGTTTAAGAAAAGCTATTTATGAAAACCCAGAACTTTCCCAAAGACCTGCAGATGAAGATTCATGGTTTCCATTTCCTCCTGTATGTGAAAATGAGGATGAGTGTGACAATAGAATTGACCCCATCCTAGGGCCAGAAGAGCCAATTGGAATTTTACCTATTACCCCAATCTATCTGCCAACAGTTCCAACTCCTGTTATTCCTCTTAATACACAAGAGATGGAGTTTTTAGCAAAAAAACAAAAAGATAAATTGGTTTCAGATAAACAAAATTCAAAAATATTTGAAGATATTCAAATTTCAAAAGTGAGTGAGGATGAAACAGAAAAATCAGTTAAAATAAGAAAACTTACTTGGCTTTATCAAAGTTATCTGATGGCCTATGGAGAGTTATATTTACATGCAGACAATTTAAATGATGAGATTAAAAAATCTACATTTAGTAACAGTGAAAAAATAAATCAATTGCGCTCTTATAATATTAAACTCGCTGAACACTATGAAAATTTAATTGAACTTAAAGAGAATGTTCGGAAATATTCACTTGATCTTGAAAGCGATCCTAAAGATGATAAGATCAATATATATTATACAGATTATAAAAGACTTACTCATGAAATTCTAAATCTTAACCAGGAGTACCAACAAAAACCTTGGTACTTGAATTCTCCATGGTATGGGCCATTTAATATGTTACCCAGACTTAAAAAAGGTATTCTAGAGTTAATATTTTAGGTCAATATGAAGCAAAAATTTGAATTAGTTTCAAAGTTCTCTCCATGTGGAGATCAGCCGCAGGCCATTGATTCTTTAGTTAATGCTTTTAGCAAGGGTGAAAAATGTCAAACCCTTCTTGGAGTAACTGGTTCAGGAAAAACGTTTACAATGGCCAACGTTATAAAATCTCTTGGAAAAAAAACACTTGTTCTCGCGCATAACAAAACCCTAGCGGCCCAACTTTATGCTGAGTTTAAAGAATTTTTTCCGAAAAATGCTGTAGAATATTTTGTCTCGTACTATGATTATTATCAGCCAGAGGCATATGTACCAGGAACTGATACATATATAGAAAAAGATTCTTCAGTAAATGATGAAATTGATAAGCTTAGGCATAGCGCGACACGTAGTTTGCTCGAAAGAGATGATGTCATTGTGATTGCCTCTGTTAGTTGCATTTATGGACTTGGTTCACCTGAAGACTATGAACAGATGAAAACGACCTTATTTGTAGGGCATGTACTAGATAGAACTGCGTTTTTAAGAGAGCTAATAAGTATACAATATCAAAGAAATGATATCGACTTTTCACGTGGTTGTTTTCGAGTTAGGGGTGATATTGTTGAAATTTATCCGGCCCATGAAGATTCTAATATTATCCGGGTAGAGTTTTTTGATAACGATGTTGAATCGATTTCGATTGTGGATCCTCTGAGGGGAAATATAATTCAAGATCTTAGTAAAATCACAATTTATCCTAAATCACATTATGTTGTAGGTGAGCAAAAGTTAAAAGCGGCCATTAAAACCATTCAAAAAGAATTAAGAGAAAGATTAAATTTTCTTAAATTAAACGATAAATTGGTTGAAAAACAAAGACTTGAACAACGTACCCTCCTTGACCTTGAAATGCTCGATGAAATGGGTTTTTGTTCTGGAATAGAAAATTATTCAAGACACCTGACTGGTAAGGGGCAAGGTGAGCCACCTTATACTTTAATTGATTTTTTCAAGAATGATTTCCTTATGATTATTGACGAATCTCATATTTCAATACCACAAATCGGGGGCATGTATCGAGGAGATAGGGCCAGAAAGATGAATCTTGTCGAGTATGGGTTTAGGCTTCCAAGTGCACTTGACAATAGGCCATTAAATTTTGAGGAATTTGAAAAAAAACTAGACCAAGTTCTTTATGTCTCGGCCACACCAGGTGAATATGAATTACAAAAAACTCATGGCGAATATATAGAACAAATTATACGTCCCACAGGATTATTAGATCCATTGATCGAAGTTAAAGATGCATCAACACAAGTGGAGGATGTACTCATAGAATGTAAAAAAACAATTGAAAAAGGCCAACGCGTTCTCATCACTACTCTCACAAAAAAGCTCTCAGAGGAGTTGACTAAATTTTTTAAATCCGCTGGTATGAAAATTCGTTATTTGCATTCTGATATTGATGCACTTGAAAGAATTGAAATTATTAGGGATCTACGTTTAGGAGAATTTGATATTTTGGTTGGGATAAACCTTTTAAGAGAAGGTCTTGATATACCAGAAGTTTCCCTTGTGGCGATACTAGATGCTGATAAAGAAGGTTTTTTGAGATCTGAGAGATCATTGGTGCAAACCATAGGCAGAGCAGCTAGAAATGCAGATGGAAGAGTTATTCTCTACGCATATAAAGAAACAAAATCCATGCAAAGGGCGATGGACGAAACAGCTAGAAGAAGGCAAATACAGACAAAATACAATACAGAAAATGGAATTACTCCACAAACAATTAAAAAATCGATTTCTGGTGGTGTACTTGAAACATTGCGCGGAGCAAAGAAAACAAAAAATAAAAAACGTGGTCTGAGTGGAGAAATTTCACTTGAAAATATTGATGAAAAAATTATCACACTAAAAAAACAAATGAAAGAAGCAGCAAAAGAACTACGGTTTGAAGAAGCTGCTGACATACGTGATCAAATCAAAATACTTACTGAAGCAAAACTGATGGATAAGTTTAGTTAAGAATCGTTATTTATATATTGTAGATATTTCAGTTATAGAAAAAAGTATATTCAATCAAATATTTAAACTATAGATTCAAATTTATGACAAAATATATAATATTTTTTATTATTCAGTTTAGTTGTTTTTCTGCTGAAGGTAATTTAATCAAATCTCTTAAAAAATTTAGAGATGAAGTATACACTCTAAATCGAGGTGTTTTTTACGATTATTATTTTAACAAAAAAATATTCGAGAAACTTCATGCAACATTCGAACATCTTGATGAAATATCACTCAATAAAGCAGAATCTGAAATATTGACTGAAATTCAAAATGTATCTTTTAGACGTTTTTCATCTCTTGATCATAAAATAGCGATCGCGAGAATATATTTAGATGTGTTCAATACAAATCCAAAATTAAAAGATCTCACTATAAAAAATTTGAATAACCATTTTAAGAATCAATTTAACATCGATAGATATGATGAAACTGATGATGGAGCTAGTCATTTACATTCACTTTTGTTTCATACTACAAATAAACCGATCTATATAAGAAAAATATTTTTATTATTGGATGAATATTTTGATTTACCTGAAATTATTTATGTCAAATATATTATGCGGTTAATTTCTCTAACAAATAGTCCTGTATTTGAAGATGTTGTATCTCTAAATGAATCAATTGATGAATTTCAGTTGGAGTATCTATTTAAAAAAAGTCTCAGCGAAATAAGTAATCTTTTTCAATATTCAGAATTGTTTAGTTATTTAAAAACTGGAATTCAAAATAAAAGGGATTTGCAAATCAAAATGGCAGCTCTTACTGGAAGATATGGGGTGTTTTTATTTGCTTTTGGATTTCTTGTAGAAGAGTATTTTTCAATGGCCGAGAACTATTATGAACTTATTCTTTTATTAGAAAATGCTCTTAAGAATAAAACGATTCATTTTAAAGAAAAAGAAATTGAGATTTTTATTAATACTTTCTATCTCCTAGATCCTAATAATTTTTCGGTAGATATATTAGAATCTGAGATTATGCCTGTTGCCCGTTATTTAAATGATTATCAAAAAGGTTTCATTTTAACTATTGCAAAGAAAAAAATGAATGTTTTTAGTATTCATAATTATCTTTGTGAAAATTATTTGCAAAAAAAATGAATAGATTTTATTTTTTTGAGAGGATAAAAAATTCAATTTAGCATCTGTTACATTTTCATTTAAGTCAGAATTATATATTTTGAAAAAATGAACAAAATTCAAAAACATTTATTTCTTAAACTTATGATACTCATTCTAAATTTAGACTTCGCTTTCGCTGATAGCAAATCAATTAATAAACTTGTCGATTTGAAGAATGAAATTTATCAGAGTATTTCTGATGTAAGTCAACCTTATGATATGAATAAGATTTTGCGCGAAAAAATATCACCAGTTATCTCAAGTTTAAAAAATATTAAAATTGGTCGAAGTGAAAGGAGAATTCTTTTTGAAATTCAATATGCTGCCTTAAACAAGTTTAGATCATTAGATATAAAACTTGCGGTAACCAGAGAGTTTTTAGAATTATATTATTACTTTCCAGAATATTCAGGCCTGGCCATATTTACACTCGATTATCATTTGAAAAATATAATTCCCTTTGAGCATTTTTATCAACTCGATCCTTTAGATCCAATACATAGTTTGTTGTTTTTAAAAACCACTAAAAAAGAAGAATTAAAAAAAATATTTACTTTCCTAAATGACAACTTTCAAATCGGCCCAGAAATAAAATTACAGTACATATATAGATTGAATTATTTATCTCGAAAGCCCATATTTGAAGATATCTTTCTCATTATACACGATGTAAGTGATAGTACTTTTGAAGAGTTGTTTGTAGAAAATATTGGACGAATTGATAGTATTAAACATTATTCAGAAGTATTTGCCCTTATTAGAAATACTTTTGAAGAAAATCGTGTAAAAGTAATCAAATACACAGGTTTTGTAGGAAAATATTCTCACTACCTTTTCGTTCATGAAGATCTGATCGAGGAATATTTTTCGATGGCGCAAGATGAAAACGAGTTGAGATATCTATTAAAGGGAATATTGAAAAATGTTCACAATTATATAACTTTAATTGAACTACAAAAATTTGTGGAGGCCTATTTCTTATTGCATCCAGAAAATCTTATAAAAAAAGAGTTCGGATTTAATCATCTTTTTAGAGATGGAGAGTTATCTCCTAAAATTGAATTACTATTAAAAAAAGAAATAAACAATAAGAGAAGAATCTTTTTGCAGAATAAAAAAATATGTGAGAAATACTTCTTTTATTCAAAAGAATAGTAATTTTTTTATAACAAGTTCAAATGGACAAACTTCATAAGTAATTTTGTTATAATTTAAATATTCAAAGTTTTTAGATACATTTAATATAATCAGAAATTTATCTGTCGATGATGCCCTAACAAATGCAAATATATTTTTAGAACTCTCAATTATCTTGAAATAAGAAAAAGGACTGAAAGCTTCTGAAGTTTTACGAATCTTTATAAATTTTAAGAGCTCTCTTTGTATAGACCTACTTCTATCTGTAATATCATCAGGGTAATTTAGTTTTTTTCGGTTAATTCTTCTCTTCATTCCACTTTCCCTTACCCCTTCAATCCAGTTAAGCGTTCCTAAAAAATTATGAATATACATTGCAGGTATTCCTGGTAAAAAAAGTATTATAGCATGGGAATGTACAAGTTTTTTAAAATTACATTCTTCACTCAATTCATAATCATAAAAATAGGATGCCCATGAAATATTCAACTCATAAGGTTGATCAATTCCACTTGAATTCGTTTTGTAACTAACTTGTCCACCTTTATCTTTGCAATATAGGCAGAGTTGTTCTATCTCAAAATTAGATATAATACCCTCTATCCCACGCAAACCAATACCATCATGCGTAGAAGTG
Source organism: Halobacteriovoraceae bacterium (assembly GCA_020635115.1). Lineage (NCBI taxonomy): Bacteria > Pseudomonadati > Bdellovibrionota > Bacteriovoracia > Bacteriovoracales > Halobacteriovoraceae > Halobacteriovoraceae bacterium. The sequence goes on along the minus strand of JACKAK010000005.1, from coordinate 45,064 downwards.
AAATTTAAAAAACTAACCACCTCAGAGATATCAAAAGTACTTCTGGCCCAAGTTTTAAGATAATGTGTGTTTTGAAATGTATAGGCATGGAGTATGAGTGGTGATAGTGAAAAATTGTAAACAAGATGGGCCTCATCATCTTCATTTCCTAGGCAAGCTTTATTTTCATGATGGGGCGCATTGCTCTCTGTAATAATAATGGGTTTAGAATTGATCTTTTCGAAGATGGCCCTCACAAATTTCACGAAGAGGTGAGTTTTGGGGTGATGGGAACAATTTGTACCAATCTCCTTCCACAAGAAAGGAACCGCATCAATTCTAAAATATCTGACTCCATGTTTTATATAATTGAATAAACTCTCTAATAGATAGGTGAACATGTCGAGATTTTCTAAATTTGTATCTACTTGATCTGGCCCAAAAGTTGTCCAAACATAATAAAAATCCTCTCCCAACTTAAATCTTGTGAATAAATCACTAGTTCTTGGTCTAGTTACTTTTTGGATATTCTCTTGGAAATGATGTGAATTAAATTCTTTTTCTGTTACAACATGGAACATATTAACATAGCGAAAATCACCTGTTTTTGCTCTTTTAAAATAGTCACTCTCAGACGAGAGGTGATTAAATACACAATCGGCCATCATGGGAACGCAATAATTATCAAAGTTTTCCCAATTTCCATATTCTTTACTAACTTCATGATAATTTAAGGGAGCAAATCCATCGTCACTTGACCATGGATGAAAAGGTAATATATGAACAGCACTTATTTCACTTTCAAGTTCATCGCGAATATACAAGTTTAAGGTTTCTAGGGGATTACTTTGTTTAGAATTGAATTGATCAGGATAAGCAATTAACAGACAGTCATCCTGTGAAAATACATTTCCAGTAAAAGATTTTATAGTTTTATTCAAAATATTTATTTGCTCTTCTACATAAGGGACTAAACTCGTAAATTTGGGGTTGAGTTCACTGAGTATTTTAGATAATTCATTCACGCCAAATAATCCTTATATCCATTACATTAGAACCCGTGGGGCCTGTACGTATTATTTCACCATATTTCATAAAATAATTGTAAGAATCAAAATTTTCTAGATATATTTTCATGTCGCTATAATTTTCTTCAGAAAGTTTTGAATTATTTATATAGGCACCAGCGATATCTGTTGGCCCATCCGTGCCATCTGTTCCAATCGAATAAATATGAATATTTTCACCCAATGTCCTACAGGCCACGGAGAGAACAAAATGTGTGTTTCTTCCACCGATCCCATGATTTTTAGGCAGTTCAATCGTTATTTCTCCTCCACTAATAAAAACAGTATTCTTAGTTCTAGGAATATTTTCGAGAATATGATCTTCTACGTTTTCTAGTTGTTCATCATATATTGATCCCAAAACTACCTCAGGGCCATATTCATTTTTGATAATCTGAGCAAGTTCACTCATGAGCTTATTTGCTGATTGGTAAATGCTAAATTTTACATTTGTATCATCTTTTTTTTTTGATTCACGAACATTTAATTTATACTTTTGAAGATATGTATTGATTTTTTTAAGATCCAATTTTTCATATAAGATGGGAGATGAACCCACAATTGAAGGATCATCATTTGGTACATCACTATTAATCAATAAGTAGATATGCTTAGTCTTAATATCTTTTAACAGGCCACCATTTTTCACATCTGAGAGTCCTTTGCGGATCTGATTCATTGAGTTAATGCCTAAACCGCTCTCTAATAACTGATTATGAATAAATTTCAATTTTTCAAAACTAAGATCATCAATGGGATCTTCTAGCAAAGCAGAAGATCCTCCAGAGAGAAAAAAAATTAATGTATCTTCTGTCCCAATATTTGTTAACTCTTGTCTAAATTCTTTAGTATTTTGAAGATTTCGCAGACTTATCAAAGGATGATCGCCCTCCCATTGTAGAATCCTGCTATTTTGTACACTGTGGCCAAGCTTAGTATATGCTATACATTTTTTAATTTCTCTGTCTGGAATTTTACGCTCTATTATACTTAAAGCAGCTTCTACTTCAACAGATGCTGCTTTTCCTAATCCAACCAGAAACAAAGGACTATTTTCTGGACATTCATGGCCAGCAATTATAAGTTTGCCTTCAACGTTTTTGATTATTTCGTTAAGTTTCAAATCAGGTTTGAGTAAATCCAAAATGGATTTTGTTAGATTACTGGCCGTTAGGGGTGTAGTCATGCAACTTCTTTTAATCGATTGGGTGATTGTTTTTATCTATTTATTCTCAATGATAGGTCTAAGTATATATCTATCTCGTGGACAGTCAAATAAAGAAGATTATTATTTAGGCGGAAACAAAAATGGTGCTATCTCTGTGGCCATATCAACAATGGCCACTCAATGTTCAACAACTTCAATTTTGGGTGCACCTGCTTTTGTCGCTTTCTCAATTGGTGGTGGACTCATCTGGCTACAGTATGAATTGGCCGTTCCCCTGGCCATGATTTTTTTAATGGTTTTTTTATTACCACTATATAGAAAATTAAATATTATCTCAGTATATGCTTACCTCGAAAAACGCTTTGATAAGCAAACTAGACTTGCACTATCATTGATATTTCAGGTGGCCAGAGCGGTTTCCACAGGCGTTACAGTCTATGGAATATCACTTGTCTTGTCTTACTGTATGGGAGTAAGTTTTTTAACCGCAGCACTCCTACTTGGAGTTGTGACGATTATATATGACTCAATTGGTGGAATGAGAGCAGTTATCGTTTCTGATGTTATACAGATGATTATTCTCTATATTGCAATTATTTCTGCAATTTTGACTATTGTCAGTATGCTTGGAGGTTTTGATGAAACATTACTTCTGTTTGATTCTCAGAGATTAAAATCATTTAATTTCGGCTCACATGGTTTCAATGGAGATGAATATTCTTTTTTTCCCATGCTAATTGGTGGATTTTTCCTATACATTTCTTACTACGGATGTGATCAATCACAAGTCCAAAGAGAACTCTCAACTAAAAATGTAGATGATACAAATACCTCTTTGTTTTTAAATGGAATTCTCCGCTTTCCCCTTGTTCTTACTTACTGTTTTTTAGGTGTTTGTATTGGAGCATACGTTGTTAAAAACCCTGACTTTATAAAATTATTACCCCTTAAAGACCAAAACCCCAATTATGATCTCTCTGTTCCTGTTTTTGTATTAAATTACTTTCCCAAAGGTCTGGCCGGTCTGGTTATTGTAGGTCTTTTTTCAGCTGCAATGTCATCATTGGATTCTGCAATCAATTCTCTAAGTGCAACATCCATGCAAGATATATTTAGAAGTTATCTGAATAAAGAATTCAATGACAAACAAGAACTTCTCATGTCAAAAATTTTAACTATTTTTTGGGGAAGTGTTTGTACGGTATTTGCCTTTTTTGTTGGAGACATTTCAGATTCAGTGATTGTCTCAATTAATAAAATTGGCTCTCTTGCAAATGGGCCAGTCTTAGGAGTTTTTCTGTTAGGAGTTCTGACAACTCAAACAACAGGTAGAGGGGCCTTAGGAGGGCTTGTTTTTGGACTTTTTGCAAATGCCTTTTTTTGGATATATCTTCCCATGATTAGTTGGGTTTGGTGGAACGTAATTGGTTGTGTTGCCTGTTTTTGCTTTGGACTATTGATTCCCCAAAATAAGCAGAACAAAGACCTTACTGGATTAACATGGATGACTAAAGGAAATGATTTAAATTTGAAGTCACATAAAAAATGGAAAATTTATTATATTATCTTAGTCTTTTGGTTTTTTGGTATTCTAGGTGTTATAATCAGTCTTTAGTGTGTTCCTGCCAATTTTTTACATCTTGGACATACTCAAAATCACTTTTTTGGATATGGTTGATTAACCAATTTTTCAAAAAATCGATAAGAGCATTTCCAATTTTTTCACCATTATCATATTTGACTTTGAATTCTACTACTTGTTTTTTCAAGGCATCATGTTTGAGCTTATGTTCATCTAGACCTGAAAAACCTGATTTCAACATGATTTCTTCTTCGTCACTAAAATGATATTGAGTGTACTTGATAAGCTCTCCGAGAGTTATTTCAACTAGCAAAGACTGTTCTCCATCTGACTCTACTGCACTATGTAAGTCATTAAGAAAACCCACAAGCTTTTTGTGCTGAAAGTCAATAGTGTCAATTCCAGTTGCAAATTCACTTGTCCATGTAACTAGGCCCATATCCTCTCCTTTTTATTATTGTCTCTTATTTTCTTACATATGCAAGTTGTAAATTTTTTGACAATCCAATGATTTTAAAAAAATTAAAAAGGGCCACTTCTAGACGAGATCTTTTGCTTTTATTATAATGCGCTTCATGCTGATTAAAAGAAAAGAAAAAATAAATGGCCCATATGATGTTATAATTATCGGCAGTGGTCTGGCCGGAATGACCGCTGCAAATAAATTATCCCAAAATGGAAGAAAAGTACTATTACTTGAAGCACATAATAAACTTGGTGGATTTGCAACTTGGTTTAAACGATCTCAAGGTAATCACATCTTTGATATTTCACTTCATGGTTTCCCTGTGGGGATGATCAAAACATGTAGAAAATATTGGTCTAAGGACATATCTGATTCCATCGTTCAACTGAAGGATGTTCGTTTCATTAATCCAATGTTTACGATAAAAACAGATTTTACCAAATTAGATTTTACAAAAAAATTGGTTCAAGATTTTAAGATAGAACAACAGAAAGTCGATGATTTTTTTAAATTTTTATCAGAAATGAACTTCTATGATAATTCCTCGATGACTAATCGAGAACTGTTTGAAACATTTTTCCCAAATAGACCTGATGTTGTACGTTTTTTATTAGAACCAATTACTTATGCCAATGGTTCAACCCTAGAAGATCCTGCGATTACTTATGGTATTGTTTTTTCAAATTTTATGAATAAAGGAGTTTATACCTTTAAAGGTGGCACTGATGTTCTCATTGGAAAAATGAAAGCTGAACTCATCACTAATGGATGTGATATTAAACTCCACTCAAAAGTTGACAAGATTATAGTTGAAAATAACAAAGTCAAAGGTATCTCCATTGAAGATAATTTTATAGAGTCTCCGGTCGTACTTTCAAATGCTAATTTGCTTTCAACTATATTCGGTATGGTAGGAGAAGATAAATTCGAATCAAACTACATTAGTAGAGCAAAAGAAGTAAGACTTAATACATCTAGTTGCCAAGTTTACATGGGAATTAAAGATGGGGAAACTATACCTCATGTGGGAGACCTTATTTTTACCTCTGATGATCACAAGTTTAGTACAGACTTATTGCTTTCTCCTAAAATAGGAAGTCAAACATTTTCCATCTATTATCCTGAAGCACGACCTCAACTCAATAACCGCTACGCGATAGTTTCATCATCCAATGCTCTATATGAAGATTGGGCCAATCTTTCAAATGAAGATTATATGAATCAAAAAAATTACCTTATTAATCGTGCATTAGAAGGTATTGAGAAAATCATTCCAGGTGTTACTCAAAAAATTGATTTCATCGAAGCAGCAACTCCACTGACAATTGAGCGCTATACACACCATCGAAAAGGATCCTCTTTTGGAACCAAGTTTGAAGGACTAGAAGTAAGCATGAATATGCATAAAGAAATTGAAGGTCTGTTTCATAGCGGTTCAGTTGGTATTATCATGTCTGGATGGTTAGGTGCTGCTAATTATGGAGTCATCCAATCTCATGAAGTAGATTCATACTTAACAAAAATCGAGGAATAAAAATGAATAATATGAAATTTGATTTTACTGGACAAGTTGTTATCGTCACGGGGGGAACTCGAGGTATTGGAAGAGGTATTTCAGAGAAGTTTTTAGAAAGTGGAGCAAAAGTAATTGCAACGTATTCTGATAATGTTCAGGCCGCTGAAAGTTTCAAAATTTCTCTTGGCCCATTAAGTGATAATCTTACACTTAAGAAATTTGATATTTCAAATAAAAATGAAGTTGAAGATTTCTATAACTGGATAAACTCTGCAACATTAACGGTGAATGTTCTTGTCAATAATGGCGGAATTAGAAAAGATGGCCTCATTGCAATTATGCAAGAAGAAGATTGGGACAAAGTAATTGATACAAACCTTAAAGGGACCTATTTAATGACTAAAGGAGCTGTCGCTCATTTTATGCAAAATCGCTATGGAAGAATTATAAATATGAGCTCTGTCAGCGGAAATTTAGGACTAGCAGGGCAAGCAAACTACGCCGCTTCCAAGGCCGGACAAGTCGCTCTTTCAAAATCAGTAGCTAAAGAAGTTGGAAAAAGAGGTATCACCATTAATAACGTGTTACCTGGTTTTATAGAAACTGAACTGATAAATGACCTCCCAATGGAACTTGTGAAAGAATATAAAAAACAAGTCCCACTTAAAAGATTTGGACAAATTGATGAAGTTGCTGCCGCAGTTTTATTTCTTGCCTCTAAAGAAGCATCCTATATCACTGGTGCAACTCTTGAAATATCAGGGGGACTTTAATGGATAATAATGACATTTTAAGTATTATCCCTCAGCGCGATCCATTTCTCTTTGTAGATAAAATAATCGAAAGAGACAATTCTCATATTCATGCACAAAAAAAAATCACCGGGCATGAGGACTTCTTCAGAGGTCACTTCCCGGGAAATCCAATAATGCCAGGAGTTCTCCTGCTTGAGTCCATATTTCAAACCGGTGCATTGTTAATCGCTGGACAAAAAGATGGAAAGGTAGGAGTTGTAACCAGAATTGACAATGTAAAATTCAAAGGCATCGTTCGCCCTGGAGATCTTTTAAATATGAAAGTTAAATTAGATGAATGCCTTCAAAATGCTTATTATTTCAACGGACATATAGAAGTTAATCAAAAAAAGATACTAACACTTAAATTTGTTTGTGCCCTGATTGACGAGAAGAACTCATGATTAACTTTAGTGGAAAAACATTTCTCATCACGGGAGTCGCAAATAAAAAATCTGTGGCAACATTTGTCGCTAAGTCACTTATTGAAAATGGTGCGACCTGTTTATTTTCTGTTCAATCCGCAAATCATGCTCAAAAAGTCGAAACTCTTTTTCCTGACAGTAAGATTTTTATTTGTGATGTAGAAAAAGAACAAGACGTTTGGGAATTGGCAAATAAACTCGAAAATACCCAACTATCGGGAATTCTCCATTCAATCGCTTTTGCAAATTATTCAGAAGGAATTAAACCATTTCATGAAACAAACTGGACAGACTTTGCTCAGGCCACAAATATTTCATGTTTTTCATTGGTTTCTCTCTTAAAATATCTCCATCCCATTATGTGTGAAAATAGCTCGGTCGTCACGGTATCGATTTCAAACCTAAGAGCAACAAATTATGGTTATATGGGACCTGTTAAGGCCGCACTCGAAAGTTGTGCAGTTTTTTTGGCTAAATCATTATCACATAAAAAAATTCGATGTAACGCTGTTGGTGTTGGACCTCTCAAGACATCAGCTTCGGCCGGTATTCCAGGCTATATTGAAAACTATCTCTATACCACACAACTTTGCTTGAACCACGAGGCCTTAAAAACCCAAGAAGTCGCTAATACGATTTCATTTTTATTATCACCATTAAGCTCGGGAATAAATGCTCAGACGCTTATTGTAGATAATGGAATGAGTGCTAATTATTTCGATGAACTAGTCGTAAGTGCTTTCAATTCAAAATGAAAAAGTTGTAATTATTTCGCGCTCTGTGGATTAATTTTTTAGAATTGTATATACATTATAAAAAATATTGAACAACAAGAATTAACTGAACAAAATTAATTTTAACCTAATCTAGAGCTGTATTCACGTTTTGGTTAATATCGATAACATCTATTATTACATATCTATTTTCTGATTCAAGATTGCATGAAGATACATTGAAAAATTTTATCAAAAATTTGCGTAAAACTCGGTACTTTAGTGCGGAGATATAAGCAAATGCCCACTGGCGAGGTTAATGAGGTCTGTCTTGCTGCTCTATATATTGCTTGATGACTTCCAGTGGCGCCCCTCCACAACTTCCTGCAAAATAACTAGGTGACCAAAGAGCATTTCCCCATAGTTTTTTTCTAATTTCAGGATAATTTGATTCTCGAATATATCTTGATGAAACCCCCTTTAAAGATCCCACAAGTTTTGAAAGCGTCACTTTTGGCGGGTAATTTACCAGAAGATGAACGTGATCGCCTTCTCCTTCAAATTCAACCAACTCCGCTTCAAAATCAGAGCATACGGAATTAAAAACTTCTTTGAGGTGATCTAATACTCGCGATGTAAAGCAAACTCGCCTATATTTTGTTACAAAGACTAAGTGTGCATGAAGCAGAAAGGTGCAGTGTCTGCCATGTCTGATCTTTGGATTTGTACGTTCTTTGATTGATTTATTTGAATTTAAATTACTCATAGACTAATAATTAATTTCTCTTGGCCAATAGGTCAAGAAGTGATATTCTAAGTCTGTATGGAAAAGATTAATCTGGCCTATAAATTCAAGTTAAATCCTAGTGAGAGTCAAATTGAGATATTTTCCTCATGGGCCGGAACCTGTCGGTTTCTCTATAACCTTTGCCTTGAGCATAGAATTCTTTCATGGACTCAATATAGAAGCTCAATTAACTACTATGATCAGGCAAATGAGTTAAAGGACCTAAAATCGTGTGAGGGATTTGAGTGGATCAAAGATTCTCCGGCACAAATTCTTCAACAGTCTTTAAAAGATTTAGATAAGGCCTTTAAGTCATTTTGGAGATCCGGTTTTGGATTTCCAAAATACAAGAAAAAGGGAATTGGTGATAGTTTTCGTTTTCCAGACGCTAAACAATTCTCTGTGAGAAAAGTAACTCGAAAGAAAGCTTTTGTTAAGCTTCCTAAAATCGGAGAAGTCGCATTTAGATTAAGTCGAAAAATTGAAGGCAAAATCAAAAATGCGACTATTAAAAAAGAGGTTGATGGCTGGTATATTGCTTTTTGCAGTGAAAAACACCTTGAAATACCATATAACAATCTTCCTACAGTTGGTATCGACCGGGGAATTTCAGAGACGTTGGTTTTAAGTTCAAGAGATGACTGTTTGAGAAATTTAAAATTTACCCTTCCAAAAAATTGTCACATACTTAGAGAGAGAATCAAAGTTTTGCAAAAAAGGTTGAGACTTAAAAAGAAATTCTCCCAAAGTTGGAAGAAAGTGAATAATAAAATTAGAAAACTACATTCAAAAATAGCTAGCATAAGACATGATTTTCTACATAAGGCATCAAGCTATATAGCTAAGAATCACAGCTATGTTACTCTTGAGGACTTAAAGATTAAAAACATGTCAAAGTCAGCAAAGGGAACTCTCGAAACTCCAGGAAAAAATGTTGCGGCAAAGTCAGGGCTGAACCGTGAAATTCTTTTTCAGGGTTGGGGAATTTTTGCTCTCCAACTAAGCTATAAATGTGAATGGAATGGTGGTCATCTAGAGTTAGTGAATCCCAAGTTCACAAGTACGAGATGCAGTGAATGTCTGTACAACAATAAGATGAACCGCAAGAACAAACATTTTGAGTGTTTGAATTGTGGGCACAAAGAAGATGCAGATTTAAATGCAGCAAAAAATATTAACAGGGTGGGGCGCACCCAAAGAGACTGTGGAGGAGTTGGCATTGGCCAGACCGTTGAAGCAGTAACCCCTACGGTGCATTAGCACTTTAGGAATCCCCTTATCTTTAGTGAGGGGAGGACGTCAAACTAGTTCCTTTGGCCAGTAGTATCGTTATTCTTACTTTGTTTTTTCTTGTAGATGAAATTTGCTAAGTTAGGGATTTTCTAAAAATAGTAAAAAATGGTGCAATCGAAACATAACTTATAGTCGCTTCGAAATATTAAGTAGATATTTTGTCACTAAGATTCCGAATTATGCTCTGGTATTACTGCTTTTACCTATGTAATTATAGTCATTTAGTTGAAGCGTTTATATTATATAAATATATTTATCATAAAGACATAACGACTTGGATAAATCAAAATCTAAATAAATAAACACCACTCTTGTTGGCCATGTTAACGATGAAAATCTAACATATCGATATTCTGTTTAGAATAAATATCATGTTTGAAAAAGCTACCAAGTGTATGCAATTACTTTGATTCAGGCCATGAATCGGTGTAGTCATGCAAAAAATACTAATGGAACCTATCTATGAAACAAATGTATTTTATTATTTTAATTCATCTTTGCATCTTTAATTTGTATGCATCTAAACTGAAGGGGCCTGTTAACTATTTTAGTGCTCAAAGAGAACTTCATTTTGTTCAAAATCTTGAAGACTTTATCATTTTCATGCACTCCCATGTCTACAATGTAGAATCTCTTGGATTGTATCTATTTGATAATTATTTTTTTGAAGGTTTAGATCCGATTCGAGACCATAAGACCAGAGAATTTTTACCTTCCATGGACAGTATCCACGTTCGTATGGCATTAGGGGTTCCTCCAACCTTTAAAATGAGTCCAGACTTTATTGCAAAACTTAGAGAAATTTTACAAATAAGATTAGCGGCCCACGATTCCTCCAAAATAAACACTTCTAAAAAATTTATCCAAAAATATAAGAAATACCATCAACAGTATAATATAGAAGTTTTGGCCCTAGGTTATGGGGTTAATTTCTACGCTCCAATAGATCAATCACTTACTGAAAGGGAAAAAAAGCAGCTAAAAAAAGCTAAAAAACAGTTCATAGACACCGTTAAAAGGATAAACGATATCGATGCAGATGTTAAAAAAGATATTGAAAATAAGTATACTCCTTTTGAGGGATCCGAGATCACTAATGAAATATTACTCGAAAATTCTATTATTCGATCCGTGGTTAATCTTATTGAAGATTGGGCCGATAAAACAGAACGCTATCTGAATATGGTAACCGAAGAAGAAATGGGTAAAAAAACAGTTCGAACTGCTGAGTATCTGAACTACTCTTCTACACTTACTTACGCACAAAAAAGAATAATAGCACAATTAGAATTTGATTATTCAAAAGTAACAATGACTTTCCCTGAATATAAAAAAGAACTCTATAAGTTTTACAAAAAATTTCATAAATACGGGATTGATTTTGAAAATCTAGACTCAATTCGAAAATTTGAAATATTACCCCATCTCAATCAATATGAAGAGCATTCTCCTTACTCAACAACTTTATCTGATAATATAAGGGAACAAGAGTTAAAAATATTTAAGGCATTTGTTAGTGATTTTCCTTCGTTAATAGGAACAAGAGGTTTTGATGCATTTAAATGTGCAAACTATTTTGTCAAAAATACTCCCAAGCTCATTCATGAAAATATTCGCAACTCTAGTGGAACATCCAAAAAAATATATGACAGAATTAGATATCTAATTAGTGAGTGATGCTTTTAGTTTCTCTAAACCAATCTTTGTTGAATAAGTTGGAGAATAATTGAAATCAGTCTTCGCATTTTTGTGTGAAAAAAAGTGCGACTGAGACAATTGCATTGCTATAAACTGTGTCATCGGTGGATCGATTTTTGTTAAACCTAAAAGATTAAAACTTTTTTCAAAAAATTTACCAATACTTAGGGCCTTTTTCCGACTTATATTTTTATCAACTGAAGGTAAAGAGTAGGCCTCCATTATTTGATTAACAAACTTCCATAAGTTTACAGGTTCGTCATCTCCTAAAAAGTAGGTTTGTCCTGCAGGAACTTCAAATGGCGATTTAAGAGCATTGAAGGCCTGTACATGAGCTTTTGCCGCATTTTCTACATAAATGACGTCAACTATGTTTTTACCCTCGCCAATTCGTCTTAATCGATTGTTTTTATGAGCTTCAACTAAACGGGGGATTAGATTGTTGTCTCCTGGCCCATAAATCAGGTGGGGTCTCAATGAAACAGTCATAAGACCATTTTTCCCATTATTTTTCAAAACATAATCTTCTGCTAATGCTTTTGATTTAGCATACATGGAGTAAAATTTTAAGGGGTAAGACAAAGACTCATCTTCTCCACATAAATCATAGTCCCTCGCAACAACACTTGGTGTACTCGTGTAAATGAGTTTCTTAACCTTGTTTGCAATGCATGCAAGAACTACATTTTGAGTTCCATGAAAATTTATTTTTTCAAAATCTTTCCACTTTCCCCACATTCCTATTTTTGAGGCCACATGAAATACGGCGTCTTTCCCATGCATCGCAATCATAAGCTGGCCAAAGTCAGTAATGTCACCCTTTAAAGTTTTTATTCCAAGTTCATCTAGCGAAGAATGATGATTTCTAGAATAATTTGTGACATTATGTCCTTCTTTAAGTAGTTCTTTTGCTATATATCTCCCTAGAAATCCACCGGCCCCAGTAATTAATATATTCATACGTGCTTCCTTAAAACCTTTTTTTGGACATATTCAGCAAGTTTTGGCCTATCGATTTTAATATTGTGACGTACATCTACCGGAAATTTTGGATAAAAATAGACTTCATCGATCTGGTCAGTTGTTTTATTGTGTTTGAGAATTTCTTTAACTTCATCTATAAGGCGGTCAGTTTTATTTGTGAGTGAACTGGTCTCAATTATCAAGGCCGCTATGTCAGTTTGATTTTTTTTAAGTTTTACTAGAGCACTTTTTTGGACAGACGGATGATTATTGGCAATGGTTTCACAAGGAATTGTAAAATAAGGCCTGTTTGAAATTGTAAAAGCATGTGCTTTTCGTCCATAGAACCATAATCGATCGGATTCATCTAAATAACCTAAGTCTCCAATCCTGTGCCAAATTTTGCCACAGTCATAGATTTTTGAAAGTTTATTTGCGAGCTCATTTTGATAATAACTTTTTGTGACGACTGGCCCTGAAACAATGATTTCACCTATTTCATTTGTCGATAAAACTTTTGCATCTTTTAGGTTTTCAATTGCTTCATAGGAAATTTCAATAATTTTAATTTCTGTAAAAGGAGCAGCTCTACCAACGCAAGTACCTTTCCCATCAGCAGTCAGTTTAGCTGTATCTCTTAGTATTTCACTCCCTGAAATATTAGTTATGGGGAGAGATTCTGTTGCACCATAGGGTGTATATGTATCTCCATGTGGTAGAATTTGACAAAAGTCTCTATGTAAGGAATTAGGTATCGGAGCACCAAACATGACTAGATATTTGACTGAGGGGAGAATTATTTTTTCTTTCAGACAATACTTCGCTACATTTTTCCAAATAGCGGGGGATCCGGCCAAAAAACTGGCCTTTTGATCAATAATATTTCTAACTAGTTTTTTAGGGTTTGCTTTTGAAGGTTTAGAAGGATCCATATCAGGGATAACGCTTGTCATTCCTATAGAGAGTGTAAAAAGGGCAAACAAAGGAAAACCTGGTAGGTCAATTTCATTCTCATTGAGTTTGAAAAGATCTTTAAGTATTTTTATCTGTGTGATGAAAACCTCATGTGTATACTCAACCCCTTTAGGTTTTCCAGTGCCTCCAGAGGTAAACAGAATGGCGGCCAGGTCGAATTGATTCATTTTGAGGGGAGGGTAGAACTGTTTAGTTGTAGGAATATGATTCGAAAGCTTATAAGCTCCTGCAAATGGAGCAGATTTATGTGTAATTTTAATATCTATTTTTTTGAAAACACCTTTATGAAATTTAGAGAGGTAATGAATTATAGGTTCTGCAATCATGGCATCTGGAGTAGTTTCGACGATTGCTTTGAGTAGGTTTTTTTTTCCCATACCTGGATCGATTAAAATGGGAACAACTCCTATTTTGAATAGTGCAAAAACCATTGCGGGAAATTCCAGGCATGGTTTAATAAAGAGCAATGTCTTCATGCCTTTTTTAAGGCCATACTTTTCAAATTGAATTGCGTAAGAATTGCATAGGGCCTCCAACTCATCGAATGAGAGAGATTTATAGTGATAAGAATTTCGAAAAGTCCTTTTTACAGGTTGTATGACGGCCTTTTTATGAGGGTTTTTAAAAGCAGCTTCAGTGAAGGGTTGGGCCACATTCATGATTATGGTCCTTTTGATTATTATTTTTGTTATTAAATATTATAGTCGTGGGAGGTTCTTTATATTCTGGTAAGTTTTTTTCTAAAAATGCTTTAATACTAGCACAAACTTGGATAGGTGAATCTTCTAGAACATAGTGTCCAGAATCCCTTAAGTAGAGTGTTTCAGCTTTTGGATAAATTTGAGTCCATCGTTTAAAAAAATGGTCATTAAAACAAAAATCTTGTCCTCCCCATATTATAAATTTGGGGCAAGTCAGAAGCGACAATTTTTCTTCTATTGATTTTAGGACAGAGTAAGTTGCGTGTTTTTTTGACATTGGAATGTCTTGAACGAAGCGTGCGGTAGCAATTCTATTTTTATAATTGTTATAGGGGTAAAGGAGACCTTGTCTAACAAATCTTGATAGGGGTTTTGCTACGGCCATAAATGTTGCTGGGAATGCAAAAGCATTAAATGATCGAATTAAAAATTCGCCAATGAAGGGTGTCCGACATAAATTTATTTGCCAAGGAATATTTTCATCTGTAAACGCAGCTGTGTTTAAGAGTATTATAGACAAAACTTTATTCGGGATTTTTGTTGCGATTCCCATACCAATAGCTCCTCCCCAATCGTGAAGAACGAGAGAGAAGGTGTCTATATTCAAGTAATCAATCAGTTCCTGAGCATTTATAATATGTTGTTTTAAATTATATTGGTAGGTTTGTGGTTTATCTGATAATCCACAGCCCATATTATCGATAGCGATGACTCTAAATTCGTTTTTTAAAGTGTCTATCAAATTTCTGTAGTAAAATGACCAAGTTGGATTTCCGTGGGCCATAATAATTGTATGACCTTTACCTTCATCAATATAGTGGAGTTGATGGCCAGAGGAAGTTTTAAAAAAATTATTTTTAAAAGGAAAAAGTTTTTGAACTTCTTTTGGCAATTGATTTTTCACCATCTTAAACCTACTATGATAGAGCTAAGTCCGCTTCCTATCCCTAAAAGGGCCAACAAATTACCCTTTTTTAACATATTTAATTGATTTGATATAGATAAAGTAACAGGTAAGGCAGCGGAACCTGTATTACCGAGTGTGTCGTAAGTTATATGATGTCTGATTCCTTCAAGGTTTAAATTATGCTCAATGGCCAAATGATGGGCCGAACCAACTTGATGGCCAATATAAAAATTGAGATCAGACAGTTTTATCTTACTTGTTTCTAGAAATAACTTAAAATTTTTTTTTGCAAGTGCGACACCCTTTTCCATTAGCATTTCAGAATTTGTCTCCATCATTAAGGAATGGGTATTTCCATCACCACGGCATAAATCGTTAGCACTGCTATCGGTTAATTGTGAGTATGCTGTAAACTGAGGACATTGTGGATATTGTTCAGTTGGGCCTAAAAGCAAGGCAACTCCTGCCGATCCTATTGTGAGATTTGCTATATATTTTTTGATATTTTTTCTCGTGAGATTAGGATCATTCAAAATAGTCTTAATCGTATGATCTAATAATGGATAACCATTTTCACCAGATACTATCAGGATGTTCCTAGCGGCCTTATTTTTAATGAGGGAAGAAGCTAAGATGATGGCATTTAAAACACCTAAACAGGCATTTGAAAGGTCAAGAAACTGGCAATTTTGAGAGAGACCTAAATTTTGATGTACAACTGAAGCTGTTGCTGGCTCTAAGAAATCTCTGCATACTGATGCATGAATGATATAATCAATTTGTTGTGCACCGAATTTTTCAATAATGGGTTTTGCGGCCTGGGTACTAATTTTTGAAGGGAGGGTCCCATTGGGCCAAAAACGTCTTTCTTTGATTCCTGTCATTAGTTCAAGGCGTCCGTGGGGTAATTTTAATTTTTGGTAGACATTTTCTAATTTAAACTCAATTTCTTCACTAGTGAGTATATTTTCGGGAAGATAGTGCTGTATATCTAAAAGTGAAATACCTGTAATCACTAGTTCTCCATTAATCCATATAGATTGGCCATTGAGATACCACTTAAAATGGATCCTACAATTCCAAGAAAGCCTTGATCAGTACCTATTATATAAAGTCCTCTCGTATCTGTTTTGCCATTTCTGGTTTTTTTTGTAGATCCGTAGACTGTACCATTAAAGTGACTTGTATATTTTGTAATTGTTTTTGGAGTAAAAACATCGCTAAAGTTGAAGTGACCATTATAACCAGGAACAACTTTTTTACAGGTTTCCAGGGAGTTTTCAAAGACTCTTTGTTTTTGCAAGTTATAATCGTTTTTTTGCAAATTCATCCATTTTGAGTAATTAGCAATATTTGTAACTCTCATGATTCCTTCTTTGGTATGATTTTCACCTTTGAAGTTATTCGGAAAACATACCACTGCGCTTTTTGTATCGATGAATTGATTTGGTTTTCTATAGAGATAACTTTCATTTTCATTATAAAAAACAATGGTTGCTTCTTGGCCAAATTCACGTGGTTGATTTTCACAAAAGACAATACTTTCAGTAAATGAAAGATTTCCGATATCTTGGTTATTTATTTTATTTTTATTGATGAGACCAAGTGTTTCAGGTAGTCCAGCAGAAGAAAAAATGCATTCGGATTCAAGAATTTGGCCGTCTTTGGTTTCAATTCCTATGACTTTACCATCTTTTTCAATTATTTTTGAAACTTCTGATTTGAATCTAATTTCACATGAACTTTGATTAAGTTTTTCCATGAGGATGTTGATGATCGTTCTCACCCCTCCTTCTGGTTTGGAGAGGCCTTCAAGAAATATACTTTTAAACATTATAACAAACTGTGAGAAATCCATATCATTTTCCCACGCACTACCATAGATAAGAAGAGGGCATAAAATCATGTCTACTAATTTGGGATCATTAATGAAACTTAAAATAACTTCTCTGGCCATGAAGAATTTATTATTTAAACTCGTTTCATTAAAGTCTTTTATATATAGTACGAGTTTATTGAACCCATCAATTTGAGTGGGAAACGTTTGAAATACCTCATTACGGAGCAATTCAAAATCATTTGAAAATCGCAATTCATGATGGGGATATTTAATAAGTGAATAATTCTGTTCACATAATTTAAATTCTTCATAAGGTATCCTCAATTGTTTTAAAAGTTTAATAAGAGGAACACCTTTTGAACCTTTGGGGGAAAAGTTTGTAAGGGCATGTAGACCAACATCCAGTGATCTTTTTCCACGAGTATAATAAGAATTGAGGCCACCAGGGATAGAGTGTTTCTCAAGTAAACAAACCTTTTTATTGTACATAGAAAGTCTTATGGCCGTAGCAAGGCCAGACATTCCTGCTCCAATAATGATGGCATCAAACTTTTGGATCATGTGAAATTATTGTAATTTAGGAGTAAGGTACTCAACACAACTATCAAGAGTGGCCAGTCTTGGGTAATCATCTTGGGGAACAATTACATTATGTCTCTTTTTAAGCTCCATTACTATATCTAAAAAATCCATTGAATCCAAATCGAGTTGTTCTCTAAGCGCAACTCCATCGTCTATGGCCGATAAATCTTCATCTAGAGCAATGTCTGCTATTATATCGATTACAACTTGTCTTACTTCTTGAGTTTCCATTTACTTCTCCCTTAAATCTCACTAAATTTTTTTACTATTACTACTGAATTTATTCCTAACATTCCAAAAGAATTATTAAGAATAATTTCCACATTTTTTCTAAGTTTTTCTTTTACAACCAATCCTGAAATTTCACATTCTGGATCTAAATGATCAATATTCATACAGGGATGAACATATCCATCTTCAAAACTAGGCAAATTTCCAGCGAGCTCTAGAGCTCCTGCCGCACCCATGGCGTGTCCTATGAATCCTTTAGTTGCATTTATACAAGTATTTGGGGAATCATTAAAGACTTCTCTTACGGCCAGGACCTCTTGTATGTCTCCGGCCTTGGTTCCTGTTGCATGCATACTTACAATATCTATGTCATTTGGTTCAAGACCAGCTTTTTTGAGTGCTTTATAGATACATTCAACTTGTCTATCCTTGTTTGGAAGGACAAAGTCGGAAGCGTCAGAGTTGTTGTGGTAACCAATAATTTCTCCATAAATTTTGGCGTTACGATCGAGTGCACTATCTAGCGTTTCTAAAACATAGATCGCACCTCCTTCAGATATAACAATTCCATTACGATCAATATCTAGAGGCCTAGAGGCATTTTTAGGATTTTCATTTCTGGCCAGTGCGCCTTGAGCATCGAAAGCTGCAAATATACCGAAGGTTTGTGGACTTTCAGATATTCCGCCGGCCAGAGCGAGATCAACTTCTTCGAGTTGAAGCATTTGATAGGCGTGAATCAGTCCCATATTTCCAGCAGCACAGGCCGCACCTATTGTACAATGAGGGCCTGTAATTTGAAGATTTAACGTAACTTCTCCAGCAGGACTATTGGCCACAGTCCTTGGATTGTGATGATGAGACCAAAATTCAGTCTTTAAATCGTTTTGGTATAATTCATGAATTTCATTTTCAGTTTCTACATTACCATGCTCAGTTATACCTAAGTAAACGCCTACTCTGGATTTATCAACCATACTAAATTCAATATTTGCATCTAGTAAGGCCTCGTTGGCGCAATATATTGCAATGGCCCCTGCTCGTGTTCCTCTTTTACGCATCTTTCTTTTTTGATACTTAAATTCATCAAAATCACAAAGTCCAGCAGCATGGGTTCCCATGTGTCTAACTTCAGTATTTGAAATCCCTGAGTTATTGTTTAACAAAGAATGACGAAAATCTTTCAGGTTATTGCCATTTGGTGCTGTTAGTCCAATGCCTGTGATGACAATTCTTTTATTCATTGTTTTTCTCCGAATATATTTTGTGAACTTTCAAAAAATTTTTTTGCCAAAACACCACTAAAATTTTTAAAACCTTCAAATTTTTCGCTACCTTGTAGAAGTAAATCGAACATCATGGGAAGTTTAGGAACAAGTCCTTCATATTGATCAATCGTGTGTTTTTTAGAAAGATTAATGACAAAGTCCATGACATATTCGGCAATATCACAGGCAAGTATCATAGATTTGAGTCTAATGGCCGTTTTGCTATTTGTGGGATATTTTTTACTTAATTCGGATATAGCTTGTTTAAACTCTTCGATATTAGGTTGTTCTCTTTTTCTAAAAACGGTTGCGACAATATTTAGTCCATCTTGTTTAACAGAATAGACTTTTAATCTTTTTGCTCTTCCACTGGAACATTCTTTTGAAATTTCTTGAATATCAATTGCTCCGAAATGAGTAAGTCGTTTGAGGGCCTGACTGACTGAACTTTGTGATAGACCAAGAAGGTTTTCAATTTCTTCTTGAGTAAGTGCCTCATCCTGTAGTGATAGTTGGCCAAAAACTTGTCCTTCGATTCTCTTAAAACCTATAGACTCTAAAAGTGTTTCAAATGGATTTTGCCCTTCAAAATTCAAATATTTTCCTTATTTTTAATATTACAAATTTGTAATAACTAAAATATATGAAATAATAACGAAAGTCTTGGAGTGGGGTGCCATTTTTTGTACTAAAATTGATGAAAATCCGGTTTGTTTCCTAAATGGATATTTGAATAGTAGTATGTTTCACTATTTTTGATTTCAATTACTGCACAAGGGTGAATTTCTTTTGGGTGGTTAATAAATGGGCAATGATCAATACCCACAGCTAAGCTGAATTTATTATTCGAATAAGTTGATTCTATAGAAATATTATCAATATCAAAAACATTGGGTGATTTATCTCTATATGATTTGAAATGATAAACATTCCAGTTTTGAGAAGGGGAGAAGTTAAATTCTAAATATTGTAAATCATCATATTTTATAAATAACTCAAAACATGTAGTTGTCCACAAGTTATCTTTTCTTTGTGGGGACGAATTAATTTGCGGAAAAGATATTTTATCTATATCACCTGCTAGAGAGTAATTGGCCTTAAGTAATAGATTTTCAATTTGGACATTACAGTCAACTGAAATGTCCAAACTATTTTTTGTGAAAGGTATAAGAGAAAAACGTCTATCCATTATTCAATTGGTAAAATACTTTTAAAGGTTTCTATGACCTTTTGGTCAAGGTTTAGAATTTTTCCAATCTTGTTTCCAAAACGGCCACCGACACCACCCCATTGGTTTTTTGAAATAAGCTTTTCATCTTTATCAGTTAATTTTGATTCGAAATTAACTTGTCCATCAAAGACAATGATTTCAGTTTCTCCTAATAAATCATTTGTACTAAGATAATAATCTGTACCTCTCACTCCAATTGCAGCATGTGGAGTATTTATTTTTTGATCTTTGACTTTAGAATCTCCACTTATCCATCGACATATTCCATTTGTGAGGGTGTAAATGTGTTCGTGTTTCTGAGTTTTATGGTTGTGGAGCATTACCATATCCATTTTCGAGTTAGGGCCTAGGATAATTGTATTTTTAACTTGGCTTACTTTAAATTTAACAAAGGACTTTGGGCCAGTTTCAAGAATCCCTTTATCCATGATCATCTCATCTTGCTTTACATCAATATCTTTGAATTTAACAACACCTTGTTTTTTTATTATTTGTGCCCAAGGGTGGTCTGTTTTAGCAAACGACGAGAAAGAAAATAAGGAAAAGATAAAAAATAAATTTTTCATACGAACCTTCAAGAATTTTTATTAATAAAATTTGTAAGGAAATCTACAGGAAGTGGGAAGAAGGTTGTGGATTTACCTTGTCCTGAAGAAATTTCTTTCATTGTGTCTAGGTATCTCAAAACGATAGCATTTTTATGGGCATCAAGAATTTCAGCTGCTTCGGCCAATTTTTTAGCAGCTTGCATTTCTCCATCTGCTGAAATAATTTTTGCACGTTTATCTCTTTCGGCCTCAGCTTGTTTTGCCATTGCTCTTTGCATCTCGATTGGAAGATCTATTGCTTTTACTTCGACAGTAGTTACTTTAATACCCCATGGCTCAGTTTGTTCATCGAGAATTTCTTGAAGTTTAATGTTTATTGAATCTCTTGATGATAAAATTTCATCGAGTTCAAACTGTCCAATAACTGATCTTAATGTTGTTTGTGAAATTTGGCTTGTTGCTTGTAGAAAATCTTCGACAGATATAATGGCCTTGCGCGGATTTTCTACTCGAAAATAGACAACCCCATTAACTTTTAACGTAACGTTGTCTTTGCTTATGATATCTTGAGATGGAATATCCATTGTGACAGTTCTGAGATCGATTTTTCTCATTTTTTCCACACCTGGAATGAGAATGATTAGACCAGGACCACGAACTCCAGCGAATTTTCCGAGTCTAAAAACTACACCACGTTCGTACTCATTAAGAATTTTGAAAATTTGCGTCAGTAAAATAAGTAAGACTACAATCGCTGGAATAAAATTTAATGGCATAATATCTCCTTCAATTAAATATTTAAGATTAATTTTTCCTTATCCTGGCCTAAAATTTCTGCCTTGTCATTCAGTTGAAATTTTTGAGTAGAACTAGCTTTCCAAATTTCTCCCCCTACTTTGACAGAGTATAAATAGCTTCCATTTTCATTTTCTTCAATGCCTTCTATAGAACATTTTTTTCCGATTAATGAAAAATCATCCCTATTCTGTAGAGATTTTGCATCTTTTATCCAAAATAACACAATGAAAAGTACAAAAAGAATGATTGCTCCTGCACTTGAATAAATTAAAGGACGAGAAACTTCAATATACGAATTTTCTGTACGGTATAAGAAAAGTGATCCAAAGAGCATTGAAGCAATTCCAGCGATAGTGAGGAGTCCATAACTCGTTATAAAGGCCTCAAGGATAAAGAGAATAAAACTTAAAATAATCAGACCAAGTGCTCCAAAGTTTAGAGGTAAAACCTGAAAACTAATTCCGGCCAAGATGAGAAATACGGCCCCAATAGAGCCGGCAATCATCCCACCTGGGGCCTGAAGCTCGAGGTAGATAAGCGCCGCTCCAATTAAAAACAAAATATAGGCCGTAGAAGGATGACCTAGAATGTTTAAAAGTAGATGCCCAAAGTCCATTTTGAAAGTTGTAATCTTAGGGTTTTTTACTATTGGTAAAAAGTCTTGGCCTTTGAGTCGATATTTAGATCCATTTATCTGTTCAAATAATTCACTATAATTACTCACAATACCATTTATTATATTTTTTTCTTTTGCAGTTTTTGCATCAAATGATTTTCCTTCAGAGATCATTTCACTATAGCTTTTAGGGTCATGTCCTCTTGTTTTTGCTAAGCTCTGAATGAGAGCAACTAAATCATTTATGGCCTTGTTTCTTAGATCGCCTTTTTTGATATCTCCACTTAGCTCGACTGGGGTTGCTGCTCCAATATTTGTTCCTTCACTCATATATAATAAATGAGCTCCACTAGAGATTAATGCTCCAGCACTTGAAGCAGAGGACCCTTCGGGTGTTATCCACACAAAGACAGGGATATCAGACTCACCAAATTTAGTGAGAATGTCCTTTGTTATTGTCACAAATCCACCAGGAGTGTTCATTTTGATGAGTAGAGCGTCACTTTTGGAAATTGATGCCTTATTTAAGGCAGATTTCAAGTACTCTAAGGTGGCCGTATTAATCGAACTATCAAATTCTATTTCAAGGATGTCGTTAATTTGGAATTCTTGAACATTATTGTCAGCAAATACTTTCGTAATGAGCAAATGTGGAAGGAAGAATAAAAGCATGATAAGATGTTTAATGCGTATAGATAACATGACTAATCCCAATAGTAATAATAAATCTTATGTATTATAGCAAAATGCTATACAAAAAAGGAAAAAAAATTGGTTCAAAATAATTTAAAAGGATTCAAGTGTTCCTTAATTAATCCCATTGATGATCTACATGCAAACTATATTCACAAGGGTGTCATTATTGTCATCGGAGAGAATATTGCTTTTGCTGGAGAAGAAAGCGAAGCTCCGATTGAATTATTACAAAATAATATTGAGTGGCATGATTTTTCTAATTTGTTGGCGCTGCCAGGATTTATAGATTTGCATTTTCATTGGGTTCAAGACGAAGTGCGTTCAAAAGATAAAGCATCATTAATTTCATGGTTAAAAAAATTTACTTGGCCGGAGGAAGGAAAATTTGAAAAGGAAACGTTTTCAAGTCTACAAGCAAAAATATTTGCCAAATATTTGGCCAGTTGTGGAACAATTGCTGGAGGTTGTTACTCATCTCTTCACAGGCATACAGTTGACCATGCTTTTGAAAATTTTAAAGGTCACTTCAAAATAGGTCATGTTCTTATGACCATGAATTCTCCTGAATATCTTAAACATTCAGATAGCGAAGCTGTGGAAATGGTTTCTGAGTATATTAAAAAATACGGAGATTCATATGTTGTTACACCTCGATTTGCTATGACAGTTGAACCTGATGTAATGAAAAGGACTGCGCTTATGGCGAAAGAGAGTTTTTGTTATATGCAAACACATTTATGCGAGACAAAAGATGAAATTGATATCACTCTAGGAATCTTTCACAGCTTTCCTGGATTTGAAGACGTAAAAAATTATACTGAGATCTATGATCGTTGTAATATGCTCGGAAACCAAAGCATTTTTGGGCATTGTATTTATTTGACTGATGAAGAATTCCTATTACTTGCAAAAAGTGGCTCAAAGATAGCTCATTGTCCAACTTCAAATGCTCCTGTAGAAGATTTAGGACTTGGCTCTGGATTGTTTGATATTGAAAAGGCCAATCACTTTGGAGTTGAATGGGGTTTAGGTAGTGATATTGGTGGAGGCCCTTATTTATCAATGTTTGATGTAATGGAGTCTTTTGTTACTCAACATCAAAAAGCTGGCAGAGATTCAGTAAATTATACAAAAGCTCTTTACAGATCAACTCTAAAAAATGCTGAAATTTTAGGACTTGATTCAATTCTAGGTAGCTTTGAAAAGGGCAAAGAGGCGAGTTTTATTTTTGTAGAAAATTCAGTTCATTCTTCGGAAGAAGCAGAAAAGGTTCTAAAAGATCTTATTTCACCTTTATCTAAACGCCGTAAGAAAATGGACAAGCTTGTCAGAAAAACATATTTTAAAGGTAATTGTATTTTTGAGTAATTATTTTATTAGAATGCAGAAATTAACTTTAAAGCTCAAAATGTTATTATTGTACATGGATTTGTGATTCTTGTTGGAATATTTGGATTAGAAATGTCTAGAACTAAAACTCCACCATAACTATCACCAGCATAAACTCTGGAAGTAGAAGAAGGGATAGTTGAAAAAACACTTCCTCCACCAAGTGAGTCATGGGCAGTTCCTGCAACAGGAGTGCTCGGATTTGAAATATCAAAGGGCAATTGGCCAATAGTACCGACGCCCCCTAAAACATAATTTGTTTCAGAGAGATATAAAAGTCCGTTAAAAGTATTACTTGAAACACATGTACCAAAACTCGGAGACGCTGGATTTGAAATGTCTGAAACACAAAATCCTCCTGAGGACCATTTTCCGAGATAAACTTCATTGTCAATTTCATTTACGGCCAATTCTCGAACAAGACCGCCATCGGAGTGAGATCCTATTAACGTTGGCGCGGATGGGTTAGCAACATCAATAATAACTAATCCTCCTAGACCATGAGCTAAATATACAGTCAGATCATCAGAGGATAATTCAAGATGGTAAGCTGTGTCCGTTGCAGCGTACCAGGATCCTGAAAAAGTTAAGTTAGATTTATCTGACATATCGATAATGAATAAACCATTCATTCCATTTGCAACAAACGCATATTGATCATCACTAGAAATTCTAACATCTCTAGCTGTAGAAATTGCGGTAAATGTATCGAGTAAGATTGGATTTGAAGGATTTGATATATCTATGGATATTACACCATTTGTCCCGTCGGCCAAAAGAATAGTCTTATTATCACTAGTGATGTCAAGACCATCAGTTTGGTTTGAATTTTTATACCTTGCAATCACTTGTGGCCCATAGTTGGCCTTGAGATCTACAATAATCAGTCCCATAAATGCGTCTGCAATATACATGTATTTTTCATCACTACTTATTACCATTCTTTCGGGAGAAGATGTTGTAGGGATCGTTTTTACTATAGCAGGTGAAGCAGGAGTAGAAACATCCATAACAACAAGTCCACCTCTTTCATCAGCTACATAAAGAAAATCTTTTGATAGTGATAGGTCTCCATAAAAAGCAAGTCCATCAGTATCAATTGTATTTTGATGAATAGGATTGTTTTTTGTGGAAACATTTATAGAAATAACTCCACCTGTATAATTGAAAACATATACAGTATCTTGATCACTTGAAATTTTTACTCCATATGAAAAATTTGAAGTACCATAAGTTGCGACTAAACTTGGTGAGTTTGGGTTTGATACATCAATAATTCTTAGTCCGTTACTACTATCGGCCATATACGCGTAATTTCCGTCGGAGGAAATATCAACATCATAACCATTAAAGGTTAAATCAATGTTTGAGTAAAGAGTTGGACTTGATTTGTTTGCCACATTAACAATTGTTAAACCTGCTCCTCCGTCTGCTACATAAACGGTATTTTCATCAGTAGAGAGTTTAAATTTATTACAGGACCCTGGAGTATTGTAACTACCTTGAATGCTTGGAACTCCTGATGAGGATAAATCAGCTATTTTCAAACCCGCTGATTCATTACAAAAATAGAGAGTTGAATCGTCACTTGAAATTTGTATTTGTGAAACTGTATTAGTAAAAACTTGAATATTTTTCACCTTGATATCATCTAAGTCACTAATGTCTAGGGTTATTATTCTAGTAACTTCTGATAAATAAGCGTAATGATGATCACTTGAAACTGCTATATCGTTGATTTCCCGGTATGTAGTTCTGTATGCACCTATTTGAATAGGATTTGATTCATCGCTTATGTCATATATTTCAAGACCCATATATTCTTTGTTTACATAAAGTCTATTTCCAACAACCTTTAGAGTTTTAGCACGTCCTCCAAAGTCTACCCATCTGGAAGGATAAGTGATATTGCTGTTATTATTATTTCCAGCACTATTATTTATAGTTTCTCCATTTTGAGGTTTATTAAAAAGCTCAATTGTAATGGATCCTTTTCCACAAGAAACAAGTGTGACTATGAGAATTAATCCTAAAAGTGTTTGAATTTTTTTTACTAGCATATGTACTACTTTTAAAAAGTGTGTCTCCTTTATTTTAAAACTCTTAAGCAAATTTCAATAATATGTAGATAACCATCTGAAATTGTGTTATTCGTAGAGAGTTCTTTGTAGTTAAAGTGCCAACTACAGTACACTGTGCTTGAAAATATATTCCAAGTGATAAAGTTTTTACGCTACCAAGTTAACTTTGTTTAATGATTTTACAAAAGAAGTATAAATCTTTTTAAAGTTGCCTTTATCATACTTTATTTCCAGTTTCTTTTGAATTTTCATAAATTGCGATTCGTCCAATTGCTCCCGGTAGAGTTCCTTTACAAAATCGTGAGCAATGATGAATATTATCGCAAGTGGAGTAATTTGGGTATGATCTAATCCTCTTGGAAATCCGGAACCATCTTGCTTTTCATGGTGTTGCCAGATGATTTTATCAACATCTGCTGGAAAAGTAATATTTTCCCTAACTAACTCGGCCGTTTTATATGGATGATTTCTTACTAAGTTTTTATCATTTGGAGATAATTCTCTAAATTCTTTGCAGGCCAGATCTTCAACCATTGCGACATTAGGATCTGTCATTAGAACATCATGGTAAATTGATGCTAAGATGAGCTTTTGTAATGTGTCGTCGCTTGCCCACTCTGTTTGTTTGCAAATAAAACATGAAATTTGTGCGGCCATATAACTATGATCATAGATATAATCTCTTTTTTCAAAGTGACGAATCATCATTTTAAAAATTTCAGTTTGGCCCTTGATTGGAGTTGAAAAAATATTTTCAATCATACGTTTTGTTATTTCAACGACTTCTTGAGTGATACCTATTTCTAGTATAATGTGATGAATGTAAGCGTGCGCTTTACGTCTTTCGTTTTCATCACTTGCATCAAAAGGTTTATCTTTGCGAACTAAAAAATTGAGTTTTTGATATCCATCACAAAAATTTTCGAAATCATCTTTATGGATGTATAGGTATTTTTGTTTCTTTTTAATATATTTATCGATATCAGCTTTAGTGTATTCAGAATTTTTATGAATTATTTTAACAAATTTCTCTGAAGACAAACCTACCCAAATGTCACATAAGGTTTCATCGAAACGCCAAAAATAATAGATTTTAATTTTATAAAAATCAGTTGAGTTACGTTCATCTGGCCCAAAGATTTCTGGAGTTACAACTTTTTTAATTATCTCTGGCAGAGCAATTCGAGTTTCCATTTTGTTAACATAGCCTTCAAACTGAGATACGTCTGGAAATGAAGAAGGCATCTTTTGTAATTGTTCTAGGTTTAAAGTTGTATGTAAAATAAATGGAGTAAGAATATCTTGTTCTTTGATAAAATGATAAACATCTGAGCCATTTTTGTTAGGCATTTCAAAATCACAAATGATTAAGTCGAACTTATCTTGGCCCAAAAGTGTAATTGCAGCACTTCCATCTGCTGCCTCGACAAAATCAGAGGCAGGAAATTTCTTTGTTAAACACAAGACTGCTAATTGTCTGATTGTATCATCATCATCAATAATTAGTACTTTCATGATGGCCTATCGGTCTAATTCAGTTCGTAGTTGAGTTATTCTGTTGGAAAAAGTTGTGAAAATAAAAAAAAATGTCAACTATTTCATATAGATAAGCAAACAGGTGCATGATCAGAGCCCATGACATTCTTTAGTATTTCACACGATTTTACCTTTTGAGCAATTTTTTTAGTGGTAAAAAAATAATCTATTCTCCATCCTATATTTCTCTGTCGACAATTATTTCGATGTGTCCACCATGTATAATGTCCAGTTTCGTTTTGATGTAAATCTCTAAATAGATCTTGAAAACCACTATCAATCAAATGATCCACCCATTTTCGCTCATCTGGTAAAAATCCAGTTGTTTTAGTGTTTCCTTTTGGATTGGCCAAATCAATTTCTTTATGTGCAGTATTAAAATCACCTGTAAGAATGATTTCTTTATTTTTTGATTTAAATAACTCAAGTGCTGTATCTAAAACTTTTTGAGAGTAGGAAAGTTTGTAGGGGACTCTTCCGTGATCTCGTTGACCATTTGGATAATATCCATTGAAAAGAATAAAATCGTAATGTTCTATAATTAGAGTTCTTCCTTCGTTATCAAAGATTTCTTCGCCAAGACCTTCTGTTACTCCAATAATCGGGATATCTTTTTTTATTAAGATTGCAACTCCTGAGTATCCTTTTTTTTGTGCACAGCTTAGATATAAACTATACTCTGGATGCTCTGAAATCTCTTTGGGAATCTGCTCTAGAGTCGCTTTTACTTCTTGCAGACAAACGATGTCTGGAGAAACTTCATTTAACCAGACCAAAAAACCTTTTTTGTAAACTGCTCTTATGCCATTTATATTCCAGCTTACAATAAGCATGTCCTCTCCTTAGTAATTTCAATAATTTAAACAAATCCGATTTTATACACTTGGCCAGTATTTTTTTCAAAATATTTATTTCTTACAAAAAATTACTTTTCACACTAAAAAAAATTGATTAAAACGCACGGATAAGTGACTAACAGACTTTACTTTAGAGTTTGAGCGTTAAAGGTATATGATTTCGGTCATTTAGAGAGTCTGTAATAATTACCCCGTGTTAAAGTAAGTGTTGAGCTTGATGCGTAGTGTGATTATATTGAGCAACATAAAAAATTTAGATGCGTAGCATTTAGTTATATACAGAACAAACATACGGATAGGAGAAAATTATGCGTTCATTTGAAAACATTGCAAAACTAATTAGAACAAAAAGAATAAACCACCCAAAAGGTTATTCACAATCTGAGCTTTCAAATCTTTTAGGATACAAAAATGGTCAGTTTATTTCTAACGTTGAAAGAGCTCTTTGTAGTATTCCTTTAAAAATGTTAACAAAAGTTTCTGAGGTATTAAGCATTTCACACGACGAACTTAGAGATGCAATTCTTAAGGATCACCAAGAAACAATTGAAAACTATTTGAACAAATCAGGAACTTCTACAATTGTTAATCCAGAAATTACGACTCCAACTATGGAAGATATTTCTGCAAGCATTCTTGCTTAATTCAAATTTTAAAAAACAAAATTTTTCTTTTTAAGATTATCTTGTAAAATAAACCGGCCCCAAGAAGGCCGGTTTTTTTTAGCGAGTTTTATATGAAAAGTTGTCTTTTATACTTCGTACTTATTTTATGCTCATGCACAATGAACACAATTAACCGAAATCAAATAGAACAATCTCCAAGCGGAATATATCTTTATAAAGGCCGTGTATTGAGAACTGATGACAAGAAACTAGTACAAAATGGTGCTACTCTAGAGAAAATCCTAAAAAACAAAACTAGTGATAAACAATTATTTGCCAAAAATGAATTAAACTACTGCAATTACTTTTCTGCTTTTAAAGTATCTCAAGATTTGACAAAAGTTAATGAACTTTTAAAAAAAGGGAAGACCTTTGAAGCCCAAAAGAGGCTTGAAGTAATTAAAAAAAATTGCCCTGATATAGGATATCAATCAGTCTACCACCTATTACTTGCTAAGACTTATGAACAACAAAAAAAAATGGATAAGGCCAAGTTTGAAATTAATAATTTCTTAAAAAGTAGTGAGTCCTTTAACATCCGATATGGACAAAAATTAGACGAAAGGATGAAGAATTTCAAATATGATCCACAATTTGAAAGAACAAGACGTGCTCTTTCCACAGGAATGCTGAAGGCCAGTGATATAAACATCGACTCTCATATATTCAACCCTAAGATGTTTTCTTTACCTCTACTACCTGGTGGAGCGTTTAATAGAACAAGTAAACCACTAATCACAATTAGTAGTAATTCATACCAATCTACTATCGGTCTAGGTTATCTAATGGGAAGTGAATATGGACACTTTTTTCCGTTATATTCAATCAATTCAGAATCTGAAAATATCTTTTCCATCTCTCATAAATATCAATTCTATGAAAGTGAAAATAGTGATTTCCAAATTGGAATTAGTTCAGAGTGGAGTCAGATAAAAGAGGTCGTTTATAAATCCAGTAATGGGTATATTTTCAATCAAAAGACTTTGGCCCAAGGCAATTATTATTCATTTGCAATTGGATCAACAAAGAGAATTTCCCCATTTGATTTTTTGGCCTTATCAGGTGAAATTCGATATTCTTTTTATGATATTTGGGACCTTAATAAATTGTATTACTCAACTTTTTTTACCTTGTTCACACCTTATTATTTAAATTTTAGCGGTGGAATAAAAAATTCTGATCCTTTTGTCGGTTTACAGCTTTTAGGTGGTTATGTTTACATTGATTATAATTTTGAAATGTCTGAAGTGATTTCAGGTGTAGGACTTGCTTTTTAGAAAATTGACTTATGGTGCATTCCTATTCTTGCCTCACAATTTGGCAAAAATAATTGTTTGGAACTACTTTTAATATCTAATGAAAATTAAAAAGCTGAATGTTTTACAGATTTTACTCAATACCTTTATAGCGTTTGTATTCTTCATAACTTCCAGAAGACTCTTCTGTATCATTGGACCATTCATGATTTCTCTGAGTTTCCAAATGATGCGGATCTTCAAATACATCTGCAATACTAACGATCTCACCTTCAGGTGTAATTTCTCTATTTGCAGTATAAGTTGTATCAATAGGACGTCCTTCATACTTCGACTTTAGTTTTATTCTGTCCTCTTCAGATAGACCTGTCTCAAAATCTCTCAACTGCTTGAGCGATTTATAAAAATTATCCTCTAATTTTGATAATAATTGGTCATTTGCCCTATAGTAATATTCAAAATATTTTTTTCGTGAAATAAGATGTTGACTCAACAAGTTGTCATATTTTCTAAAAATATCACTTCCACCACTTGTTCTTCTGCGAACTCTTTTTCTGTTCCTATTTTGACCATTGGCCGATGAAGAAGATTTTACATTCTTATTTCGATTATTTTTATTATTGCGAGAGCGATTATTACTATTTCGCCCTTTGTTGTTTTTATTCTTTTTTTCCATTTAATAGCTCAGATTTCTAACACCTTTTGCTGGCATAGTATGCGTTATGGTGTATATTAGTCAACTGTAACTATATATATACTAAATGTTAGTCTTTATAAGATAATTTAAACCTCTATTTTATTACTAAGGAGTCATCTATGAGTACAAAAAGAGTAAAAGTCGCAATCACTGGAGCGGCAGGTCAAATTGGGTATGCCCTTCTATTTAGAATCGCCTCTGGACAAATGTTTGGGCCAGAAACTGAAGTTGAATTACAACTCCTCGAACTCCCTCAAGCTCTTCCTGCACTCCAGGGTGTGGCCATGGAACTTGATGACTGTGCTTTTCCACTACTCAAAAACATTGTCTGTACTGATGATCTCAATGTGGCCATGAAAGATGTTAATTGGGCCATCCTCGTTGGATCAGTACCTCGTAAGGACGGTATGGAAAGATCAGACCTTCTCAAAATCAATGGTGGTATTTTTACCGCTCAAGGGAAGGCCATCAATGATAACGCAGCAAGTGACGTGAGAGTTTTCGTTGTAGGTAATCCTTGCAATACAAACTGCTTAATAGCCATGAATAATGCTCCAGATATTCCAAACGATCGATTTTTTGCCATGACTGCTCTTGATGAGCTACGTGCTAAAACACAACTTGCTAAAAAGGCCGGTGTTGATATAACTGCTGTGACGAATATGACAATTTGGGGAAATCATTCTGCCACTCAATATCCTGATTTTTATAATGCAAAAATTAATGGTGCCCCAGTGACAGAAAGCATTTCAGATACATCTTATTTAAAAGAAGAATTTATCTCAACTGTACAAAAAAGAGGGGCCGCTATTATCAAGGCCAGAGGTGCTTCATCTGCTGCTTCAGCAGCAAATGCTGTCGTTCAAGGTGTATATCAAATGACCCACGACACTCCAAAAGGTGAGACATATTCTATGTGTCTCTCTTCTAAAGGACAATATGGAGTTGATGAAGGACTCATTTTCTCTTTTCCATGTCGAACAGTGAATGGAAAATTAGAAGTTGTAGAAGGTTTAACACATAATGATTTTGGAACAGAGAAGTTTAATAAGACACTGGATGAGTTACGTGATGAAAGAAATGCTGTAAAAGAAATGGAATTGATTTGATTTAAATCTATAAAAAGGGATAAAATGTTATTTTTATCCCTTTAACTCTTTGAGGAAGATTTTTATGGAAAAGAATCTCATGATTTTTCTGGGAAATGTCGAAGGGCCATTATTAGAAGTGAAGGATCATTTTGAAAGTGATGAGGAGTGCAGCACAATAGGTCTTAAAGAATCTGAAATAAAAGCAAATCTCAAACCAGAACACTTTCCATGTGCCATTTTGGCCAACGAAACGAAACTTGCTATTCAGTTTTTAAATTATTATAAAAAATTAATCTCAGATACAAAAAGTAAAGTCGTCCTTGTTCCATTAATGGATCTAAATGAAAAACAAATAAAACAATTATATGGCCTGGGCGCATTTGATGTTATTACGGGAAAAGAAAGCAACACTAAAACAATAGCCCATAAAGCAAAACTAGCACTGAAAACAATTCCAAAAATTGATGAAGGTAAATTTGATAACTTAAGAGTTGAACGTCTAATCACTCCGGACAAAGAAGATAATCCTCTCAGTGCTGAAAAAAGACGCGAGATTGATTATGAAATTGTAGACTATTTAGCAGTTGAAAAAATGTGTACTGCATCTCTTAAAAAACTTAATAAAATTGAAGAAGCTTTAGAAGAATTTGAAAATTCACGTATGCAAGTTCAACTTAGACAATCTGCTGAAATATTTGCAGAGATTCAAAATTCTGCCCGAGTAAACAATTTTACACCTCTTGAAGAATTTATTGAAATCCCTTCAACTATTAAAGATATTATTTTAAGTACCAAAGACGAAGCACTCGTTGATATTTTAACGGGGTTACTATTTAATTCTATAGATTTATTACGTTACGAGTTTAAGTCCATCAAAGAAAAAAAATTAAAAAAAATGTTGGTTGAAAACCCACATAAAGCACTTTTTAATCGATATAGGTGGCTCGGACAAAGAATGGTTGATCTGAACCAGGAAGATAAAATTACACCAATAATGGACAATCTTGGAATTTAGATGAGGGCCTGTTTTAAAATGGCCTTAATCTCATTAACCAAGTTCATATAATAAATTTCTTGGGCCTGACCATTTAGAAAAATAGCATCTTTACCAATGACTTTATTAACATTTGAGAACATATCTATTATTGGAGTACCTAAAGACTTAGCAACTTTTTTCGAAATTCCTGCAAAAACAGGGTTATTTGTAATAAATTCACAATTTAACGAATGGGCCTTTAGAAGAGAGTATTGTGCTTGAACAAAATTGCCCATTTTTAGTTGTATTTTCCCCATTAGATAGTAGATCTCTGCATTTGTTTTTACTTTTTCTTCAATATTCATAAGCTTCAGAAGAGAGTCTTTATATTTTCCTTCCTTAAGCAAATTTTTAATTTTTAAAAGTAGATCTTCAAGAGTTTGTGAAGTAGAAGTTTGACAAGCAAGGACCTTTTTTTCTAAATCTACAGGGGTAGTAATATTTAAAAAAACTGAATTGTCATTTTTTACTTTGTTACTGAGCTCGGTTAATTCCATTTCATATAATTTATAAAGATATTCATTTCTTAAAAATAAGTCCTTATCCTCAAAAGCATAATTATCTATAACAACGTTTTCGGTTAATACGACAGAAGGATTTGAATAAATAAAACGTGATAATGCAGGAAAAAGCATTAGTGCTGTTAATATTTTAGGGTTCTCAAATGATTTGATATCATTTTTGAGCTGATTTATATTCTTTAGAAGAAATTTTTGTTCCTTCATCTCATTTGTAGTTCCATGATAGATAATTACTTTAGGTATTTTTTTGAGTGACTCTATTTTTGTCCTCACACGTGAGAGTGTATCAATTTTGTTAGACCAATCAAATAAAGTGACTCTAATATTATAGTTTTTTTGAATCTCATCTAAGGCCTGTTCGATGGCCGGTTTAAGTGCTTTTATACTTAAATCCCCCATGAGCAAAACATTAACTTTTGAGGCCTCTTGCGCATCTTTGAGATCTACTTTAACAATATAGGGGTAGGGGGCAATTCGAGTAATATTGGATGTGTATTGTAAATAGAAATATGCAACAAATAAAATTAGTATAAAAAAGACAAATTTAAGCTTCTTAATAATCATAATTTCATAACCTTATCATATTACACTATGGACATTACCTACACCCTTTATGATGTCTTTTTTTTCTGATATATGCCAGAGGGAAACAATGGAAGCAAAAAAAATGATTAAAACACCAGAATTACTTGCCCCGGCCGGAAATCTTGAAAAACTAAAAGTTGCTGTTTCTTACGGTGCAAACGCAGTTTATTTGGGGGGGCAAAAATTTGGTCTCCGTGCAGCAAGTGACAATTTTACTCCACAAGAACTTGCTGAAGGCGTACTTTTTGCTCACAAACATGGGGCAAAAGTATATGTGGTTTTGAATTCGTTTTTTCATGATAAAGATTTTTTAGAACTTCCAGCTTTTCTAACTTTATTAGAGAGTTTAGAAGTTGACGCAGTCATTGTTTCTGATATTGGTGTC
The DNA here is from genome assembly GCA_020635115.1 of Halobacteriovoraceae bacterium. Taxonomy (NCBI): domain Bacteria; kingdom Pseudomonadati; phylum Bdellovibrionota; class Bacteriovoracia; order Bacteriovoracales; family Halobacteriovoraceae; species Halobacteriovoraceae bacterium. Next base: position 10,121 of record JACKAK010000005.1, on the reverse strand, counting down.
GTAAAAGAAGTCGGGAGACTCTCAAAAATTCCAATCCATCTATCCACTCAGGCCAGCTGTCTCAATGTTGATGCCGCCTTGTTTTGGAAAAAACTTGGAGTTCAAAGAATTGTATTAGGAAGAGAATGTTCAGTTAAAGAAGGTGGAAAAATTAAAAGACTTGCAGGAATCGAAGTTGAAATGTTTATACATGGTTCGATGTGTATGGCCTATTCCGGAAATTGTACAATTTCCAATTACACACAAGGAAGAGATAGCAACAGAGGAGGATGTGCACATAGTTGTCGTTTTGAATACAGTTTAAATATCAATCAACAACAGAAAACGGCATACTTCATGTCCTCGAAAGATTTGGAAGGTATTCGTGTTCTTCCTGAATTTATCGATCAAGAAATTGATTCGATTAAGGTTGAGGGCCGTATGAAGGGACATCATTATGCAGGAACTATTTCCAAAATATACTCTGAGGCCATTGAACATTTTAAAAAATATCAAAACTTTACAGATGCTAATTTTATAGAATGGGAAAAAGAACTTCGAAAAATTACTCATAGAGATTATACACAGGCCTCTCTACTAGATAAGGCCACCTCATCTTCAGTCTACAATCAAAGAGAACACGATGAGAATCTCTATGTTGTGGCAGGAATGGTCTTAGAAGTCATTGAGAATGAACATTTGTTAATCGAAGTAAGATCAAAGTTTAGAAAAGGAGATCTTCTAGAATTGTTGCCTTTTTCTGGTGATGTGTATGCATTTATTTTAGAGGATTTAATAGATGTAGATGGACAAGAAATTGAATCTTCACGGCCTGGCACGGTAGTTAAGATTCCTTATGTTAAAGGTGTTAGGACATATAATATTCTTAGAAAAAGGAATATTTTATGATAAAGTTGGTCACTTACCTATATAATACTTCCCAAATAGATCAATTTTCAGAAAGTGAAGTTAGTGAAGTCATTATCTCAAATAATTTGTTTTCAAGATTTGGAGAGCATACAGTTGAGGAGTCTATTCAACTTGCAACGTTAGCAAAAAATAGTGGCCTAAAAACCGTTTTTGAGTGGGATAAACTCTCAACTGAAGACGAACATGAAGTTTTGAAAGAAAAGTTTTCTAAAATAGATTTAAGCTCATTTGACAGTATACGCATTCAAGATTTAGGAGCATTGTTTTATGTGGCCAGTAATTTTAAAAAATTAAAACTTCAATTAGTTCTTGAAACGGCACACCACAATAGTTACTCCTTTTCCACTTATTTTGATTTATTCCCTGGCCAGATTGAAAGAGTGATCCTTTCTATTGAATTAGAATCAAGTGATCTCGCTAAAATTGTAAAGAATATACCTGTACCATGTGAAATCCTTGGACTCGGAAGAATTTTACTCTTTTATACTCCAAGATCACTTATTTCACCTCTGGTTTTTGATCATGATGATTTAAAAGAAATCAAATATTTTGAAGTTGAAGGTAACTCTCAAGAATCACCCCATAAAGGTTTTCCTATAATAGAAAACTCAAGAGGGACATACATGTTTAACACCTCTGACTTTTGTCTCTTAGAGCAAATTGAAGAACTTAGTCAAATAGGTATGAAATATTTTCGTTTTGATAATCGCTTTTTGAGTCTATCTCTGGAAAATATGATTTCTTTATTACTTAAAGAATTCAAATTAGAAAAGGCAAAAGAAATTAAAAGTCTCTACCCAAATCGTGTCATCAGAGGTTTTTACCACAGAAATAAAAGTGATGTTCTATTTCCAAAACTTAAAAATCAACACACCCAACGTAGAGATGATCAATTTTTAGGCGAAGTGTTTCATGTTAAGAAAAATGAGTGGCTTGGAATAATTTTACATTCAGATAGGCCCTTAGAATTGCAAAGTAAAATAAAGATAATAACCCCCGAGGGGAAAGAAAAACATTTAACCATTTTTAAATTAGAAGATTCAATGTCTAGAAATGCGTTCAACACACAAAGGGGCCGTTTTTATAAAATTAATTATATTAAAGGCGTAACAACAAAAAGTTCTGTATACTTTGTTTAAGTCGTAGAAATACATCTATTAAAAAATCTTCTCACTCCTAAAAGTTCAACAAATATTAACCTAAGATCTCTAATGTTATGATTTTAGATACTTTTACCAAGGAAAATTTATATTATTTAATACTACAGTAAATGAGTCGGATTGCCGATATGAATCTTTAAGGAGATCAAATTATGTCCAGCAAAGACATCAATTATGTTGAAGTCGAAAGAGTAAAACTATTATTCAAAATGAATTATTTTGCTCTACTTGCTATGATCGTAATCGCTAGTGGTATCCTATATACATTTTATAATGATAGATCAATTTCAGTTCACATGATTTGGTATATTCCTCTAATTGCAGCAACTATCCTTAGAATGTTTATAACTACTCTATTTTGGAAAAAAATAAATCGGGGAGAGAAATTGGATTATCTTTTATGGGAAAACTACTTCGTATTTTGGACGTGGATTAGTGGAATTTCAATGGGACTATGTTTTCTTATTCTTTTTCCTCTTGAACAATCTGTAAAACAAATCATGTTAACAACAACATGTATCGGAGTATGCTCTGGAGTTATTTTGGCATACACTGCCTCTAAAAAGGCCGTTATTGGTTACACGATTATAGTTTTCTTATCTATCCTTTGGTGTTTAACAATGAGACTGAGTGGGGATGGTGTATTTGTTTTAAATGTCATTGCTCTACTTTATATTACAAATCTCGTTGGTTCTGCCAAAAAACTAAACGAAACAATAAAAAATGAACTAGAGTATCGAAAAAAGGGAATGCAATCAAGTAAAATGACTGCTCTTGGTGAAATGGCCGCAGGTCTTGCTCATGAGATCAACAATCCACTTACAATCATCAATGGTCATATTTCGACACTTTCACAAAGAGCAAAAGATAATAAATTAGATAACTATACCGTAATTTCAAAAGTTGAAAAAGTTAAAGACGGCGTTGATCGAATTGAACAAATAATCTTAGGATTGAAAACTTTTGCCAACGATTCATCAGATGAAGAAATAAAAGTTGTCAATATTCGAAAAATAATTGATCGCGCCGTAGCTTTTAGTACGATTCGTCTAAAGGCCCTGAGAATTGATCTGACTGTTCACTTGCCCGAAGATGAATGTTTCATTGAATGTAGACCACTAGAGATTAATCAGGCATTAATAAATATAATTAATAACTCTTGTGAGGCAATATCTAAAATCCAAGAGAAATGGATATTAATCGATATAAAAATCTTGAATAGTATCTCTATCAGAATTATTGATTCTGGAAATGGTATAGAGGAGAATATTATCGAAAATATAATGGATCCATTTTTTACGACAAAAGAAGTTGGTTCAGGAGTTGGACTGGGCCTTAGTATCGCAAAAGGTATAATTGAAACGCATGAAGGAACTATTGAATATATTAAGCATGAGGGACATACTTGCTTTGAGATAAGACTTCCGAAATATGCCATTCCTAAAATTGCATAAAGCTGTAAAATTAGTAATTTACTCTAAAGTGACGAGAGAATTTGGCAGCATGTTTTAGTGTTTTTTATAAGTTTCTTTTTATAGGTTGAGTGATTTGAATAACTTATAAAATAATCATAGAAATTTCATTATTTTGAATCCTAATTGGATAAAATTATAAGATGAATTTCTATGAGGGGTTTGTATGAAGAGTTTAGTTAGTATTATTTTATTAATATTGATTAATTCATGTGTAGAAAATCAATTAAAAAAGACTAAAGTTGGTTTTGATAATCAAGCTTATAATTTAGATAACTATCAAAATTCGAACTCGAATGATGATGATTATATTTTACAACATGAGAAATATAGATTTGTTCAGCTGCTTGAGGCCTATGGAGATAATTACAAGTTTCCTGGAAGTAAGATTCAATTTTTACAAGGAAGTAAACATCAGAATTGTTATTCATGGATAAATCAGCAGATCGTGTATTATGGATATGAAATTAATGAGTTTTACATAAAGGATAACAATGGAAATCAATTTCCTGAAGGTACATGCCTATATGAAATGAAACAAGGTAATAATACCATTGCTTGTCTTACTTCAACTAAAGATTCAGATTATCTTTTTAAAAATTCATTCCATGTTCTAGATGTAGATATTGTTCCAGTCACCCATTGCAATCACTATAATGATACATATGATATCTCTTTTACAATTAGATCATTGAGTTCGAGTAACGATGATTCAAGCAATGACGATCCTGTAGACATTCCTATTGAAGACCCTTCAAAAGATACAGGAAACGGCCTGGCCCGTGTTTGGTTAGATAGTTGTCCAAAATCAAGCACAGGAAAGAGAAATTATTCTTTATGTAAAATAGATCCAATCTATACTGCAATGATAGAATTTAATTACATTGTTGGGATAAATAAAATATTATCAGATTATAGCTTAGTCCTATCTGAGTTTGATCGATATGATCAGGCCCTTAAGTTATTTGAAATTCAATTAGATTTTCCTTCCTCTGGTATTCCTGTTTTTTGGCCTTTTAGAAATTTTCTTGTAACTCATTTTTCAGATGAAATTAACAATTGGTTTATAGAATTTGCAGGAAGATATCCTACTAACTCAGAATTGAGTATTATAAAGAGTTTAATTGAGTCAGATTCAACTTATCCTAGCTACTTTAAAAAGTCATTGATCGTAAAATATATTTCTGATCAGTACAAAGTAACATCTAATGATGATAACTCAGGAACTGGTGGAAACACAGGAACTGGTGGAAACACAGGAACTGGTGGAAACACAGGAACTGGTGGAAACACAGGAACTGGTGGAAACACAGGAACTGGTGGAAACACAGGAACTGGCGGAGACACAGGAACTGGCGGAGACACAGTAACTGGCGGAAACACAGGAACTGGTGGAAACACAGGAACTGGTGGAAACACAGGAACTGGTGGAAACACAGGAACTGGTGGAAACACAGGAACTGGTGGAAACACAGGAACAGGTGGATACTCAGGAACTGGTGGAGACACAGGAACTGGTGGAAACACAGGAACTGGCGGAGACACAGGAACTGGTGGAAACACAGGAACTGGTGGAAACACAGGAACTGGTGGAAACACAGGAACTGGCGGAGACTCAGGAACTGGCGGAAACACAGGAAGTGGCGGAAACACAGGAACTGGCGGAGACACAGGAACTGGCGGAGACACAGTAACTGGCGGAAACACAGGAACTGGTGGAAACACAGGAACTGGTGGAAACACAGGAACTGGTGGAAACACAGGAACTGGTGGAAACACAGGAACTGGTGGAAACACAGGAACAGGTGGATACTCAGGAACTGGTGGAGACTCAGGAGCTGGTGTAGATTTGCCATCTCCTCCAATTATAGTTTCAGGAGAGTTTAATGGATCAAGTTATAGTTTAACAATTAGAGGTCATCAGGAAAAGGATAGACTTCAGATTCTAGACTCAACTTGCAATACAGTTTTAGTAAGTAGAGATAATGTTTTTGCGGGCGATGTAAAAATTGATTTCACATTAAGTACAAATTATCCTCAATTACGAGCGAAAATCATTCGTGATACTAACAATAGTGAATGTTCAGACGTATTCACTCTAACCAACAAAACTCCTCCGAAACCTAAAGCAGACACAGAAAATAATAGCACAAGAATTGAAGTTAATGGTGTTGTCTTTGGTTCAAATCCAATTCTTGCTCCATCAGGTATTTTAGTCTATCCACAAGAAGTTCAGATCGGATTAAATCCTTTAACAAATGCTGATGTTTGTAAATTTACCTATAGATTACTTCAAGGTGTTAGGGGGGATTTAGTTACAGCAGTCGAATCAGATACTATGGCCATAAATAATTCAAAAATAATATTGCCCTTGCGAATGAATAATATATTTCCTTCTGAGTCATATATAATTGATCAAACTTACACTTTTAAATTTAATATTGTATGTCAAGTTGGTGGAGAGAAAGAATGGATTGAATATAGTGATTGGAAAATTGTTCCGCTTCTACCATTAAAAGTCGAAGGTGATTCTATGTCAAATTTTTATATCAATTCAGGAGATGCTCCTAATTCAAAAAATTCAGCCATAGAAATTTTTACCGATTCTGAAAATAGTGCCAGATTGCGAGGTAGTATCGGAGTGAATAGTCTATCAGATGCAAGTGATAATTTTAAACTTACAGTTAAAGAGGATGGGCATTATACTCTAAATTTATCTCATCTTGGTTGGAACGGTAATGAGGTTTTTGTAAATATCTATAGGAATAATGAAACTGTGGCCAACTGTGGTCTTACCTCAAGCAGAGAGGATTATATCCTTCCAGTAATGGCCGGAGATACCTTTTTCTTTGAGATCGTTAAAGGTGGGCATAATACAGATTTCAAAACATTTTATAATATTGATCTAGAGTATTCAGCTGAATTTTTCCCAAATGCTTATGTTACAAGTATGCGTGCTGATAGAGGATGTTATTATGATGGTTATGATGATGGGACACCCATGATCAGTAAAAGATTAAGATTTTCCTCTGTCAGTTATGATTCAAATCCTGTGGCCATGGCAAGTGCGCCTGAATCACATCTGTATCATGGAATTGAAATTTATCCACAGATTTTGAATTTTGACTTAATTCCTTTTAAACACTCTGAAGTAGATTTTTGTAGAATAGAATTAGATTTTATTTATGATGGGAAAATATTAGTAGAGGCCAGTAAATTGATTGATATTTTTGAACCAAATATTTCAATTAAGATTAAAGACATTTTACCAACAGTTTGGTTTTTAGCAGATAAAGTTCATAAAGTTGAGGCAGAACTCATTTGTAAAAATGCAACAAATGGAGAAACAGAGAGTTTTAGTGAAAAAGAGATTAATAATCTGAAACAAATAAAATATGGAAATTTAATTGGAGATAGTGCAAATGGAGTTGTTTATCAGTTAAAAGATGTTCCAAATAGTTTAACGTCTTCAGCAATAATGGTTCCTGGCCAAGCGAATGATATTAGACTCATGGGTACATTTGGGAAAATGAATACATCTTCTCAGGTTGATGATACTGGAGATATCTTTAAGTTAAATTCGAAACTTAGTACCGGATACTATGAAATTACAATTGAATATATAGACTTTGGTGACCATCTTCCTCGAATCACAGTCTATAAAGATAATAAGGAATTTTGTGGTACTATTCTCGATCTAGGAACATTATCTAAAGTATATTTACCATTAGATGGAACCAATAATTATCATCTTAAAGTTTCTGGAGAGGGTTTTGGTCAAAGTGGGCCTTATTCTGTACTCATGAAATATAACTCAGCTTCCCCAACTGATGTCGAAAAAAATTCTTGGCTAAGATGTGATTACAGAGATTAGTGAAGTGCCATAGTTTTGAGTCAGTAACGAGTTTCAAATGTTGTGGAAACATAATGTAATTTTGAATAGATATTTAGATAAACTCAAGAAATGGCCTCAGGTCCTGAATATGTTTTAGAATGATAAAGGGTAAAAACTGAGGGGTAAGAATGAAGAACGTATTTTGGACAATGTTGATATTATTGATTGGAAATGCTTGTATTCCTCAAAATGCTGTTAAGAAAAATGATAGTTCAAATCAATTCATAGTTAAAAAAAATAAATATTATACAGACGACTACTCAGGGTCTAGTGAAAAAACTCCTTTTGATGCCTACCTTAATGCTAATGGGGCAAATTCACTTTTCCCCGCTTATAAAATTGCTTTCCCTGATTCATACCTAAGTATGGGTTGTAAGTCGTGGTTAAACTCTTATATTAGTTACTCTGGTTATGAAATCAGTACTTCAAGTGTTGAAACGCCTAGTGGATTTACCCAAAATGATTCTTGTCTTTTCAAACAAGTAGATCCTTACTCGAAAAGTGTAACATGTAGAGTGGAGTTTTTTCAAAATGTTCAAACTTCAATTTTAGTGGCGATATCTCAAGGATATCAAATACGACCAGTGACAGAGTGTTTGGACATAGGTGGCTATTACACCTATGAATTTAGAATTAAATTGATGGATGACTCTGAAGCAGATGATGGATTAGGTGGAGTTGATAATAGAAATGGTGGGACAGATTTATATAATACAAATACAAGCTGGGAAGAATGGATGTTTTCTTGCAGTTCAGATAGCGAAGGTAACCGCATTCTTGCTACATGTGAATCATATCCGGCCTATTATTCTGAAGTTTCATCATATTTTTATGAAATATATGGAGTACTGCAAAACTATGGTCTAGGAAATACTGCAACTACAAATCAAATAACAGAAGAGGCCTTTTATATATTTCAACTTCAAAAAATGGGAATTGGAGTTGATCAAAATGATCCGATTGAAGATTTTAGAATAAAATTTACAAGTAAATATGAGTTGGTCCTAATAGGTTGGTTTAATGAAGCTCTTCAACGCTCTCCAAATATAAGTGAACTCTTATCTGTGAAAAATGTAATTTCAGACTCTAACCTTTACCAAACACATAAGACACCAGATGCAATCAAGAGGTACATATTAGAAAGTTTTTCAAATAATGATCATTCAAATAGTTCAGAGTATCCGGAAATCCCTCCTAGTGGAATTCCCTATAATGTCGATGGAAATGATAATCCTTCAAGTGGAGGAGATGTCAATAATAATACACAGGTTGCAGGGAGTTCAATAGAAAATCCAATTGTGGTTCAAGCAGGAGTTAGTATCGATCTTGATAGCTCAGATCAAAGTGGTCTTATTTTTTATGATGCTGGTCAAATCAATGCTAAATTTGTCTTAGCATCGGATAAACCAGCTAACGTTTCTATCAGTAATTTCTCAGCTGGTGATGAAATAAATTTCATTGGAATATCACCGGATGATCTATCTTTTATCAGAAATGGTAATAACTTAAATGTTTCAGTTATAGATGGAGATGTAAGTCAAGTGATTGTTCTTGTGGGATACATTGGATCTCCACATGATGTTTATGAATTCAATGAAATGGGACAAGGTCACATTTTAATAGATGGGCAATTGCCTATCAGACCAAATAGTAACATACAAAATCAAGAAAGCTCTGTCCCTGGAGTTATAACATCCATCGTTTTGAAAAGCCCTATTGAGAATGTTAGTAATGACCATCAACCAGCATTTGTGATCAGAAATCTTAATGATGAAATGAAACAGGGGGATATTGTAAAACTATACAATCAAAGTGGATGTGCAGATGAACATCTTGTAGGGCAGTCTGTATCTAGTAATCTGAATGTTTATAATCTTGCGTATTACCAGGCAACGGTTAATCTAGATATTATAACTCTTATGCAAACAGGAACCTTTCATAGTGGAACCGATTATAAATTCTTTGCAAAAGTTATAAGAGGACAGAAAGAGTCTCCTTGTAGTGGTGAAGAACTAGCTCCTAGTTATACTTATCTTGCAAGTCCTTCTCCTCCAACTGCAATTGTAATGACAAGTCCTAGTTTCAATATTGGAGAAACAAATGCTTCAGGAACAGAAAAAAATCCAACACTCAAAATAAGTTTTTCAATCTCTGGAAATCAACCTGTAAAACAGGGAGATAAAATTATTCTTTATAAAGGACAAAATTGTAACACATATGCTGGTGAAAGTATTGTAAACACAGGAGATTTCGTAGAGATCACTTCAAACACACTAAATGATTTTACCACTTATTTTTTTACAGCAAAAGTTGAAAGAAAAAATTTTGATCCTTCGCCCTGTTCAAGCGTTAGTTTTCCTTATTTGCTTCAGAACCCTATAACAGAGGAAGCTCTCTACAATTTTGCAGCAGTGGATAAAGTGACATGTGAATCTTCGGTATCAGCACGTTGGGCCGGAAAAACGGCGACGTGTACGATTGGAGGAGGATGTGGAGCGAGTTGTGGAAAACCAGGAGGAGGATGTAGCTCGGCAAATCCAACACTGTGGGGAGCGTGTATAACAGAAAGCGAAGCAGTAGATATTAATCAAACACAAACTAATGATACATCACCAGATATGGTAGATATATGTGGAGATGGGGGAGATGGATATCTTTACTGTCAACCATCTTACTCAGGCAACT